>JBMSOD010000140.1:0-8255 GCA_049422085.1 Burkholderiaceae bacterium
GGGGGCGTCCGTCCTGAGCGGGTCCTGGCCGGCAGGGCCGTGTCCTGCGGGCTCGCCTATTTGCCTTCGGCAGGGGCCGCCGGGGCCTTGGGCTCTTCGAACTTTGCGCCGCTCTTGTTGGCCATGAAGACCACCGCCCGGCCGATCTCGAGGTCTTCGTAATCGCCCCCACCCTGGGCGGCCATGGCGCCCTTGCCCTTGAGTGCGGAGTTGAGCAGGGCGTTGTAGCCGGTCTTGATGCGGGCCGCCCAGGCGCCTGCGTCGCCGATCTTGGGGGCGCCAGCGGCACCGACGTTGTGACAGGCGCCGCACTGGGCGTTGTAGACCGCTTCGCCGGACTTGAGTGCCGCAGCGCCCGCTGCGCCTTTCAGCTCAAAGCCCGCCACCGGCTTGATGCGGTTCTCGACCGCGCTTGCGGCGCCATCGGATCCAGCCCCTTCGCGGGGCGTCTTGTTCATGTAGTTGGCCAGCGCAATGATGACCACGATGGGCACCACAAAGGAAAGCACCACCACGGTAATCAGTTGCCTGGGCGTCTTGATGAAGGTGTCGTGTTCGCTGCTCATGCCGGCGGGCCTCCCTGGCCAAAGGCAGTCTGTCGTCCAGAGACAGAACGGACGAAAGGGACGAAGATCAAACGCGGATTATAGCGGCTCGCTCCGGCGCATCGGGCCCCAGCCGCCCAAAGTGCGCCGGGCAGGCTACAATCAGCGGTTCCGCGCCTGTAGCTCAGTGGATAGAGTATTGGCCTCCGAAGCCAAGGGTCGCAGGTTCGATTCCTGCCAGGCGCGCCATTGACGACCTCGCAAGCCCCACGACCTTGCCCGACCTCGCGATGAAACCGCCCGAGCGTCATCCACAGCGGCTCTTTGCGCCGCCGCGTGTCCAGGTCAGCGATCTGCCCGATGGCTCGCGTCTGTTGGAGTCCCCCGATCCTCTCGGCCCTCATGCCCGAGCGGTAGGCGAATGGCTCGAGCATTGGGCAGCTGTCTCACCTGATGCCCCCTTTCTGAGCGAGCGTGCCGGCCGGGATCAGGGCTGGCGGACCGTCCCGTATGCCCAGGCCCTGCAGAGGGTTCAGGCCATGGCCACCTGGATGCTCGATGCCGGCCTGTCGGCCGAGCGGCCTCTGGTCATCCTGTGCGACAACGGCATCGACCATGGCCTGCTCATGCTGGCAGCCCAGCATGTCGGCATCCCTGTGGTGCCGGTGTCGGTGGCCTATTCCCTGGCCTCCAACGACCATGCCAAGTTGCGCGGCATCATCGAACTGGTCACCCCGGGGGCCATCGTGGTGGGCGATGCGCAGGCCTATGCCAAGGCGCTGGAGGCGATCCGCCAGCTCCACACTGCCCGCGTGGTGTCGGTCGATTCGCAAGAGCTGATCAGCCGTACTGATGCCGGGCGTGTGGCCCGGGCGTTCTCGCAGGTGGGCCCGCAGACCGTGGCCAAGATCCTTTTCACGTCCGGGTCCACAGGCACGCCCAAGGGTGTCATCAATACCCAGCGCATGCTGTGCGCAAGCCAGCAGGCCAAGGCGCAGGTCTGGCCGTTCCTGACCCGAACCCCGCCGGTGATCGTGGACTGGCTGCCCTGGAGTCATACCTTCGGCGGCAATCACAATTTTTATCTCGTATTGCGCCATGGCGGGCATCTGTGTGTTGACGCCGGCAAGCCCGCACCCGGTCTGGTGGACACCACCCTGGCCAACATCAGGTCCATCCCGCCCACCGTCTACTTCAATGTGCCGCGCGGTTTCGATCTTCTGGTGCAGGCCCTGCGACAGGATGTCGAACTGCGGGAGCGCTTCTTTTCCCGCTTGCAGGCGATCTTCTATGCGGCCGCAGCTCTGCCCCAGCCGCTCTGGGAGGCCCTCACCGAACTGGCGGTGCAAACCATCGGCGAGCCGATTGCGCTGGTGAGCGCCTGGGGGTCGACCGAGACCTCGCCCCTGGCCACCGATTGTCATTTCCAGGCCGAGCGTGCAGGGGTGATCGGACTGCCTGTGCCCGGCACGGTGCTAAGGCTGGTTCCTCAGGCTGGCAAGCTCGAGATCCGGGTGCGCGGCCCCAATGTCATGCCGGGGTATTGGCGTCGTCCGGAGCTCACGGCCCCGGCTTTCGACGAGCAGGGTTTCTACCGCATCGGAGACGCGGTGCGCTTTGTCGATCCTCAGCGGCCCGAGGCTGGTCTGATGTTCGACGGCCGGATTGCCGAGGATTTCAAGCTCTCTTCAGGCACCTGGGTGAGCGTGGGTGCCTTGCGGGTCCGTGCGGTCGAATGGCTGATGCCGGTTGCCCAGGACGTGGTGGTCAGTGGCCATGACCGCGATGAAGTGGCGTTTCTGGTGGTCCCCAACCTCCCCGCCTGCAGAGCCTTGTCCGGGTTTCCGGCGGACGCGCCCATCGGGGAGGTGCTGCTCAGTGCCCGGGTGCGTGAGGCCTTGCGAGCCGGCCTGCAGCGCCTGAAGGACGAAGCGCAGGGGGCTTCCTCGCTGCATGCTCGCCGCGCCCTGCTGCTCGAGGCGCCTTTGTCGATCGATGCGGGCGAAATCACCGACAAGGGCTATGTCAATCAGAGGGCTGTACTGAACCATCGCGCCGATCTGGTAGAGCTGCTGCACCAGCCAGTTCGGGCCGATGCGCTGGCGGATCCACGGCTTCTGGTGCTCTGAATTCCTGGTCTTTGCACGGTCCGACCGCTTGTTCCAGCGTGTCCGCCGTCTGACGGGATGATCTGGAGGGGTCGATCGATCGCGAGCATCATGAGAACCGTCTCCTCCAGCTCTTCTTCTCCTTGAGCTTTCACCGCCGCCCACGAGGCGGCGGTTCTGTTTTCGGGTCTCCAGAAGCAGGAGCAGCCCGGATTGCGGTGGGCTTGGTGCACACTTGGCGGATCAACGGAGACACTGATGAACAGCCCTTCCCAGACCCCATCGAGTCGGCGCCTCGAGTTCGGATGGTTCATGCCGACCGGAGGTGACCACCTGAACTTCGGCAGCCCCGACGGCCTGGTGCCCCCCTCCATGGAGATGTTCGAACAGGTTGCGCATGCGGCCGAGGCCGCAGGGTTCGAGTACATGCTCGTGCCGGTGGCCACCACCTGCTGGGATGCCTACATCAGCTCGGCCATGGTGCTTGCGCGTACCCAGGCCATGCGCATGCTGGTCGCTGCGCGGCCCGGGTACATGAATCCGGTGCTGCTTGCCCGGATGGTCGGCGCCATGGATCGGCTTTCGGGCGGCCGGGTGTCGGTCAATCTGATCGCAGGTCAGAGCGATGATGAGGCGCGCCAGGATGGCCTGACCCTGGCCAAGGAAGACCGCTACGCCCACATGGAAGAAGATGTGCGCATCATGAAGGCGCTCTGGACGAGCAATCAGCCGGTGCACTTCGAAGGCCGCTTTCATACGCTGCAGGGCGCGCGGGCCATGCCGCGGCCGCGTCAGCCTGTGCGCTTTTATCTCGGAGGCGGATCGCCCGAGGCCTGGGAGGTATCAGCCCGGCATGCCGATGTGCATCTGTTCTGGGGCGACACCGTGCCGACCATCGCTTCGAACATCGCCACGCTGAAATCGATGGCGGCGCGCCATGGCCGCGAGCACGAACTCGGATTTGGCATGCGCTTGCAGATCATCTGCAGGGCAACCGAAGCCGAAGCCTGGGATGCCGCACAGTCGCTGATGTCAGGCGTCACGCAGGAGCAGACCGACTTCATCCGCAAGCACTATGCAAGCTCCGCTGCCAACCAGCGGGTGCAGGAGCTCGCCCGTACCCACGGCGAGCTGATCGCGCCCCACCTGTGGACCGGCATCACGCGGGTGCGTCCCGGTGCAGGCATTGTGGTCGTGGGTGATCCGCAACAGTGTGCCGACACGCTGCAGCAGTTCATCGATGTGGGCTGCCATTCCTTCTGCCTCTCGGGCTATCTGCACCACGAAGAGGCCGCACGTTTTGCGAAGTGGGTTCGCCCGTTGCTGCTCGAACGCAACCCGGGTCGCATGGCGCCGCTGCCGCAGGGCCCGACGGTCGAGCATCCGGTGTCCCATGGCTGAGGCTCCACGCATCAGTGTGGTCACCGGCGCCGCGAGCGGCATCGGCGAGGCCTGCGCCAGACGCCTGCATCAGGAGGGTGACCTGGTGGTGCTGGCCGATCGCAACCTCGAGGGCGCACGAGCGGTCGCGGCTTCGCTGGTCGCCACCGAGGGGACTGCTTCCCCGGTTGCCGACTCGCACCGTCGCACGCGAGCCCACGCGGTCTACATCGATCTGGGTGACGAGACCTCCGTGCATGCAGCCGCCCGCGAGATCGCCGAGGGCATCGGACCGGTGCGGGTTCTGGTCAATTGCGCCGGTGTCCTGCAGCGCACACTGCCCCCGGAAGAATTGGGCATGAAGGAGTGGGACATCGTTGCCCGCATCGATTTGCGCGGCACCTATCTCGCCTGCGTGGCCTTTGGTGCGCCCATGGCTGAACGCGGCCGCGGAGCCATCGTGAACATCGCATCGGTGGCCGGCATGCGCTCGGGGCCGCTGCATTCCTATGGTCCGGCCAAGGCCGGGGTGATCAGCCTTGGCGAGGGCCTAGCGGCCGAGTGGGGACGCAAAGGCGTGCGGGTGAACACCGTCTCGCCCGGATTTACCCAAACCCCGGCACTTGAGCGCGGGGTCGCGGTCGGCAACCTTGACACCACCCACATGGTGGCAAGCAAGGCGCTGGGCCGGCTCGTGAAGCCCGAGGAAATTGCGGCCGCGGTCGCCTTCCTGGCGTCCGATCAGGCCAGCGGGATCACCGGGGTCAATCTGCCCGTCGATGCTGGCTTTCTGGTGGCGACCCCCTGGATGGGTTTCGGCGGGCTGAGAGCATGAATGACGCCCAGACCAGGAAGGCCACCGAGACCATGAGCGCCGAGCTTCAGGCAGACCCGGTCACGGTGCCCGATCACACGGCGATCGAGGCCGCCGCCGCTCGCATCGCGGGCTGGGTGCGGCGCACGCCCTTGCTCGAGGTTCAGGCCCCCTCAGGCGGCACCCTCGAACTCAAGCTCGAATGCCTGCAGGTCTCGGGCACGTTCAAGGCCCGGGGAGCCTTCTCGCGCCTGATTCGAGCACGTGAGCGAGCGATGACCCTCGGTGAAACCCCGCCCGATAGCGTGGTGGCGGCCTCCGGTGGCAATCACGGCATCGCGGTGGCGCTGGCTGCCCGTCATCTGGGCTGGAAGGCCGAGATTTTCGTGCCGCGCACCGCACCGCAGGCCAAGCAGGCCCGCCTGAGGGCGCTGGGTGCGCGGGTTCACGCCGTGGGCGAGGAATATGCCGAGGCTCTGGCGGCTGCGCAGGAGTTTGTGGCCCGCACCGGCGCGCTGTCGTCGCATGCCTACGATCAGTACGACACCCTGGCCGGGCAGGGCACGGTTGCCCGCGAATGGCTGCAACAGGGTGAGCCCGCGACACGATGGCTGGTGGCGGTGGGTGGTGGCGGGCTGATCGGCGGCATGGCTGCCTGGCTCGAAGCCTGCGCCCTGAGGCAGGCGCAGCAGACCCCACAGGGCGAGAGCCCGCCACGGTTGCCACGGTTGCCGCAGTTGATCGCCGTCGAGTCGCAGGGTTGCCCCACGTTGCACTCGGCCCTGCAGGCGGGCGAGCCGCTGGATATTCAGCCCCAGGGCCTGGCCGCCGACGCCCTCGGGGCGCGTCGCGTGGGCGCGGGCGTCTTTGCGCTGCGGCACCGCATCGCGAACTCGGTTCTGGTGTCTGATGAAGACATTGCAGCGGCGCAGGTCTGGTTGTGGCAGCAGGCCCGAATTGCCACCGAGCCCGGCGGTGCCACGGCGCTGGCGGCGGTGCTGGGCGGCCAGGTCCCGCTGAAGTCAGGCGAGCGCATCGGTGTGCTGGTGTGCGGTGCCAACGTCGATCCGGCCGCGCTGGCCGATCGACTGGCGGAATATCAAAAATGACCCTCACACTGGCGCGACTGCCCCGAGACGTCGTACATTGAGGCCATGACCGCACTGTCCCCGTCGCAACGTACCGCAGGCACCGCCCGCATCGTCCTGGCTGCCGGGGCTCTGGTCGCGCTCGAGGCGCTCTGGCGTGGGTCGGTCGCACGGACGCTGCTCGCCAGCCTGCTGCTTGCCCTTGGGGGCGGCCTGCTTCTCTTTGCCAAGCGCGCCGACTGACCCGCTGGCCTTTCAGGCCCTGAGGGTGCAGGCCCTCGCGATCGACGAAGAACTCACTGACACGGGTCAGGTGGGGCCCGAACTCGCCGCGGCTGCGCAGGTCTACCTCGATACTCCGCGCGCGCTCATCTGGCGGGCGCCTTCGCCTGACTGGCGTCTGTTCGTGCTGCTGCTGCCCCTCGCCTCGAGGCTGTCGCTGCTGGCCAATCCGGTCTTTGCGCAACTGGCCCGTGAATGGGGGCTGGGCGTGCGCTTCATCGGGATCGATGCCAGCCAGGCGGTCTATGATTTTCGTGGACTGCTGACCGACCAGACCCTGCGCCGATTGCTCGGTGCGATCGACGCCACCCAGAATCCAGATCCGGGGCAGCCTCCTGTTGCAGGAGCGCAGCCCGATGCTGCCCTGCACTCCGATGCCGCGCTCGATGTGCTCTTCGAGGCGCTGGCCGACAACATGCTGACCCTGCTCGAAGCGCGCCGTGAGGACTGGGGTCGGCATCTCGCCCGCGACCTGCGGCTCGAGCCGGGTGGGCCCTCCAGCCTCTTCGATCGTGACAGCCGCTATCCCGATTTCCTGGCGCTGCTGCGCCGAGGGCTGCGTCAGGACTGGCTTGATCAGGCCTTCTATGGCCGCGTGTTGCGCGCGATGGATCTGCGCGAAGGGCGGATCGACGAACGGATCGCCCAGATCATGCAGGCCAGTCTGCATCCGCCGGTCATGACGCGACTCGAACGCTGCAGGACCGGCTTGCATCTGGGGGCCTACAACTGGCTGCTGACCGCCGGCACGCATGCTGCGCAGCGCGCCCATGTCCTGTCGCGTCTGCCGCTTTTCACGCAGTTTTTCGCCGAGGGCCTGATCGAAGCCGCACCGCGCAGCCGAAGCGCCCTGGTCGAGCAGGCCGATGGCCTGTCCGAGCCGCTTGACAGCCTTCGACGGGCCATCGACTCCGGACAGGATCGCACCGTGATCGAGGCGCTTTCAGCGCACTTTGCAGTCGACGCCCGGGTGCTGAGGGCGCTCTGGAGACAATGCCCGCGCGCGCTGGGGAGCCCGCCTTCCTGGCAGCTGCAGCCCCTGCTTCTGGCGCTCGATGCTCTTCCTGAGCGCCAGTGGCCCAGGGATGATGCGGCCTGGCTCGAACTCGCAGCCGAGGCTGTCCCCGCGTTGGTCCGTTGAACCTGGCAGCCCGCGCGCGCGGCGTGCGCCTTCAGGGCGAGGGTCTCGCGCGAAGGCTCAGGGCGCGCGCTCAGACCACGTGCTGCGTCGTGCTCAGGCCACCGGCCGCATCTTGATTGGCCAGCCCCGGCGCTTTGCAATCCACAGATACACCTGCCCGGTCAGGCTCATGCTGGCGGCCATGCGCACGACATGAAACGCGGTCACCACGGGCACGCCCAGTTGCAGGTTTCGCGCTGTGAGGGACATCTCGGCCATGCCCCCCGGGGCCGTCGCCAGCACAAGGGTTGCTGCCGGAATTCCGCTGGCCCAACCCATTCCTGCCGCGACCCCCGAGGTGGCCAGCACCCCGAGCACCGCAGTGATGAAGGCGACCGCCAGAAAGCGCGGCGCCTGAGCAAGAAAATCCCGCGAGAAGCGGCATCCCAGGCTGGCCCCGATCGCCAGCTGGCCGATCACGGACAGCCCCTCGGGCATCGCACTGAGGGTGATGCCGCTGGCTGTGAGTG
This sequence comes from Burkholderiaceae bacterium, assembly GCA_049422085.1. Taxonomy (GTDB): domain Bacteria; phylum Pseudomonadota; class Gammaproteobacteria; order Burkholderiales; family Burkholderiaceae_E; genus UBA4615. The sequence continues at coordinate 7,868 of JBMSOD010000140.1, forward strand.
CAAAGCTCGCCGCCAGCGGGCCCAGATTCCAGGGACTGAACCCACCCAGGCGCTTCCAGAGCAGCGCCGCTGCTGCAGTGATCAGCCCGAGCACGACGAATCCCGCAGGCTCGAAGTCACGCGCTGCAGGCAGATAGGGATCGCTGCCATGCAGCGAGAGCAGTCTGTAGGCCCAGGGCAGACAGACCACCACCACCAGGATGCGAACGCTGTGGAACGCCGCGATCTGATCAACCCGCGCGCCCAGCCGTTCGCCCTGCAGGGCCATTTCCGATGCGCCACCGATCGCACCCGCAAAGAAGGCGGTCGTGGGCGTCGCCCCGGTGTAGCGCCGGATGGTCCAGGCATAGGCGAGCCCCAGGAGCAGCGCCCACAGCACGGCAAGGAT
>JBMSOD010000141.1:0-8187 GCA_049422085.1 Burkholderiaceae bacterium
GCAAAATGCCTCCCATCATGTTGGGGTCGAGGAACACGATGGGCGCCACCATCATGCCGGCCACGGCGCCGATGGCTGCAGCCAGCCCCCAGCCCATCCCCAGCATCCAGGACACCCGGACTCCCACCAGTCGCGCCGATTCGGGGTTTTGCGCAGCCGCCCGCATCGCCAGGCCCAGCGGCGTGAAGCGAAAGAAGCAATACAGGGCGACCAACACGACCATCGTCACCATGAAGGAGCCGACGGCATGCGAGTTGAAGTATTTCGTTTCAAACAGAGAGCCTTTGGGGAAGGGGCTCGGGAAGGACTTGATGGTGTGGTCGAAAAACCAGCCTGAAACCGCATTGAAGATCACCAGGAGACCCACGAAAACGATCACGTTGGTGAGTACCGGGGCTTTTTCGACCGGCTTGAGCACCGTGCGCTGAATGATCAGCCCCAGTACAAAGGAGACCGCTACCGTGAGGAAAAACGCCCCCCAGTAGGGCCAGCCGGCGTTGATGAGCGCCCAGGCGATGAAGGTAGAGAAGGTGGCCATCTCGCCCTGGGCGAAATTGATGTGGTGGGTGGCCTGATGAATCATGACCAGCGCCAGACCGACAGCGGCATAGATGCCCCCGTTGGCGATGCCGGAAAAGATCTGGTGAAGTAAGGCTTCCATCGTCAGTTGTCTCGTGTGATGTGTCTTGAAGCGAAGGCGATCGGTAGCAGGGTCGCTGATCGAATCAGTGGCCGAGGTAGACCTTGCGAATGGTCTCGTCGTTGCGGATCACCTCGCTCGGTCCGGAGATCACGATACGGCCAGTCTCGAGGAGGTAGGCCTGATGCGCCAGCCCGAGCGCCAGATTGGCGTTCTGCTCGACCAGCAGCATGCTCACCTTCTCCTCTTCGTTGATCTGGCGCAGGATGCGGAAGATCTCGGCCACGATCAGGGGGGCCAGGCCAAAGGACGGCTCATCGAGCAGCAGAAGACGCGGGCGCAGCATGAGTGCGCGGCTGATCGCCAGCATCTGCTGCTCACCACCCGACAGCGTGCCAGCCTGCTGGTTGCGACGCTCCTTCAGACGCGGAAAGCGCGTGTAGGCCTTTTCCATGTCGATCGCCACCTCGGCCTTGTCCCGACGCACATAGGCGCCAAGCTTGAGGTTTTCTTCGACGGTGAGCGCGGTGAAGGTACCGCGACCATCGGGCACCTGGGCCACGCCCATGCGCACGATCGATTCGGTGGACTTGCCGACCAGCTGCTGGCCATCGAACATCACGCTGCCACTGGTCCGTACCGCCTGGCACACCGCCCGCAGGGAGGTGGTCTTACCGGCACCGTTGGCGCCCAGGATGGTGGTGATCTGACCCTGAGCCAGTGAAAAATCGATGTCGAACAGAACCTGCGTCGGTCCGTAGGAGGCCTTGAGGCCCTTGACTTCAAGCAACTCAGGCATCGGCCGGCGCTCCGAGATAGGCTGCAATCACTTCGGGGTGCTGCTGGATTTCAGAAGGCGTGCCTTCGGCGATCTTCTTGCCGAAGTTGATGCACACCACCTTGTGCGAGACGGCCATGACCAGGCTCATGTGGTGCTCGACCAGCAGCACGGTGATGCCCAGGCGGGCATTCACGTCGCGAATCTGATCCTCAAGACCGGCCATTTCGTCGTGGTTCAGGCCGGCTGCAGGCTCATCCAGGAGCAGGAGTTTGGGGTCGGCAGCCAGGGCACGCGCCATCTCGACACGTTTCTGGATGCCGAACGGAAGGTCGCCCACCAGACGCTGCGCATGGGGGGTGAGCTTCATGTAATCCATGATCTGAGCGGCGCGATCGCGCAGACGCTCCTCCTCCTCGCGCACCGACGACAGGCCGAGCGCGCTGGCAAGAAAGCCTGCCTTTGATCTGCTGTGCGCACCGATCATGACGTTGCGCTCGACCGAGATGGTCTTGAACATCGCCAGGTTCTGGAAGGTGCGGCCGATACCGAGCCCGGCCATGTCATGGGCCGGTGTCGCGGTGATCGATTTGCCCTCGAAATGGATATCGCCGTCCTGATACTGGTACAGGCGGCTGAGGCAATTGAAAAGAGTGGTCTTACCGGCACCGTTGGGCCCGATCAGCCCGCAGATGCCGCCTTTGGGCACATCGAAGGTCACCCCGTCAAGGGCCACGATGCCGCCGAATCGAACTGTGACGCCCCGCACGCTCAGCAGGGCCTGGCCGCTGTCAGTCATTCGTCTCCATCCACTGGTTGGTGCTGCCGCCTGCGGCTCGGACGGCCTGCATCGACTGCGAGGAGTGCTTATAAACCGGAGCGGCGCACAAAAGCAAACGAAACCGGAACGCCATCGGGGGAAGCCCGACGCCGGCAGGTCGAACCGAGCTGGCGTCCGTTCATCCGCCCGAAACGGGCGTCCGTGCCCATGGCAGGGACAGGCCCCCCATGCAGGCCACACACTCGACCTATGACTCCCCTTTGCATTTCTCTGGTTTGAGCGTGGCCACTGCCAGTCCTGCCGCTGCTTCAGGCACGGTCCTGTCCGGGCTCGCCCGTGCGCTGGTCCAGCAACAGATGCTTCGTCTGGAGCAGGCCGTCGCCATCCAGAAAAAGGCCGACGCCGCCAAGACCCGCTTCGTGGATGAAGTGGTTCTGCTACCGGACTTTCCGCCAGCGCGTCTGGCCCGATTTGCCTCCGAGACCTTTGGCCTGCCCCAGCTCGATCTTCAGGCCCTTCAGCTCTCCGAACTGGCCGGCGACCTGATCGATGCGCGACTCCTGTCGGAAAGCCGGATCGTTCCCGTCGCCAAGCGGGGCAACCGGCTCACCGTGCTGCTCTCCGATCCGACCGACCTGCAGGCCATCGATCGGGTGAAATTCCATGCGCAGGCCACGGTCGAGCCGGTGGTGGTCGAACATGACAAGCTGCTTCGACTGATCGAAAAACTCGGAAGGTCCACCACCCAGGAACTCGATCAGCTGGTGGGCGACGGATTCGACGTCAGCCTGGAGCCAGAGGAAGCGCCGGCTCCCGCCGACGATGCGACTGATGTCGATGACGCCCCGATCGTCAAATTCCTGCAGAAAGTGCTGATGGACGCCATTCATGCAGGCGCGTCGGACATCCACTTCGAGCCCTACGAAAAGTACTACCGGATCCGGTTCCGCATCGATGGCGAGCTGAGGGAGATGAACCAGCCTCCCCTGGCCATCAAGGACCGGCTTGCTTCGCGCATCAAGGTCACATCGCGTCTGGACATCTCGGAAAAGCGACTGCCCCAGGATGGCCGCATGAAGCTGGTGCTCTCGCCCCAGCGCACCATCGATTTCCGGGTCTCCACCCTGCCCACGCTCTTCGGCGAGAAGATCGTGATGCGGATTCTGGATCCGTCTCAGGCCAAACTGGGCATCGATGCCCTTGGTTACGAGCCAGACCAGAAGGAAAAGCTGATGGAGGCAATCCAGCGCCCCTACGGCATGGTCCTGGTGACCGGCCCGACGGGCTCGGGCAAGACGGTCTCGCTCTATACCTGCCTGAACATCCTGAATCAGCCCGGTGTCAACATTTCGACCGCGGAAGACCCTTCCGAGATCAACCTGCCGGGAATCAATCAGGTCAATGTCAATGAAAAGGCAGGGCTGACCTTCTCCGCAGCCCTGCGCTCCTTCCTGCGTCAGGACCCCGATGTCATCATGGTCGGCGAGATCCGGGACCTCGAGACGGCTGACATTGCGATCAAGGCCGCACAGACCGGTCACATGGTGCTGTCGACCCTGCATACCAATGACGCTCCCACCACCCTGACGCGGATGATGAACATGGGCATCCCCGCGTTCAACATCGCCTCATCGGTCACGCTCATCACGGCGCAGAGGCTTGCACGGCGTCTGTGCCCCCATTGCAAAAAGCCCGCGGAGATCGACGAGGATGCCCTGAGGGCGGCCGGATTTGCGGAGTCTGATCTTGACGGAAGCTGGACGCCCTACCGGCCGGTGGGCTGCGACCGCTGTTCCAACGGCTACAAGGGTCGGGTGGGCATCTATCAGGTGATGCCGATCAGCGAGGAAATCCAGCGCATCATCCTGGCCAACGGCAATGCCATGGAGATTGCCGACCAGGCCCGCCGCGAGGGGGTTGCAGACCTGCGAGAATCGGGGCTACGCAAGGTCAAGGCGGGGCTCACCTCGATCGAGGAAGTGCTCGGCGTGACCAACGTCTCCTGAAGGTCCATGCATGGCTGGTGCAACGCTCTCCAACTCATCGCGCAAGATCAAGGACGCGACCTTCATCTGGGAGGGTCGCGACCGCAACGGAAAAACGGTGCGAGGCGAAATGCGCGCACCTGCGGCGAGTGTTGTCAGTGCCACCCTGCGTCGACAGGGCATCAACGTCGTCAAGGTCAAGAAGCAGGCCTTCAGACGGGGGCGCAAGATCGGCGAGAAGGACATCACGCTCTTCACGCGTCAGTTGTCGACCATGATGAAGGCCGGTGTGCCGCTGCTGCAGTCCTTCGACATCGTAGCCAAGGGCACCGACAACCCGTCGGTGGCCAAGCTCTTTTCGGACATCAAGGCCGATGTCGAAACCGGGACCTCACTGTCGGCCGCATTCCGGAAGTATCCGCTGTACTTCGATGCGCTGTTCTGCAACCTGATCAATGCGGGAGAACAGGCCGGTATCCTGGATGACCTGCTTGACCGGCTGGCCTCCTACAAGGAGAAGATGCTGGCCATCAAGGGCAAGATCAAATCGGCCATGTTCTATCCTACCGCCGTGGTCGGGGTCGCCGTGATCGTGGTGACCGTGATCATGCTGTTTGTGATCCCGGCCTTCAAGAGCGTGTTTTCGAGCTTTGGTGCCGACCTGCCCGCACCGACCCTGCTGGTGATCGCCATGTCCGACTTCACGGTCGCGAACTGGTACTGGATCTTCGGGGCAATCGGGGGTGGAATCTACTTTCTGCTGCAGGCCTGGAGGCGATCGCCTGCGGTGCAGCAGTTCATGGACCGGGCTCTGCTCAGGATTCCCGTCTTCGGTGACGTGGTCCGCAAGGCCACCATCGCGCGATGGCTGAGAACCCTCTCGACCATGTTTGCCGCCGGCGTGCCTCTGGTCGAGGCGCTCGACTCGGTGGGCGGCGCCTCGGGCAATGTGGTGTACCTGCAGGCCACACGCAAGATCCAGTCCGAGGTCTCGACCGGAACGAGTCTGACCACCGCCATGGGCAATGTGCAGGTGTTTCCGAACATGGTGCTTCAGATGGCTTCAATCGGTGAAGAGTCGGGCGCGCTCGACTCCATGCTGGCCAAGGCGGCCGATATTTTCGAGCGTGAGGTCGACGATGCGGTCGCCAGTCTGTCGTCGCTGCTCGAACCGATGATCATGGTCTTCCTCGGCACCGTCATCGGCGGCCTTGTGGTCGCCATGTACCTGCCGATCTTCAAGCTCGGCCAGGTGGTCTGAGACGCATGGCGCCCTGCAAGGGTGTCGCCTGAGGCACACTGTGGTTGTGACTGAACTCGACCGACTTGACCCCATCCTGCTGATTGCCCTGGCCGGCCTGACTGGCCTGCTGATCGGCAGCTTCCTGAATGTCGTGATCCATCGGCTGCCCCGGATGATGCAGGCTGCCTGGGAGGCCGATGCCGCTTCTGTTCGCGGCGAGGAGCTGCCCGATACCGGGCCCTACAACCTGCTGCGTCCCCGGTCGAGCTGCCCGCATTGCGGCACGCCCATCGCCGCCCGTCACAATGTGCCGGTCCTGTCCTGGCTGCTGCTGCGAGGCCGATGCGCCCATTGTTCAGGCACCATCCCGGTCCGCTATCCGGTGGTCGAAGTCATGGGAGGCCTGCTGTCCATGGCGGCGGTCGCGCAATTCGGGCCCACCCTGGCGGGGCTGGGTGCCATGGCGCTCAGCCTGACCCTGATCACGCTGGCCTTCATCGACCTGGATACCCAGCTGCTTCCTGATGATCTGACCCTGCCTCTGCTCTGGGCAGGGCTGCTGCTGAACCTGTGGGGCACCTATGTGCCGGTGTCTGATGCGGTCATCGGCGCGATGGCCGGTTATCTTGCGCTCTGGCTGGTGTACTGGGGTTTCAGGCTGGTGACGGGCAAGGAAGGCATGGGCTATGGCGACTTCAAGCTGCTGGCAGCACTGGGGGCCTGGATGGGCTGGCAAGCCCTGCCCGCGATCATTTTGCTGTCGGCCCTGGTGGGCTCTGTCGTCGGAATCGCCCTGATGGTGTTTCGCAGACACAAGAAGGACACGCCCATTCCCTTCGGCCCCTACCTGGCGGGCGCCGGACTGCTCGCACTTTATTTCGGCGACTGGGTTCAGGGTTTGATGCCCCGCCTCTGAACGCCCCGTAAAAGAAGCATGCAAGAACAGGCCCCCCGCCCTGCCGACCGTGCCGTGCCCATCATCGGACTGACCGGCGGCATCGGCAGCGGCAAAAGCACGGTGGCCGACCTGCTGGTGGCCCAGGGTGCAGCGCTGGTCGATACCGACCGGATCGCGCATGTGCTCACCGGTCCAGGCGGTGGGGCGATCGATGCCATCCGGTCCGAATTCGGCGCAGACATGATCTCCGCCGATGGGCGCATGGATCGGAATGCCATGCGCGCCCTCGCCTTTTCCGATCCCATGGCACGCAGGCGGCTCGAAGCGATCCTGCATCCGCGCATCCGGTCCGAGACCGATGAGGGCATCCGGCAGGCGCTTGCATCGGGCGCGCCCTACATCCTGGTCGCCGTGCCGCTGCTGGTCGAAGGAGGACGGGCGAGAGAGCGGTTCGAGCGCATTCTGGTGGTCGACTGCCCCGAGGAGGTCCAGATCGATCGTGTCATGAAACGCAGCGGGCTCGACCGAGACCAGGTGCTGGCCATCATGGCCTCGCAGGCGCGACGGGAACAGCGGCTCGCGGTGGCCGACGACGTGGTCGACAACCATGGCTCTCTGGAGACGCTGCGGCCCCAGATTGAACGGCTGGACCGACTCTATCGGGCTGGTTTGCATTCCCCGGGGGAGTGAGTTTGTATTCCCATGGGGAATGATTCAGAATTCGCTGGCCCTGAAACCGCGCCATGCGCAGCCCCCCGGACACCCCTCCGTGGTCATCCTCTACGAATATCCGATCAATGAACGGGTTCGAACGCTGCTCAGGCTTGAAGACCTGTTCGGCAGATTCGATCATTTCTCGGAGGGCGCGGGGCCGCTTGAGCATCATGTCTGCCTCACCACGCTGTTTGAGGTGCTTGATGTCGCCTCGCGGGCCGACCTGAAGTCCGACCTGCTTCAGGAACTCGAAAGGCAGCGTCAGGCGCTTGGCGTCTTTCGGGACAACCCCGACGTTTCCCGAGACGCGCTGGAGAAGGTTCTCGCGGACATCGATTCAAGCTCTCAGCGTCTGGCCGCCTCCACCGGCAAGACCGGCCAGCACCTGCGCGACAACGAGTGGCTGATGAGCATTCGCAACCGGGCGGCAGTCGCCGGTGGTACCTGTGAATTCGATCTGCCCTCGTACCATGCCTGGATGCACCGGGATCCAGACCGTCGGCGGGCCGAGATCCAGGCCTGGGAGGCTCCCTTCCGGCCCTTGCGTGATGCGCTCGGTATCGTCCTGCGCCTTCTGCGTGACTCGGCCAGTCGCACACCGGTCAGTGCACACGAAGGCGCCTACCAGCAGATGCTTGGCGGGCGCCAGGTGCATATGCTGCAGGTGCGCCTGGACGATAGTCAGGGGGCCATTCCCGAGATCTCGGCCAGCAAACACATGATCCGGATCCGTTTTACCCAGCATGATGGCGATCTGCGACCGCGCACCTTCGAAGGCCCGGTGAGCTTTGAAATCGCCCTGTGCAGCCTGTAACTCACACCTTCGATCCGATCCATGACACGGCGGACTGTCCCCTGCCCAGGTTGCCGACAACCGGCTGACTTCAGTGCGAACAACCGCTTCAGGCCGTTTTGCAGCGAACGATGCAAGCGGAACGACCTTGGCGCCTGGGCCAGTGAAAGCTACCGGATCGAGGGCGAAGAGGGTGAGGCCGATCCGGGAGCCGGCGAGCCTTCGGCGCCCGTATCGTCGAACGGTCCGCCCCCGGCACGACGGCACTGAACTGCCCGCTGGCGCAGCGAAGACCTGTGCTTTGCGCGCAAGCAGCCCTGCTGCCAGGATCAGACGACCGGCCAGCCTGCGCGCA
>JBMSOD010000142.1:0-8216 GCA_049422085.1 Burkholderiaceae bacterium
GCCCAACTGCCAAACTGATTAGCGCAAAATTCCTTGGATCTAATGGCGGGACTACATCCAATGCCATCAAGGCAGTGGACTACATCACCGCTCTCAACAAACCTAACCAGCGCGTTGTAGCAACGAACAACTCCTGGGGAGGTGGTGGCTACTCATCAGCCTTGTATGACGCGATCAGTCGCGCCAATGCTGCCAACATCCTATTCGTTGCGGCCGCGGGCAACAGTACAACCAACATAGACAAGAACGCGGCATATCCAGCTGGGTACGGCACCACTACGATCAACACATCTGGACAAATCTTATTTACTGGCTTACCAAACGTAATTGCGGTTGCGGCGATCGATAGCGCAGGAGCTCTGGCCAGCTTTTCTAACTATGGTGCCACGACTGTTCACATCGCTGCGCCTGGTGTCGACATCCTTTCAACAGTGCCAGGGCGCAAAGGCACCAACAATTACGCCAGATACAGCGGCACTTCCATGGCCACACCGCATGTGACGGGAGCCGCAGCCCTGTATGCCTCGCTCAATCCCTGCGCCACAGCGGCGCAGATCAAGGCCGCTATCCTCACCCATGCCGAACCCACTGCATTGCTACAGGACAAGGTCATCGGCTCGCGTCGTCTAAACGTCGCCAACTTCAAGACCGAGCTGGCCTGCCCCTGAGCACCGGGGCAGGACATAGCAGGACGGGCCAGCGTCAAGCGGGCTGGATCATCTCCAGCCCGCCCATGAAGGGCTGAAGCGCGCGCGGGATGCGCACCGAACCGTCAGGCTGCTGGTGGTTCTCAAGCACGGCCACCAGCGTGCGCCCCACCGCCAGGCCTGAGCCATTCAGGGTGTGCAGCAGTTCTGGCTTGCCCTGGGCATTCCTGAATCTCGCCTGCATGCGCCGCGCCTGAAAGGCCTCGCAGTTGGACACCGACGAGATCTCGCGGTAGGTGCCCTGGGCGGGCAGCCACACCTCCAGATCGTAGGTTCGTGCGGCGCCAAAGCCCATGTCGCCCGTGCATAGCGCCATCACGCGATAGGGCAACTCCAGGCGCTGCAGGATGACCTCCGCATGGCCAACCATCTGCTCCAGCGCGGCATCGGACTGATCGGGCTGCGTGATCTGCACCATCTCGACCTTGTCGAACTGATGCTGGCGGATCATGCCCCGGGTATCGCGACCATGCGAGCCCGCTTCTGACCTGAAGCACGGCGTATGCGCCGTAAGTCGCATCGGCAGTTGCTCCGCAGGCAAGATCTCGCCGCGAACCAGGTTGGTGAGCGAGACCTCCGAGGTCGGGATGAGGTAGAGCGCGGCCTGATCCTCATGACCACCTGCCTGGTCCTCATGACCTTCCTGCCCGCCCTTGCGAGCAGCGAACAGATCCTGCTCGAACTTGGGCAACTGCCCCGTGCCTCGAAGGGTTTCGGCATTGACCACGTACGGCGTATAGCACTCGGTGTAGGCATGCTCGGTGGTCTGAACCTCGAGCATGAACTGCGCCAGCGCCCGATGCAGACGGGCCAGAGGGCCGCGCATGACGGCAAAGCGCGCCCCGGAAAGCTTGGCGGCCGAGGCAAAGTCGAGGCCGAGCGGTTCGCCTAGCTCAACATGGTCCTTGATGACGGGCACGGCCAGGGGTGGTGGATCGCCGGCCAGGCCCAGAGGATGCCATCTGCGAACTTCGACATTGTCATCAGCCGATGCGCCAACCGGTACGCCGGGTTGTGGCAGGTTGGGCAAAAGTTCGAGGAAGGTATTCAATTTGGCGAGCGCTGCAGCGGCGGTGGCATCGCTTTCTTGCAGGCCCTGCGCGATGCTGGCCACTTCGGCCATCTCGGCGCTGGCATCTTCGCCACGGCTCTTTTTCTGGCCGATGGTTTTGGAAAGCGCATTGCGGCGCGCCTGCAGGCCTTCGGCCAGGGTCTGGGCTGCCTTGCGTTCAGCTTCGAGGGCCTTGAAGGTCTCGACATCGAGCTTAAAGCCACGCTGCGCCAGTCGTGCAGCGACGGAATCGATGTCCTTGCGGAGGAGTTGGATGTCTAGCATGTGTACATTCTACCGACGCGCATCCACCTGCATCCTCTGAACCGGCGATGGCCCGCCCCCTCCATGGACCTCTTCAGCACCGCCCCCAAACCGCCTCTGGCTGAACTGCTGCGACCAAGCTCCATCGAAGAGGTGGTTGGTCAGTCGCATCTGCTCGGGCCGGGCAAACCCCTGCGGCTGGCATTTGAAGCCGGAAAGCTGCATTCCTTCATCCTGTGGGGACCTCCAGGAGTGGGCAAGACCACGCTCGGCCGCCTGGCGGCCAGCGTGAGCAACAGCCGCTTCATCGCGCTTTCAGCAGTCCTGGCGGGCGTGAAGGACATCCGGCAGGCCATCGAGGATGCCCAGACCGAACTTGATCGCACCGGCCGGGGCAGCGTGCTTTTTGTGGATGAGATTCACCGCTTCAACAAGGCCCAGCAGGACGCCCTGCTGCCGCATGTGGAGTCCGGCCTGCTGACCCTGATCGGCGGCACCACGGAACATCCTGGCATGGAGGTGACCAATGCCCTGCTGTCGAGGGCGCAGGTCTATACCTTGCAGCCACTCTCGGATGAAGAGCTCGGTCAGCTCTACCTGCGCGCGCAAAGCGTCTTGCAGGGAGTCGAACTGGATGAATCCGCCCTGGCCCTGCTCAAGGCCTTCGCTGACGGCGATGCCCGGCGATTCCTGAATCTGATCGAACAGGTCGGCACGGCGGCCCAGGGCGCCGGCAGGCTGCAGGTCGATGGCGATTTTGCCAGGCAAGCCACCAGCCCCTCGCTGCGACGCTTCGATGCCGGCGGCGATCAGTTTCATGAGCAGATCTCGGCGCTGCACAAGGCAGTCCGGGGCTCCTCCCCCGATGCAGCCCTGTACTGGCTGGCGCGCATGATGGATGGCGGAGCCGACGGCAACTATCTGGCGCGACGTCTGATCCGCATGGCCTCCGAAGACATAGGCCTTGCGGATCCGCGGGCTCTTGAGCTCGCCCTGAATGCGGCGGCCACTTATGACCGCCTCGGCTCACCCGAAGGCGAGCTTGCCCTGGCCCAGGCCGCCGTGTACCTCAGCATCGCGCCCAAGAGCAATGCGGTTTACACCGCCTGGAATGCAGCACGCGCCTTTGTTCGCCAGGACGGCACCCGCCCGGTGCCACTGCATCTTCGCAATGCCCCCAGCAAGCTCATGAAACAGATGGGTTACGGCGCAGCCTATCGCTATGCCCATGACGAGCCTCATGGCTATGCCGCCGGAGAGCACTATCTACCCGAAGGCATGGCCGAGCCGGGCTGGTACCAGCCAGTGCAGCGGGGCATGGAGATCAAGATTGCCGACAAGCTGGCCTGGTTGCGATCCCTGGATGAATCTGCGATCAAGTCAGCCAATACGACACAGAAGGACGACGATCAGCAGGCCTAGGGGCCGAGGCCACAGCCCTGAGCCCTGAGCCCTGAGCCCTGAGCCCTGAGCACTGAGCACTGAGCACTGAGGACTGAGCGCCTGACCACTGAGCGCTGAACAGTGGTCGAGATGAAGGGCCTCAGAGCCCTTTCAACTGCCCCGGATTGGCCATCGCCTCGGACAGCGGCAGATTGCCTTTGTCGCGAAGCGACTGGGCGGCGCCTTCGCGATCCCGCGTTTCGCGATTCTGCCCAAGCTTGCGCTTGCCTTCGATGCGCATGATCGGAATTTCGATGCCGACAATCGACCGGATCATCTGATCCATGTAGTCGCGCGGCGCGTCACCCATCTTCCAGGGTCGAGGCTCGGTGGATTCATGGTGGCGTGTGAGACGCCCGACCACGCCCCTCAGGAACTTTTCGTCATCCAGGATGCGCAAGGGACCATGCACATGCACCACCTCGTAGTTCCAGGTCGGCACATGACGATGGGTCTCATGCTTGCTTGGATACCAGTTGGGCGAGATATAGCCATGCGCCCCCCGGAAGACCACCATCACTTCGGCGCCCTCGGGCACCTGGCTAAGTAGCGGATTGGCTCGAGCCACATGGGCGCGCAGCAACCCGGAAGGCCCCTCACCGGCCTCAAGCTCGAAGGGCAGGTGATTGGCATCCAGTCCGTGAGGTCCATGGGTCACCAGCATGCCCAGTGGATAGTCGCGCAGGATGCGATGAAGCTCTTCGAGCCTTGTCTCGACAAAATGTGACGGCTGATACACCGCGCTACTCGATCACATCGACGCCTTCAGGCACCGAGAAGCGAAACAGGCCTGCATCGAGCCTGGGATTGCGCTCCAGGTTTCTGAATGTGTAGCGCGTGGTCTGTCCGAAGGCATCCTTGACTTCCATGGCCACCGGCACACCGGCGCGAAACCCGATCCGGATCCGTTCGAACCCGGAATCGCGCTTGCGCGGTACGGCATCGAGCCAGGCCAGGCCATCAGTCTCTCCAGCATCGGTGAGGGTGAAGGCGGCATCCAGTGCAGCAGAACCAAAGAGCAGCGCTGCGGGCGTTGCGCTCAGGGCTTCGCTTGCGCGTCTGACGGTCACCTGGCGCAGATCCTTGTCAAAGAAATGCACCTTCTCGCCGTCCATGACGATCAGTTGCTCGAAGGGTCGGGTGACCTCCCATCGAAACCGGCCCGGGCGGGCAAACGCGAAGGAGCCGCTCGATGACACTGCCGCCCGACCCGAAGCGCCCAGGGTCTGCTGCGAGAACTCACCCCGTGCCGATGAGGTTCCTGACGAAAAGGCGCGCAGATCCTCAATTGCACCCGCGCATGCAGGCGCTGCAATCAGGGTGGCCCAGGTTGCAAGACCAAGGCCCACGGTGAGTAACACCCGGCGGCCCGGGATTGAAGCGGTCATGTCTGCGCAGGATCGTCGCGGCGGGGCACGATGATATCCCGGTTGCCATTGGAGGCCATGGCCGAGACCACGCCGGATTTCTCCATCTGTTCGAGCAGACGGGCTGCCCGGTTGTAGCCGATGCGCAGATGCCTTTGCACCAGCGAGATCGATGCGCGCTTATGTTGCAGGACCACGGCAACCGCCTGATCGTAGAGCGCGTCCGACTCGCCATCGACACCGGCTTCCTGCAAGGTGGCCTGCAGCCCGCCGAACCCCACGGCGCTGCCGGTATCCACCGCATCGCCTGGCGCCCCGTCAAGGATGCCCTCGATGTAATCGGGCTCGGCCTGTTCCTTCCAGTGCGCCACCACGCGGGCAACTTCGTCATCGCTGACAAAGGCACCATGCACACGCACTGGCAGGCCGGTGCCCGGAGGCATGTAGAGCATGTCCCCCTGTCCAAGCAGCGCCTCGGCGCCCATCTGGTCGAGGATGGTTCGCGAATCGATGCGGGATGACACCTGGAAGGCAATTCGGGTGGGAATGTTCGCCTTGATGAGGCCGGTGATCACATCCACCGACGGACGCTGCGTGGCGAGGATCAGGTGAATCCCGGCCGCCCGGGCCTTTTGTGCCAGCCGGGCAATCAGTTCTTCGATCTTCTTGCCCACCACCATCATCAGGTCGGCGAGTTCGTCGATCACCACCACGATCACCGGCAGGCGACCCAGAGGTTCAGGCGCTTCGGGTGTCAGGCTGAAAGGATTGGCGATCACCTCGTCCTTGCGTGCCGCCTCTGCAATGCGGTTGTTGTAACCGGACAGATTGCGCACTCCCAGCTTGCTCATCAGCTTGTAGCGGCGCTCCATCTCGGCCACACACCAGTTCAGGGCGTGCCCGGCCTGACGCATGTCGGTCACCACTGGCGCCAGCAGATGCGGAATGCCCTCATAGGTGCTCATCTCCAGCATCTTCGGGTCGATCAGGATGAGGCGGACATCCTGCGGATCGGCCTTGTAGAGCAGCGAGAGCAGCATGGCATTGATGCCGACCGACTTGCCCGAGCCCGTGGTCCCCGCCACCAGCAGGTGGGGCATCCTGGCAAGGTCGGCCACCATCGGCCGTCCAGCGATGTCGTGGCCCAGTGCCAGCGTGACTGGCGAGGCAGCATCGGCATAGACCTGCGAGCCGAGGATCTCCGTCAGCCGGACCGATTGACGTCGCGCATTCGGAAGCTCGAGGCCCATGAGGCTCTTGCCAGGAATGGTTTCAACAACGCGGATCGACGTGAGCGACAGGGCCCGCGCAAGGTCCTTGGACAGATTGACAATGACCGAGCCCTTGACCCCGGTGGCGGGCTCGATCTCATAGCGGGTGATCACCGGGCCAGGATAGGCCGCCACAACATTGACCGACACGCCGAAGTCCGCCAGCTTTTTCTCAATGAGTCGCGATGTGAACTCGAGTGTCTCTGGCGCGACCGTATCCCGGGTCTGGGCCGGCTCATCGAGCAGTGCCAGCGCAGGCAGACCCGTTGTCGCAGGCAGATCCTTGAACAGCGGTTGCTGGCGCTCGCGCTGGGCCTGCACCGAAGGCTCGGCGGGCATGGCCTGCGGCTCGATCCGAACAGGCTCGGGGTCATCGGCCAGGATGCGGCGCTTGACCTCCACCGTCTCGGTGCGAACAGACGCCGCACGTTCGCCTTCGCGCCGGTCACGCAAGGCGTCCCATGCACGCATCATCCCGAGCGCCATGGCCTCGACACGCGCCCCGGTGCGTTCGAAGATCTGCAGCCAGGTCAGACCTGTCATGAGCGAAAAGCCCACCAGCACCGCAAGCAGCATGGTGAGCGTGCCGCCTGCCGCCCCAAGGACATCCAGCAGAAGATCGGCCAGGGCACGCCCCACCACGCCGCCAGGGCTCAGCGGCAGATCAGCCTCGAGCCAGGCCAGTCGCGAGGCTTCGATCGCGACACAGCCTGCAAAGCACAGGGCAAAACCGACCCAGCGATCCCAGCCGAACGGTGCGGCATCAAGCGCCTGATCCCTGTCTTCGAGGGGAACCGGATGCTCGGGATGGAGTTGCCGGTAGCCATGCACCACGCGCAGCAACAGAAACCCGGCCCAGAGCCATGCACTCAGCCCGAACAGATAAAGGAGCAGATCGGACAGATAAGCCCCGAATCGGCCTCCAAGATTGCGGACCTCACGCCCGGACACTGCGTGAGACCAGCCCGGATCAGCGGTGTTGTAGGACAGAAGAATGAGCGCAAGAAAAATCGCCAGGCAGCACTGCAGGAGCCAGCGCGACTCGCGCAGCAGCACGACCAGTCGTGCGGGCAGCATCGAGCTCGAGGCGTAGCCTCGTGCCATGACGCCCCTGGCTGCAAATGCCCGGGAAGGTAATACCGCTGTCGCTGCTCTAGCCATGACTCAGTCCTGACCGTTCACTGCAGGTAGCTCGAGAGCTTTTCTCGCAGAACGACCCGACCCTCTTCATCCGTGCCGATGTAACCTTCTTTTTCCAGCCCCTTCATGACGCGAGACACCATCTCGCGCGACGCTCCGATCATCTTGGCGATCTCCTGACGGGGCAGTCGCCCCCGGATCACCTTCTGTCCCTTGACCTCTTCCGAGAAATCAAGAAGCACACGGGCCACCCGACCATAGACATCCAGCAGCGCCAGCGTCTCGATCTTTCGATCGGCTTCACGAAGCCGCTTGACCAGACCGCGCATGATCTTCATGGCAATCTCGGGGTTCTCGCCGAGCACGCCCAGAAACGCTTCCTTGTTGATCGCCATGAAATCACTGGACTCCAGCGTGATCACACTGGCGGAGCGGGGCGCGTCATCGATCAGGCTCATCTCGCCAAAACACTCCCCCGGCCCCAGGACGGCCAGAATGACCTCCTTGCCTTCACTGTCGGAGCGCTGCACCTTTGCCCGGCCGGACAGCAGGATGTAGAGCGCCTGAGAGGACTCGCCCTCGGCAACAATCATTCGGCCCCGCCCGAAAGCACGGCGAACGCTGGCCGCAGCCAGGGTGTCGAGCTGCCTCTCACCCAGGCCGCTGAATAGAGAAACCCGCTTCAGAAAAGCCTTGTTTGCCTCATGCGCCATCCCCATCTCCTGCCTGGATTCCGATTTTCCGTATGATTTTGCACCAAGCGAGGAAATTATCAAAGGTTTTTCCTCAGAAGATCACTCCAACTGTTTGTTTTTTATAGAACCCCAACATGACAACCCCCCTCCCCGTGCGCCACGTCCGCCTCCTGATCCTCGGTTCCGGCCCGGCGGGCTACACCGCCGCCATCTATGCAGCCCGTGCCAACCTGAAACCGGTGGTGGTGACCGGTATGGCTCAGGGGGGGCAATTGATG
>JBMSOD010000143.1:0-8171 GCA_049422085.1 Burkholderiaceae bacterium
GTCCAGGCCAGCAGTGCGATGAGGCCGAGTACCAGAATGACCGACAGGGGAACCAGCAGGTACAGGATGTCCATAGGCCTGAATCAAAGCGGATTCGGGTGCGGGTCTTGACTTGGTGGAGTCGCGGTTCTCATCACCATAGGCGCTTACAGACGCAGCGCGTTCAGCACCACGATCAGCGACGAGGCGGCCATGCCAAGGCCGGCAAGCCAGGGCGGCATCCAGCCTAGCAGCGCGATCGGAATGCAGATGAGGTTGTACAGGGCGGCAAAGAGGAGATTCTGACGCACCACCCTCAGGCAGTCTTGCGACAGCGCACGCGCTCGGGCGAGAGCGCCCAACTGTTCACCCAGAACAAGCAGGTCAGCCTGCTGCTGTGCCAGGGGCGTGGCCTGCGCAAAACTCACCGATACCCGGGCACGGGCGAGTGCGGCGCCGTCATTCAGGCCATCTCCGACCATGCCGACACGATGGCCTCGGGCTTCGAGCGCTTCCAGGTCGGCCAGCTTGTCCTGGTCGCTCTGTCCCGCCTTCCAGTCACTGACGCCCAGTGTGTCTGCGACTGCTGCCACGGCTCCTGATTCATCTCCCGAGCGGATCGCCAGGGAAAGCCCGGCCTCGCGCAAGGTCTGCAGGGCGGTTGCGGCGTCCGCGCGCAGGCTCTGGCTGAACTCGATCCTTGCGACTGGTCGTCCACCCAGACTGAGCCAGACTCGGGTCGACCCGGTCGCCGACTGACCCTCATCCTCCTGAGGGCTCTGCGAGGAGGCACATGCGAAGCGCCATCGACCAAGGCGCCAGACCAGCACGGACTCGGTGTGCCTGTCCGCGCCGTCGGTCCCGCTGTCCGCGTCTGTGATACGGGCCTGCCCGGCTCCGTCGTTCCAGAGAAGTTCTCCGCTCAGACCCTCACCCGGATGCTCCTCCACATTGCGGATGCAGCGCTCCCAGAAGGCGATCTGGTCGGGCCCCAGGCGCTTGCGAGCCTCCTGACGGATGGCGGCTGCGAGCGGGTGCAATGAATCCCGTTCGGCCGCGCAGGCGAGTCCGAGCACATCGATGTCGTTGATGTTCAGCGGCAGATCATCGGGCTCGACATGCAGAGCACTGTCGACTTGCCCGGCCAGCACGATCCGACGGATGTGAGGGCGCGCATCGGTGAGTGTGCCGGTCTTGTCGAGCAGCAGGGTATCCACGTCTGCCAGGGCCTCCAGGGCATCCGGGTTGCGTACCAGGATGCCCTGACGGGCCAGCCTGGCCGTGGCTGACAGCAGTGCCGCAGGCGCCGCCAGGGACAGGGCGCAAGGGCAGGTGACGATGAGAACCGAGACAGCGACCCAGAGCGCCCGCGAAGGCTCAATGAACAGCCAGACAGCCGCCGCTGAGGCCGCGAGTGCCAGAACCATGATCAGGAATGGCCCGGCCCACCGATCCGCCTGTCTGGCCAGCCTTGGCCGCGACGCGCTTGCCTGGGCGATCAGTGCGGCCACCTCGCTCGCCCTGGACTGCTGCGCCGTTTTTCGCACCTGCAGGACGACCGGACCTTCGAGCAGGGAGCTGCCTGCGAGCAGCAGGGACCCAGCGGGTCGTGTGACGGGTCGACTCTCGCCTGTCAGGATCGACTCATCGAGGCGAAGGTCGCGATCGATCACGACGCCATCGGCAGGAATGACAGCCCCGGCGGCCAGGCGAATGCGATCGCCCGGCCTCAGTTGCTGTGGCGTGACCAGAGTCGCTTCGCCGGAGTCGTCAAGGCGAGGCACGGTTTCGGGTAGCGCGGCCAACTGATCGGCCAGGCCGGCCAGGGCCCTTTCTCGAGCCGCCGATTCGATCCATCGTCCGACCAGCAAAAAGGCGGCAAACATGGCAATGGAATCGAACCAGACCGGGTCGCGGACCGGCCCCGATCCCTGCATGGCAAGGCTGCTGGCCACGAACATCACCAGAAGGCCCAGGGCCACCGGGACGTCCATGCCGACCCGACGAGCGCGCAGGTCGCGCCAGGCTCCCGCCAGAAAGGGCCAGACTGCGAAGAGCAGCACCGGCAGGGTCAGCAGCCATTCGGCCCAGATCAGCAGGCGATGAATGTCGGCAGACATGTCCCCGTCGCCCGCCATGTAGCGTGGCGTGGCGTACATCATCACCTGCATCATGCACAGCAGGGCGACCAGCATGCGCCACAGGGCCATGCGTCTGCCTGCCTGGGCGGTGGCATCGAGCGCCGATCTCTGGATCGGCCGCGGGCCGTAGCCCAGTGCATGGACCGCCCTGAAGATCTCTGACAGGGGTTGACTTGCAGGGCAGAAGACCACGCTGGCGCGGCGAGTTGCTGCATTCAACGTCACTGATTCGGCCTTCAGGGCCAGCGCCGCCTCAATCTGGATGACACAGGCCGCACAGTGCACACCGTCGATGGTCAGGACGGTGCGAACGCGAGCCTCCCCATGGGCCGAAGGCTCGAGCGGCTGACCGATCTGGGCCAGCGTCTCGGGCGCATCGAGAGCGGCCCACATGGAGGCCTTGGGGTCGGACGCTGGCAAGGCTGTTGTGCTTGATGTCATCAATTTCAAGGACAATGATGACACCTGATTGTTCCTCATCCTCCGGAGCCTGCATGACCATTCCCCGCGCTACCAAGATTGTTGCCACGCTCGGTCCGGCGTCCAGTGACCCCGCCATCATCGAGCGACTGATCCTGGCGGGTGTCAATGTCGTGCGCGTCAATTTCTCGCACGGCACTGCCGAGGGACATACCGAGGTGGTCAGACAGGTGCGCGACGTGGCCGCCCGACTCGGACGGGATATCGGCGTGCTGGCCGATCTTCAGGGACCCAAGATCCGCATCGGCCGATTTGGTGCCGGACGGGTCAATCTGGTCGAAGGCGATCGCTTTGTGTTCGACATCGACTGCACGGTGGGTGATGAAACCCGCGTCGGTCTCGATTACAAGGAACTGGTCCATGACGTGAAGCCGGGCGATACGCTTTTGCTCAACGACGGCCGCATGATGATGCGGGTGGATGCAGTGGGCGATCGCACCATCACCTGCACGGTCACCCTGGGTGGCGTGCTGTCCGACCGCAAGGGCATCAACCGCCAGGGAGGCGGGCTCTCGGCACCGGCCATGACCTCCAAGGACATGGAGGACATGAAAGTCGCTGTCTCCTTCGCTGCGGATTTCATTGCGGTGTCCTTCCCGAAAAATGCGTCGGACATGTACATGGCACGCGAGTTGTCCCGTGCTGCGGGTGGCAAGGCCCTCATGATTGCCAAGATCGAGCGCTTCGAGGCGATCGGCAATCTTGAGGAAATTCTCAAGGCCTCCGACGGCATCATGGTGGCCCGGGGCGATCTGGCGGTGGAAGTGGGCGACGCGGCAGTGCCTGCGCTGCAAAAGCGCATGATCCGCATGGCCAAGGAGCTCAACAAGCTCACCATCACCGCGACCCAGATGATGGAGTCCATGATCGAGTCGCCGGTGCCGACCCGGGCTGAGGTGTCCGACGTGGCCAATGCGGTGATCGATGGCACCGATGCGGTCATGCTCTCGGCCGAGACGGCCTCGGGCCACTACCCCGTCGAGACTGTCGCAGCCATGGCCCGGGTCTGTGACGAGGCCGATCGTGCCGGATCCTTCGCGCTCGATCAGGCCTTCCTCAACCGGACCTTCGGCAGAATCGATCAGGCGATTGCCATGGCGGCGCTGTTCACCGCGGCCCATATGAAGATCAAGGCGATCTGTGCGCTGACCCAGTCGGGTTCGACCGCGCTCTGGATGTCCCGACTGGATTCAGGGGTGCCGGTCTATGCGCTCACGCCGGAAGAGTCCAGCCGGCGCCGCATGTCGCTCTACCGCGAGGTGCATCCGGTGCTGATGACCTTTACCGCCACCGACCGGGAAAGCCTGCTGCTCGAGGCCGAGCAAAAGCTGGTTGATCTGGGTGTCGTCGAGCGCGGGGACCTGATGCTCATGACCATTGGCGAGCCCATCGGAAAATCGGGCGGTACCAATACCCTCAAGATCATCCGTGTGGGTGAGCATGTCTGAGGCAGTAAGCGACCTGCTGACAGGCTGAGCAGGGCGGCGGCATAATTCGGGGTTTGTTTCGTCCCAGGCCTGAGTCATGCATTCCGAATGCAACCGGGCCCGCCCAACCCTCCGGAGTGTTCCATGCCTCTCGTCTCGATGCGCCAGTTGCTCGATCATGCCGCCGAAAACCGGTACGGCATCCCCGCCTTCAACGTCAACAACCTCGAGCAGGTTCAGGCGATCATGGCAGCGGCAGCCGAAGCGGATGCGCCGGTCATCATGCAGGCCTCTGCAGGTGCCCGAAAGTACGCCGGGGAGCATTTTCTTCGGCACCTGATCTCTGCGGCGGTGGAGTCCTACCCCAAGGTGCCGATCGTGATGCACCAGGATCATGGCCAGTCGCCCATGGTCTGCCAGGGTGCCATCGACCTCGGATTCTCCTCGGTCATGATGGATGGCTCGCTCGAAGAAGACGGCAAGACCATCGCGAGCTATGACTACAACGTCGATGTCACCCGCAAGGTGGTCGATATGGCCCATGCGGTGGGGGTCACGGTCGAAGGTGAACTCGGCTGTCTGGGCTCGCTCGAGACCATGAAGGGTGACAAGGAAGACGGTCACGGCACCGATGCGACCATGACCCGCGATCAGCTGCTCACCGATCCCGAGCAGGCGGCCGACTTTGTGAGACGCACCCAGGTCGATGCCCTGGCCATCGCGATCGGGACCAGCCACGGGGCCTACAAGTTCTCGCGCAAGCCCACGGGCGACATCCTGGCCATCTCGCGCATCAAGGAGATCAACGCCCGTCTGCCCAACACCCATCTGGTGATGCATGGCTCTTCTTCCGTGCCGCAGGATCTCCTGGCCGAGATTCGCAAATACGGCGGCAACATGAAGGAAACTTACGGCGTTCCGGTCGAGGAGATCCAGGAGGCCATCAAGTACGGCGTGCGCAAGATCAACATCGATACCGACATCCGCTTGGCCATGACCGCGGCCGTGCGCCGTTTCATGGCCGAATACCCCGACAAGTTCGATCCCCGGGAGTTTCTCAAGCCGGCCCGCGAGGCCGCCAAGGCCATCTGCCTGCAGCGTTATCGTGAATTCGGCTGCGAGGGCCAGGGCAGCAAGGTCAAGCCGCTCACCCTCTCGGTGATGGTCGAGAAGTACCGCAAGGGCGAACTGGCTCAGGCGGTGGTTTGAATCTGACGGGACTCGCGGCGGGTTTCGAGCTGGCGAGCCCGCCCGAGGGCTTCATCGACGACCCGTATCCGTTTTATGCGGCGCTGCGGGCGCAGGAGCCGGTTCGGGTACTCGCCAATGGCGCGGTGTTTCTCACCCGCTACGACGATGTGGCGGCGGTTTACCGGCTCTCGCAGGCCAGCTCGGACAAGCGCCTTGAGTTTGCTCCCAAGTTCGGCGCCACACCGCTCTTCGAGCATCACACCAGCAGCCTGGTGTTCAATGATCCTCCCGCCCACACACGGGTGAGGCGGCTGATGATGGGCGCCGTGAACCAGAGGGCCATCCAGCGGATGCAAACAGGCCTTCAGGCGCTGGTGGCGCGTCTGATCGACAGAATGACCGAGCGGGCGGCAGACGGTGAGCCGGTCGACCTGATTACCGACTATGCTGCCGCCATCCCGATCGAAGTGATCGGCAACCTGCTCGCCATGCCGCATGCAGAACGTGCGCCGCTACGCGACTGGTCTCTTGCGATCCTCTCGGCACTCGAGCCCGTGCCCTCGGCTGATGTGCTGCGACGGGGCAATCAGGCGGTCACCGATTTCTGCACTTATCTGCGCGATCTTGTGGCCCGCCGTCGTGCTGCGCCACTGGACCCTGACGAAGATGTGCTGACCCGGCTGATTTTCGGTGAGCCCGAGGGCGGGCGCCTGGATGAGCGGGAGTTGCTGCACAACTGCATCTTTTTGCTCAATGCGGGTCATGAGACAACGACCAATCTGATCGGCAATGGCATGGATGCGCTTTTGCGCTGGCCGCAGCAGATGCAGCGATTGCGGCAGGACCCGGGGCTGATCACCACCGCCATTGAGGAAATGCTGCGCTACGAGAGCCCGCTGCAGCTCAACAACCGCATGCTGACCGAAGCCGCCGAACTGGCAGGGCAACCCTTTCCTGCGGGCACCTTCATCACCCTGGGCGTGGGTGCGGCCAACCATGACGAGACGCGCTTTCCTCAGGCAGAGCAATTCGATGTCGGTCGCACGCCCAACCGACACCTGGCCTTCGGCCATGGTGACCATGCCTGTCTGGGCATGAATGTGGCTCGACTGGAGGGGCGCATCGCAGTCGCTGGATTGCTGTCCCGATTCACCAGGATCGAACGGGCTGCCCCACCCGTGAGGGATCGTCGGGTGCGCTTCCGCGGCTTCAGCGCCCTGCCGGTTCGTCTGACCCCGGCCTGAAGCCTGCGTGTCCGGATACCGTGCCGAAACTTATTGCGGCGCGCTGATCAGCAGCAGGTTGCCGTCCAGATCACGCATCACAAAAACCCAGGCCCCCCAGGGTCTGGCTTCGATCTTTCGACTGATGAAGGCTCCGGTCAGGCGGGCTCGCTCATAGAGTTCTTTCAGTGTCTCCAGATGATCGACCTCGATCGATGCGGCCATCAGTTCCTGCCGTTCTCTCACGTCGCCATTGAAGACCGGACCGGTCACACAGCGCAGGGCCAGCCGCGCTGCATCACGTCGGACTTCAGCGTAGTAGGGCGGCTCGCCTGCGCAGGCCTCGAGGGTAAAGCCCAGCGAATGCCGGAACCAGTCGATGCTGGCCCGGACATCCTGAACGTACAGATGGGCGGCGATCGAAGTCAGAGTCATGCTCCGGGCTCCAAAAACAGCTCCCAGCAGGGCAGGCTCAGCCGACGATGGCCGAGTGCACGAAGTTGGCCACCTTGTCCAGGCGCTGCGAGTGCCATGGATCCGGAATGCGGCAATTGCTCAGATAGGCGAAGGACACGCCGCTTTGCGGATCGCCCCAGCAATAGGACGAGCCCACGCCGCCATGGCCGAAGGTCTCGGGTGACGCCAGCGCGCCCATGCCACGAACATTCTGGGTCGTGCCGCGCAGGTGCGGCCCGAGCCCTCGATGCATGGGCATGCCCATGTAGGTATCGATGCGATCGCCTGTCCGGTTGCGCAGCGCGAACTCGATGGTGCGTGGGCCCAGCACCCGCTGGCCATTGAGGATGCCGCCGGACAGCATCATCTGATAGAGCGCAGCCATGCCCCGTGCCGTGCCATAGCCGCCTCCGCCGGGGGCGCCTGCACGGCGCCAGGTGTCGCCGGCGGTATCGGCCAGCAGCCTCACCCCGCCCCCGTCCACAGGCTCATGCATGTCTGCGGCGCGGGCGTCATGTTCGGGCTTCAGGCCGACGGTGATCTCAGCCTCGAGGCCGAGGGGTTTGAGCAGGCTGTCACGAATGTGATCCCGGTAGTCCCGACCGGTGACGGTCTCCATGACGGCGGCCATGACCCAGTGTGCCGACAGGCCGTGATAGTGGATGCGGCTGCCTGGCGTCCACTCGAGTGTGAAGTCGCAGACGGCCTTGCGCATGGCATCGTGATCAAGCCAGGCTGCCTTGGGCAGGGCTGCATTGGGAAATCCGCCCTGATGGGTGATGACCTGCATCAGCGTGATCTCGCCCTTGCCGTTGCGGGCAAAGTCGGGAAGGTAGTCGGCCACCCGGTCGTCAAAGGACACGGCACCCTGTTCAAGCAGCTGCCACAGGGCGGCCGCGAAGACCACCTTGGTGTTGGAATAAAGCAGCCACAGGGTGTCGTTTGTTGCCGGTTTGCTGCGATCCCCGACGCCAGCCTGACCGAAGCTCTGATCAAGCACCAACCGTCCGTGTCGGGCGATCGCAATTTGCGCGCCAGGGTAGCGACCCTCTGCAATCTGGGCGTCAATGTACCGACTCAGCCGGGCGATGCGCTCCGGGCAGAGTCCTGCAGACTGAAGATCGCCCGTAGGCAATGGTCCCTTGGTTGCAGCAGGTGCGTTCATTGTGTGTCCCCTTTTGTCTTCGTGTTTCTTCGTGGGTCTTGGTGCGTGGTTGTGGGCGTCATGATGCGCGTAGCTGAATGATCGGGCAAACGCGACCGGCACCTACGCG
>JBMSOD010000144.1:0-8139 GCA_049422085.1 Burkholderiaceae bacterium
CCTGCTCGTTGAGGTAGTACTCGCGCTGGCTCTTTTCCATCTGGCGCTTGACGCGTCCACGGATGCGTTTTTCGACCTGGAGGATGTCGAGTTCGGTTTCGATCTGGGCAAGCAGTTTTTCCAGACGCTCGCGCACAGGCAGGGTCTCGAGCACATCCTGCTTCTGTTCGATGCGGATGGGCAGGTGCGCCGCGATGGTGTCAGCCAGCCGCCCCGCATCATCAATGCCGTTTAGCGACGCCAGAATTTCCGGAGGGATCTTCTTGTTGAGCTTCACGTACTGGTCGAACTGGCTCAGGATGGCCCTTCGGAGTGCCTCGGTTTCGGAGCCGGCGTCAGCGCCCTCCTCGATCGGAACGAGATCGCATGAAAAGTGCGTTTCAGTATCTTCAATCCCGGTGATGCGGGCTCGACGAACTCCCTCGATCAGCACTTTCACCGTGCCATCGGGCAGCTTGAGCATCTGCAGGATGTTGGAGACGCAGCCGATGGGATAGATGTCCTCCGCGGTGGGCTCGTCCTTCGATGCGTTTTTCTGGGCGACCAGCATGATGCTCTTGCCCAGTTCCATGGCCGCCTCAAGGGCCTTGATCGACTTGGGCCGGCCCACAAACAGCGGGATCACCATGTGGGGAAAAACCACCACATCACGCAGGGGAAGCAGGGGCAAGGAGGAGGCAAGAGCAGAAGGAGAAGACATCCGGAGCATTCCTTGGAAAGGGTCAGGTCAGGACATGAGGGCGTCTGCCTGATGTTTCAAGCATACGCGCAAACAAAGCGGGGCCAGAGCTAGCCCTGTCGCAATCATGGAGAGGCGGGCAGGCCAGAGGAAGGGTTCCCTCCCTCGACCGCGAGTCCGGTCAGTTGGCGCCTGAAACCTTGGGCGTTTCGGCGTAGATGATGAGGGGCTTGCCTTCGCCATCAACCGCGTTCTCGTCGAGCACGACCTTCTGGACATTCTGGAGTCCGGGAAGCTCGTACATGATGTCGAGCAGAAGATGCTCGAGAATGGAGCGCAGACCACGCGCCCCTGTCTTGCGCCGCAAGGCTTTGCGGGCGATGGCCTGAAGGGCTTCAGGCCGGATTTCGAGCTCGGCGCCCTCCATGGCGAAGAGCTTCTGATACTGCTTGACCAGCGCGTTCTTGGGCTCGATCAGGATCTGCACGAGAGCAGCCTCATCGAGCTCATCGAGCGTGGCCACCACGGGCAAGCGCCCGACCAGCTCGGGGATCAGACCAAACTTGATCAGGTCTTCGGGTTCGGCATCCCTGAACACCGCGCTGCTGTTGCGATCGGACGGGCTCCGGACTTCGGCGCCAAAACCGATGCCGCTTCGCTCGGAACGATCACGAATCACCTTCTCGAGACCATCGAACGCACCTCCGCAGATGAAGAGGATGTTGGTGGTGTCGATCTGGACGAAATCCTGATTCGGATGCTTGCGCCCGCCCTGCGGGGGAACCGATGCGACCGTGCCCTCGACCAGCTTGAGCAGCGCCTGCTGAACACCCTCGCCCGACACATCCCGGGTGATGCTCGGGTTATCAGACTTGCGTGAGATCTTGTCGATCTCGTCGATGTAGACAATGCCGCTCTGGGCCTTCTCGACTTCGTAATTGCAGTTCTGAAGCAGCTTCTGGATGATGTTCTCGACGTCCTCGCCGACGTAGCCCGCCTCGGTCAGGGTGGTGGCATCGGCGATCACGAACGGGACATTGAGCAGACGGGCCAGGGTCTGGGCGAGCAGGGTCTTGCCACTGCCAGTTGGCCCGACCAGAAGAATGTTGCTCTTGGCGAGTTCGACCTCGTCTTTCTGGCCCTTGTGCCTGAGCCGCTTGTAATGGTTGTACACCGCCACCGCAAGAATGCGCTTGGCCGTGGACTGCCCGATGACGTACTGATCGAGAATGCCGGAAATCTCCTGCGGCGTTGGCAGCCCTGACTTGAGCGCGGCCTGCGCTTCACCCTGCGACTCGTCGCGGATGATGTCGTTGCACAGCTCGATGCACTCATCGCAGATGAACACCGACGGGCCGGCGATCAGCTTGCGAACCTCGTGCTGGCTTTTGCCACAGAACGAGCAATACAACAGCTTTTCGCCAGAACCTTTTTTCTCGGTCATTGTGTCGGTGCCCCAGAGCCGCGCCGCGCTCAGCCCTGTGCAGGCTCGGAGCGCCGGATCAGCGTACTGTCGATCAGACCGTAGCTTACTGCATCCTCGGCCGACATGAAGTTGTCGCGGTCGGTGTCACGCGCAATGCGTTCGACCGGCTGTCCGGTGGCTTCAGACAACAGCGTGTTGAGGCGCTCACGAAGATAAAGGATTTCGCGAGCCTGAATCTCGATATCTGCGGCCTGGCCCTGAGCGCCCCCCGAGGGCTGATGAATCATGATCCGGGCATTGGGCAAGGCGTAGCGCTTGCCTTTTGCTCCAGCGGCCAGAAGAAACGCCCCCATGCTGGCTGCGATGCCCATGCACAAGGTGGAGACATCCGGCTTGATGAAACGCATGGTGTCGAACATGGCCAGTCCCGCCGAGACCGAGCCGCCAGGCGAGTTGATGTAAAGGCTGATGTCCTTGTCGGGGTTCTCCGACTCCAGGAAGAGCATCTGGGCGACCACAAGATTGGCCATCTGATCCATGACCGGGCCCACCAGAAAGATCACCCGTTCGCGCAGAAGACGCGAGTAGATGTCATAGGCCCGTTCACCTCGGCCACTGGTTTCGATGACGATGGGAACCATGCCCAGCCCACGGGTTTCCTGGGCCAGATGGGCATTGACGAGATCTTCGACCAGGCTGTTGAAGGTCATGGGCAAGTCCTTGGAAAATAGGTCGGGTCAGATCGCAGGGTTTAAGCCTGCTGTGCAGCCATGAGTTCATCAAAGGCAAGCGCCTTGTCGGTGACCTTGGCCTTCTCGAGAGCCCAGTCAACGACATTTTGCTCGACCACCAGCGCTTCAACCTCGGCCAGCCGTTCGCGGTCGCTGAAATACCACCGGATGACCTCACCAGGATTCTCATACGACTGGGCGAATTCCTCGATGCGCTTGCGCAACTGGTCGGGCTTGGCCTGAAGGCCATGTGTCTTGACGATCTCGCCCACAATCAGGCCGAGACGGACCCGTTTGGATGCAGGCTCCGTGAACGCATCCGCCGGGATGGGCATGTCCTTGACGTCCATGCCGCGCTGACGGAAATCCTCACGCGCGCGCTCCGCGAGCGACTGCGACTCGGATTCGATCAGGGCCTTGGGAAGCTCGAGATCGGCCAAGGCGGGTAGCGCGTCCATGACCGCTGCCTTGTTGCGATTGCGGATACGCTGGGCGACCTCGCGCTCGAGATTACCGCGGACATCGGCGCGCAGCTTGTCGATGCTGCCATCGGCCACACCCAACTGGCGCGCGAGCGCCTCATCGAGCTCCGGGAGCCGGGGCGACTCGACCTTCTTCACGGTCACTTCGAATTCGGCGGTCTTGCCTGCGAGCTCCTGCGAACCGTAATCGGCAGGAAAGGCCACCGGGAAGGTCCGCGTATCGCCTTCGGCTGCACCACGCACACCGGTTTCGAAGTCGGACAACATGCGACCCTCGCCCAGCACGAAGGGAAAATCGCTCGCGGTACCGCCCTGGAAGGCCACGCCGTCGAGCTTGCCGGCGAAGTCGATCGTGACACGATCACCATCGGCCGCGGCCCGACCTGCCGGGTCCCACTCGGTGCGCTGCTTGCGCAGAATTTCGAGGGTCTTGTCGACCTCGGCCTCGCCCACCTCGCAGCTGACCCGCTCGACTTCGAGCGTTTCCGGTCCGCGCAGGGCAATCTCCGGATACACCTCGAATTCAGCCGTAAAAGCCGCCGTCCCTTCCTCAGAAGCGCCTTCGCTCGGGGAAATCCTGGGCTGACCGGCGATCCGCAGCTGGTGCTCGCTGACCGCATCGCTGAACGCCTTGGACACCACATCGGACAGGACTTCCCCCTGCACCTGCATGCCATAGGAGCGCTCGATCATCTTCATGGGCACCTTGCCCGGGCGGAACCCGGGCATGCGCACCGTGCGGGCCATATCCCGCAGACGCCGCTCAACCTGCTGGGTAACCTCGGAGAGGGACACCGCCAGATTGAGTTTTCGCTCAAGAGGGCCCAGGGTTTCGAGGGTGGTCGCCATACTTGCAATCTCGTCTAGGAAAGTTGAACACGCAGGATCGGAGGGGCAGACGGGTCTGCCTGAACAGGATGGTGCGGCCGAAAGGACTCGAACCTTCACGCCTTGCGGCGCCAGGACCTAAACCTGGTGCGTCTACCGATTCCGCCACGGCCGCAGCGGGGCCCGCCGACCCAAACGTGCAAGTGTAGCCGAAGCGCCTGCAGGCATCGTGCAATGGCCCGTGTCATCGCTCGCGCACCGCGCATTGCCTACAATGCCGCAGCACCCTGCCCTGACATGACTTCAGCCCATCACTCGGTCGAACATTACGAGAATTTTCCGGTCGCATCATGGCTGATGCCTGCGCCGCTGCGCCCGGCAGTCATCGCCATCTACCGGTTTGCACGGCATGCCGACGACCTTGCAGACGAGGGCGACGCACCGGCTCAGGACAGGCTGAACGCCCTGGGCCAGCTGCAGGCCCAGATCGAACGGGCCCGGCTGGGCTCCCCGGTCAGCGATCCGTGGGTCGACGGGCTGCGCGAACCGGTTCGTCAGTTTGGTCTCGAATGGTCCTGCTTCGAGGATCTGCTCAGCGCCTTTGCCCAGGATGTGCAGGTGCAGCGCTACGAGTCGGAGGCCCAGATCATGGATTACTGCGCCCGATCGGCCAATCCAGTCGGCAGGCTGATGCTGGCCCTGAGCGGTGCATGCAGTGGGCTTGCCGTCCGGGAATCCGATGCCATCTGCTCGGCCTTGCAGCGCATCAACTTTCTGCAGGATCTGGCCATCGACTGGCCGCGCGGTCGCCTGTATCTGCCTCGCGCCTTGCTGGCCCGGCACGGACTCGATGAAATGGCCGTCGATCAGGCCTGCCGTCTTGGGCGATGTGATGAGCGGCTTCGAGCCTGCATCAAGGAGGAGACCCTGCGCTGCAGGCATCTGCTCGCATCGGGCAAAAAACTGCCCGGGCGCGTGGGGGGCCGGTTTGGTCTTGAGTTGCGGGCGATCCTGTCGGGCGGGGAAAGAATCCTCGATCAACTCGCCCAACATGCGCACGACCCGGTGCTCAGGCGGCCCAAACTCGCGCGCCGGGACACGCCAGCCCTGATCTGGGGCATGATGCGCGGCGTGCGTTCCCGTCTGCCCGATCTCCCGGCCTCCGACTATCCGCAGCCCGCATGAGCCCCGACGACTATTGCCAGGAAAAGGCGGCCAGCAGCGGGTCGAGCTTTTATTACAGCTTCCTGTTCCTCCCGCCCGAGCGTCGCAAGGCGATCACGGCCCTGTACGCGTTTTGCCGGGAGGTCGACGATGTCGTCGATGAAACCTCGGACGCGGTCCTGGCGGCACGCAAGCTCGACTGGTGGGAGCAAGAGATCGCCAGACTGAGCCAGGGACAGCCTGGCCATCCGGTCACCAGAGCCATGCAGCCCCATGTGCAGGCCTATGGACTCACTCAGTCTCGCCTGCTCGAGGTGATCGCCGGAATGCGGATGGATCTGGTGCAAAACCGCTATGCAGACCAGGAGGCGCTGGTCCTGTACTGCAGACGGGTTGCGGGCGTGGTCGGTGAAATGGCAAGCAGTATTTTTGGCAGGACCGATGCTCAAACCCTGATCTACGCTGACCGTCTCGGGCTGGCATTTCAGTTGACCAACATCATTCGTGATGTTGGCGAAGATGCGCGCAAGGGCCGGATCTACCTGCCGCAAGAAGACCTTCAACGCCATGGCGTGGCCACGGCCGACCTCCTCGCAGGTCGTAGAAGCGCGGGATTTTCTGCACTCATGCGAGACATGACCGACCGGGCCCGACAGGCTTACCGCGATGCCTATGCCCTGCTGCCCGAGACAGATCGGCGGGCTCAGCGGCCTGGGCTGATCATGGCAGCGATTTACAGCACCTTGCTCGACGAAATCGAACGCGACGACTTTCAGGTCCTGGACCGTCGCACTTCACTGACCCCCATCCGAAAACTCTGGCTCGCATGGCGCACCTGGGTCAGTGGGCGTCCGCCGGGCTTTTCACGCGCGCAAAACCAATGATTGCTGGTCCCCCGCCCCGGGTCGCCGTCATCGGTGGCGGCTGGGCCGGACTCGCTGCCGCGGTCCGTCTGTGCGAGACAGGTGCCGACGTCACCCTGATCGAGGCTGGACCCAGTCTGGGCGGGCGCTCCCGCAGTCAGACCCTGATGCTGGGGGATCAATCCCTGGTGCTGGACAATGGACAGCACCTCCTGATGGGCGCATATCGACGGGTGGAGAGCCTGCGTGCACGGATTGGCGCGCCGGCGCACAGTCTTCACCGCGAACGACTGTCGCTTCAGACCTCGGACGGCATCGTGCTTCGAACCGATCGTTGGCCTGGTCACCTTGGTCTCGCACACGGTCTGCTGAGTGCTCAAGGTCTGAGCAGATCGGAGCGATGGGCCATGCTTCGCCTGCTGATCACACTTCCGGCAGACCGCGATGCGCGATGGCCGGCCGGACTGACGGTGACCCAGTGGCTGCGCGCCGCCCGGCAGCCAGCGCGTCTGACCGAACGCATCTGGCGCCCCTTGTGCCTCGGAGCGCTCAACACTGCGCCCGAAGTCGCATGTGCCCGCACCTTTGCGCGGGTCTTGAGAGACACGTTGCGAGGCGCCGCCCATGATGGCGATTATCTGCATACCCGCGGGCCTCTGGGCGGGGTGTTTGCCGATCCGGCAGGACGCTGGTTACGTGCGCAGGGCGCCCAGATCCGACTTGGCATCGCGGCACGGGCGTTGCGCCCTGCGCCAGGGTCAGGCTGGCAGATCAGGCTCGATGGCGGTGAAGTGCTCAGCACGGATCAGGTGCTGCTTGCTGTTCCTTCGGCCTCAGCGGCCCGGCTGCTCGAGAGCCCGGATCTGCCGGATGCCGCAAGACAACTCGCCCGACGCATCGGCGAACAGCGAACGGCGCCCATCGCCACCGTATGGCTGGCATGGCGCGACCGGCAAAGCCTGCCACCCATGATCGGACTGCAGGACACCGCCGAGGCCCCCGGGCAATGGCTCTTTGACCGCACGGATCTTCTGCGGCACAACGGATCGACCCTGGCGTCCCTGGCATCCGTGGTGGTCAGCGCCCCAGAGGAACAATGGCAGGATCCGCAGCCCCTTCAGACCGCGCTGCTCGCCCAGCTTGGCCGCGAACTCGGTCTGCCCGCGCCCTGGGCCATTCGCACGGTCATTGATCGGCGTGCCACGCCCATGTGCACACCCGATCGCCTTCGCATTGATACCGATGCGCTGCGCTCCTCGTGCATGGGGCTCTGGATTGCAGGCGACTGGGTCTGGCATCCGTACCCGGGGACGCTCGAAGGAGCCGTTCGCAGCGGCGAAGCGGCAGCATCAGCGATCAGTCGGCGTGCGATGGGTTCCTAGGGCGTCCAATAGGGTCGTAGCAGCCCCTCTTGGGGCCCGTCACCCCCGCTAGGACTCGCTCCACGCCTGCGACAGCGCCTGGTCGATCCGATCCACCGGAATGACCTGAAGGCCTTCAATCCCCTTGCGAGGAAGATTGCCGCGCGGTGCGATCACCCTCGAAAAGCCCAGTTTCACTGCCTCGCGCAGACGCTCCTGTCCTCTGGGCGAGGGTCGGATCTCACCCGCCAGCCCCACTTCGCCGAAGACAGCGAGTCCACGCGGCAAGGCCTTGTTCTTGAGTGAAGAAACAATGGCGAGCAGGACCGCCAGATCTGCGGCAGGCTCTCCGATCCGGACCCCGCCCACGGCGTTGACGAAGACATCCTGATCAAAGCAGGCAATTCCGGCGTGCCGGTGCAAAACCGCGAGAAGCATGGCCAGACGCGCGGGTTCCAGGCCCACGGAGAGTCGCCGTGGATTGGGGACATGGGCCGTATCCACCAGGGCCTGCACTTCGACCAGAAGCGGGCGGGAGCCCTCCTGCGTGGCGAGCACACATGAGCCGGGAACCTGCCGCTCGTGCTGGGAAAGCAAGAGTGCCG
>JBMSOD010000145.1:0-8019 GCA_049422085.1 Burkholderiaceae bacterium
GCAAGTCTCCTGGAAACACGTGCTTTTCAAGGCTTTCCAGGACTTCAATGACATGTTGGATCGGATTGAAGCGGCACTGCCTGCAAGTATCGATCCCGAATCCCCCGAGGCGGACCCGTGGTACACGCTCTTACCCCTCGATCCATACGCAGCAAGCGATCCGGCGGAATTTTTCGCGGTTTCTGCAGAAAAGTTTTTTGTCGCGCCGGTCACTTTGCAGTCAGAATTCAGGGATCTGTTCGTTCACTATCAACGCTACTTCGGCCTTGACCCACTGAAGTGGCAACCCTGAATCGCAGGCCATTGCCCGATGTTCAAGCTGTTCAATCACTACCTCCCGATTCGGACTGCGCTCCTCGCAGCGCTGGAGGCGGTGGTTCTTTTTCAGTCAGTCATCCTGGGATTTCGCATCAGACTTCCTGGTGAAGGGTTGGCTGCCCCCTACATCGAAGCGGCCTTCTTCACTGTGATCATGCTGATCTCGATGTCGGGCCTGGGGCTCTACCAGTCCCATGCAGAGCGCTTCAGAGTGACCCTGATACGTCTGGTTCTGGCATGCACGGTCTCTCTTCTTTTGAGCATTGCCCTTTTCTACCTCGTCCCGGGAACCTACCTTGGGCGCGGCGTCATGGCCTTCACGTCGGTATTTGCACTGGCGGGCCTCATGCTGGTGCGATTGCTCTTTACCAAGGTCACCGACATCGGTTTGCCCAAACGCAGGGTTCTGGTTCTTGGCAATGGCACCGACGCCGATCAGGTCATCAAATTCCTCGGGACAGGGCATGCAGGCCGCAATGTCGAATTTGCTGGTCTTTATCCCGTTGGCCAGGCAGGGCGTGCCCCATCAGCAAACTCTCCAGACCCTGGTGCACCCAACCCGACCAATCCTGAGCCCCCTGCTGAAAGTCTGATGGCCGCCTTGGAGCGGCTGAACGTTTCGGAGGTGGTGATCGCCACGCGCGAGCGACGCGGAGGCGTGCTGCCTTTGGCGCAGCTGCTGGAGGCCCGGCTCCAGGGTTTCCGGGTCATGGACCTGCCGAGCTTTTATGAGCGCGAGGCCGGCGTTCTCACAATTGAATCCATGCGCGCCAGCTGGATGATCTTTGGGGGTGGCTTTGATCAAAGCCTGGGGCGTGATCTTGTCAAACGGGTATTCGATCTCCTGGTCTCCCTTGCCCTGCTGATCATCAGCTTGCCGGTGCTTGTACTTGCGGCGTTGGCGATCGTGATTGAATCTGGCACCCCGATCTTCTATTCCCAGATTCGGGTGGGCCAGGGCGGAAAGACCTTCAGGATCACCAAGCTGCGATCAATGCGACAGGACGCAGAGGCTGATGGACAGCCCCGATGGGCCACTGTCAACGACCAGCGCATCACCCGGGTCGGCGATCTCCTTAGAAAAACCCGGATTGATGAGCTGCCCCAGTTGTGGTCAGTGCTCAAGGGCGACATGAGCTTTGTCGGCCCTCGACCGGAGCGACCCGAGTTCGTCAAGACGCTGAGCGAACAGATTCCCTTTTACGATGCACGTCACTCGCTCAAACCTGGAGTGACGGGTTGGGCTCAGGTCCGATACTGGTACGGTGGGTCCGTCGAAGACAGCACACGTAAACTTGAATTCGACCTTTACTACGTCAAGAACCACTCCTTCTTTCTCGACCTGCTGATCCTCATCGAAACCATCCAGGTCGTTCTGCTCGGCAAGGGCGCCCGTTGAGCCTTCGATCAGACCCCCATGAACACCAGGCCGATCGACCTGAGGTTCCCGGAAAGCGGTTTGGGATATGACCGAGCTTCCGATTGAGCTTGGCTTCGGATTGGCTGCCTGCGCATGGGCAGCGGTTGCGCTTCTGCTCCTCTCCCGCCGGTCTGTTCTATCGAGTCAGAGCCCTTCGCTGTGGTTGATTTCGGCAGCAGCACTCGAGTCTGTCTGGGCCGCACATGCCCTGCCATCAGTCGCAGTGCAGACTCCCGAATGGGCGGACGTGGGTCTTCAGGCCCTTCGAGCCGCTCTTTTTACAGCGTTCATGCTGGCCCTGCTGAGCAGCCTGCGCAATGCAAGAGTCCTGAGACTCGCGTCCGCACTGACCGTCACACTGGCCCTGGCGCAGATCGCCAGCGCAAAGTTTCAGCTGGGGGCGACTGTGCAGCAGACCTTCGCGCTGATGGCCGCGGTGTATTGCGTGCTGTGCATCGAGCAGGTTTACCGGAATGCAGTTCCTGAACAGCACTGGCTGCTGAAGTACGCCTGCCTTGCACCGTTCCTGATGTTCACTTTCGAGGCACTGCTTCGAGCGGATGCCCTGCTCTACGGCCGCGCCGATCCCAGCCTGCAGGAAGCGCAGGCTTATGTGGATGCCCTGGTGGCCCCGCTCATGGCGCTCGGTAGCCTGCGACTGCTCCCCAAGCACATGCGCCTGAGGTTCTCACGGGATGCCGTCTTTCATACCGCCACCCTGCTGATCAGCGGCCTGTTTTTGCTGGCGATGGCCGCGATTGGCTACGGACTGAGGGCATTTGGATCGAGCTGGGGCGGCGTGTTGCAGTGGGTTCTGATTTTTTCGGCAGGGACCGTCTTTCTTGTGCTGCTCGGTTCCGGCCAGGTCCGGGCAAAGACCCGGGTCTGGATCAGCAAGCATTTTTTCAGTCACCGCTACGACTACCGCAAGGAGTGGCTACGCCTGACCGAGTTGCTGTCTGGAGCTGACGAGGTCAACGAATCGCATTCCTCCATGGCGGCGCGGGGGCTGCGAGCGCTTGTGGGCATGGTCGGTGCAGCGGGTGGGCAGCTCTGGCTGCAGGATGACACTGGCGTCTGGCGCAGCGGGGCCCAGCTGAGTGTCAAGGCAGGCCCTGATTTCGACGCGAAGGACGGACTGGTCCATTTCCTGGGTTCGCAAGGGTGGATCATCGACATTGAAGCCTGGCGCGACGGACGCGCTCCGCAGGGCTGTCCCGCAATACCTGCCTGGCTCAAGTCCGATGCCGATGCCTGGATTCTCATGGCCATTCATGTGCAGGCATCTCCGGTGGCGCTGCTCCAGCTTCAGCGGCCACTGGCCCCCATCCCGGTCGACTGGGAGGTCCGTGACCTCCTGAAGGCCGCGGGCCAGCAGGTGGCAGGCCTGCTGCGAACCGAGCAGGCCCTCGAATCACTGGTCCAGGCCAGACAGTTCGATTCTTTCAACCGCATGAGCGCTTTCGTCGTCCACGACCTGAAGAACCTCGTGGCGCAACTCGGGCTGATGCTTCGCAATGCCGAAAAACATCGCAACAACCCTCACTTCCAGGCCGACATGCTCGAAACGGCGGCCCATGTCCAGGATCGGATGCAGACCATGCTTTTGCAATTGGGCGCCGGAACACGCCCGATCGAGGTCGCACAGCCGGTGGATCTCGATGCCAGCCTTGCCAGAGTGGTCCACCAGCGGTCATGGCCTGAGCCTGCCCCTGAACTTCGACTCGACGATCCCCCCGGCCTGGACAATGGGTCCTCCTCGGGAATCCCTCATCCGCCAAGAGTATTGGCACACGCAGATCGGCTGGAGAGGGTGATCGGTCACTTGATCCAGAACGCGATCGAGGCCACGGATTCGGGCAGCCCGGTTCTTGTCAGGCGGCAAATCAACGAGGGCCGGGCTGTGATCGAAGTCATCGACAAGGGACGGGGAATGGACCGAGACTTCATCAGCCGTGATCTGTTCAAACCCTTCAGATCAACCAAACCTCAAGGCATGGGGATTGGCGCCTTCGAAAGCCGGGAATACATCCTGGAATTAGGCGGCAGCCTGGATGTCGCAAGTCAGCCAGGACAGGGCAGCACCTTCAGCATCCGACTTCCCATGTGGACAGAACCGCAATGAGCACGCATCGGCCGACCCTTCTGATGGTCGAAGACGATCGCGGTCTGCAAAAGCAGCTCCGGTGGAGCTTTGATGCCTATGAGGTGGTGATCGCTGAAGATTTCGACAGCGCGATGGCCGCCTTGCGCCGCCATGAGCCCGCGGTGATGACCCTTGACCTCGGATTGCCCCCACATCCTGACAGCACGGATGAGGGTTTCAGGATCCTGTCAGCCGTCCTGGCGGCACGGCCTTCCACCAAGGTCATCGCACTGACCGGCCAGCACGACCGGGCCAATGCCTTACGGGCGATCCAACTGGGCGCTTATGATTTTTTCGCCAAGCCCTTCGAACCCGATGTCCTGGGACTGGTCATTCATCGGGCATTCCGGCTTGCCGAACTTGAAGCCGAGAATCTGCGCCTGCAACAGATCGGGAGTGAGGAAATCCTGCCAGGCCTGATGACGCGGGATCCGGCGATGCTCAAGCTCGCGAAACAGGTCGAACGCCTCGCACCCACGCAAGCCACGGTGCTCCTCCATGGTGAGTCCGGCACAGGAAAGGAAATCTTCGCGCGGGCGCTGCACACAGGATCGCCGCGCAAAGGCAAGCGGTTTGTCGCGATCAACTGTGCTGCAATTCCCGATGCGCTCCTCGAATCGGAACTCTTCGGCTACGAAAAAGGCGCATTCACAGGGGCTGCACGGACCACGCCAGGCAAGGTCGAGACCGCTGATGGCGGCACCCTCTTCCTGGATGAAATTGGCGATCTTCCGATGGCCCTGCAGGCCAAATTGTTGCGCTTTCTTCAGGAAAGAGTCATTGAGCGCATCGGCGGGCGCGAAGAGATTCCAGTCGATGTCCGCGTGGTCTGCGCCACTCACCGAAATCTCAAAGAGCGCATCGAGGCAGGAAACTTCCGTGAGGATCTGTACTACCGGCTCACCGAAATGGTGGTCGCTCTGCCTCCCTTGCGAGCCCGCGCTGGCGATGCTGAGTTGCTGGCCCATGCCTTTGCGCTGCGTTTTGCATCTGCCAACGGTCGGGGACGCCTGCGGCTTCAGGACAGCGCCCTGAAAGCGATCGGTAGCCATGCCTGGCCAGGCAACGTGCGCGAACTCGAAAACGTCATCAAGCGTGCCGTCATCATGGCCGATGGCGACAGCATATCCGCCGACGATCTCGGACTCGATACGGCCGCGCAAGAGGCCCTGCCGACCCTCAAAGAGGTCCGGGATGAAGCCGAACGCGCGGCAGTGCTCAAAGCGATGGCCCATGCTGATGACAATATTGCGCGGGCTGCAGAGCTGCTGGGCATCAGCCGACCCACCCTGTACGACCTCCTTAGCCGGTTTGGCCTGCGATGAAAGCCCTCATGACTCCCTTCGGTTCGATGCGCCCGACCCTTCAAATCGGCTGTTTCGCCCTGGCCTTGCTGTTGGGAGCATGCTCAGGCACAGGCGATCCCGAGGCACTGCTTGCGAAGGCGCAAACGGCGATCACAAAAGAGGACCTCAAGGCCGCCGAGATTCACCTGAAAAACCTTCTGCAAAGTCGCCCCGAACACGCTGAGGGTCGAGCGATGCTTGCCCGTCTGCATGTTCTTGCGCGCGATGAACGCTCAGCAGCCAAGGAATGGCAGCGAGCCATTGATGCGGGTGCAGATCCCGAGCAGCTTGTGCCCGAATTGCTGTCGTCGCTGTATGGATCGGCAAATTACACCGAGGTTCACGCTGCCGCTGAACGTCATCCGGTCAAGACCGAATCGGCGCGAGCGGCGGTGCTGTACTGGACGGGTCAGGCACTTTGGCAGGAGCGCAAGACAGAGGAGGCGCGAAAACGCTTCAATGAGGCTCTCGCGGTGCGTCGCGACCATGCACCTTCCAGGCTTGCCCTGATCAGGATGCAGATGCCTCAGGATCCGCAGGGCGCCCGGCAGGCGCTCGACCAACTGATTGAGCAGGTTCCGGGGATGGCCGATGCGCTGCTTCTGCGAGCCGAATACGCCATCTCGGAGCGGGAGTTTGATCAGGCGCAAGACCTGCTGCGAAAAGCCATCACCTCTGAGCCGAGGCACCTTCAGGCTCGGGTCAGACTGATTACGCTGCTGACCGAACGCAAGGATGTCAAGGTTGCGGAGTCCGAATACCAACAGCTTGTCCAGGTGGCAAAAAATGCGGTTCTGACCCGCATGGTCCGCGTCCTGATCGACTACCGAAAGGGTGAACTCCAGAAGGCGGCCGAAGGGATCGACGTGGTGCTCAAAGGCGCTGCCGACTATCCAC
This sequence comes from Burkholderiaceae bacterium, assembly GCA_049422085.1. Classification (GTDB taxonomy): domain Bacteria; phylum Pseudomonadota; class Gammaproteobacteria; order Burkholderiales; family Burkholderiaceae_E; genus UBA4615. Next base: position 6,128 of record JBMSOD010000145.1, read on the forward strand.
CAGCCCTGATTCTGGGCGCTCAGATCGCGCTGGCCCGTGGCGAACTCGAGAAGGCCGACCAGATGGCGAGAAGGGTCTCAGAATTGACCCAGGGTGCAGTCGCTGGCCTCAGGCTCCAGGCGGCGGTCGCTTTGGCCCGCAACGAACCCGACAAGGCGCTTCAGATTGCGCGCTCCAGGATTGATCGCGGGCAGGAGGATGCGGGTCTGCTGGCGATTGCCGGTGAAGCCTCGCTCCGCCGTAACGATCTTCCGACCGCGGTCGATCTTCTCAATCGGGCGACCAAGGCCGAGCCGGATGATGCCGGCATGCGAACGGCGCTGGGCGTGGCCAGTCTGGCGGCGGGCAATACCCGCGGGGGCTTCAATGAACTCGAGCGGGCGGTCGAACTCGATGTCGACTCGAGCCGATCTGACCTGATTCTGATCGGCCAACGCCTGCAGCGAGGAGAGTGGGACGCCGCACTGGCGGCGATTGAACGCCTCGAGCAAAAGCAACCTGGAAAAGCCCTGAACCTGAACCTGATGGGGGCAGCTCAGCTTGCCAAAGGGGAGACCGTCGAGGCGCGAAAAAGCTTCGAGAAGGCCCTGCAAAGAGAGCCCGCGTTTTTCCCTGCCGTGGCCAATCTGGTCCGCATGGACCTGAACGATGCCCGGTCAGACGACGCCCGCAAGCGGCTCGAGGCCTTTGTAAAGGCGAATCCGAAGGAAGTAAACGGCCTGCTGTCCCTGGCCCAGTTGCAAAGAGCGCAAGGCGCCAAGGCGGAGGACATCACACGCCTGCTGCGACAAGCCCATGAAGCAGCGCCCACGCAACTCGAGGCTGTGGTCTCGCTCACGCAGCAGCTGGTCAGCCAGGACAAGGTCACCGAGGCCCTGCCCATTGTTCAAAAAGCGGTCGCACAGAATCCGGAGGATGTACGCCTGCTCGATCTCCTGGGTTCGCTCTATCTGCGCAACAAGGATCACCAGCAGGCCCTGGAAACCTACAGCAAGATCACCCGCATCAAACCGGATCTTGCAGCGGCGCACCTGCGACTGGGCGAAGTCCGAAGCACGATAGGCGACCAGAGCGGTGCCATGGCCAGCTTCAGGCGGGCCGCAGAACTGGACGCCAGAGCGCCGGCGGCCCAGTTCGGCATGGCCGCGGCGCTTGTTCGGGAGGGCCGAAAGGAAGAAGCCCTGCGACTTGCACGCAAGTTGCAGACGGAACAACCGAAAAGCGCGATGGGGCTGATCCTTGAGGGTGATCTGCTGGGTGCGGAGAATCAGTGGAAGGAGGCCGCGACAGTTTTCAGGCGCAGTCTGGGTGTGGAGCGAACCGCTGCAGGTGCCATCCGGGAACATCAGGCCCTGCTCAAGGCAGGCGAGTCTGCACAGGCCGAATCGGCCTTGCGAGCAAGTATTGCTGCCAGCCCGGACAACCTGGCACTGCGCACTTATGCCGGTGATCTGGCCATCCGGAATCGTCAATGGAAAGTCGCCATCGAACATTTCGAGCCGGTCGTCAAACGGAATCCAGGCAATCCAGACGCGCGCAATAGCCTTGCGTGGGCGATGCATATGAGTCAGGACGCCCGTGCCGAGGAGCATGCCCGGGTGGCCTTTCAAATCGCTCCGCTGTCGGGGCCGATCGCCGATACCCTGGGTGTCGTGTTACTCAGCAAAGGCCAGAAGGAGCAAGCGCTCGGAATCCTCCGCCAGGCCGTCATGCTCTCGCCCAAAGACGCAGATATCCGCCTGAGCTTGTTACAGGCGCTGGAACAGAATGACCGCAAGGAGGAAGTGCGCAAGCAGGCTGAGCAATGGCTGCGCGACTTTCCTGGGTCGCCCCGTAGCGATGAGGTCAAAGCGCTGCAGAGCCGGGTCGCCAGCCGGTAGGCGACGCATTTG
>JBMSOD010000146.1:0-7952 GCA_049422085.1 Burkholderiaceae bacterium
GACACGCGTTGCGCGATGCGCTCCGCCCGTTGGCAGTCGCTCTTCTTCTTGCCGCCAGTTACCGATGCCCATGGGCGCTCGCATCATGCGCGGCAATATTCCATTGCGAGCCCTCGCGATGGTGAACGCCCCGGCTATAACAATGTCTCGCTGACCGTGAAGCGGGTGCTTGAAGACCATCAGGGCCAGCCCGTGCGGGGTGTGGCCTCGAACTACCTGTGCGACCTCAAGAAGGGCGATACCGTGCAGGTCATCGGCCCATTCGGCACGAGTTTCCTGATGCCCAACCATCCAGGCTCGAACATCATCATGGTCTGTACCGGCACGGGCAGCGCGCCCATGCGGGCCATGACCGAGCGCAGGCGCCGGGAGCGGGGTCGTTCGCAAGAGGGCCGACTCCTGCTCTTCTTTGGCGCACGTACCCAGCAGGAGCTGCCGTACTTTGGTCCTCTGGGCAATCTGCCCAAAGATTTCATCGATATCGAATTCGCCTACTCCCGCACGCCGGGCAAGGCCAGGCGTTATGTTCAGGACGCCATGCGCGAGCGCGCGTCCGATGTCGCCGATCTGCTCAAGGATGCCAACACCTGTCTCTATGTGTGTGGCCTCAAGGGCATGGAGCAGGGGGTGCTCGAAGCACTGGCCGAAATCAGTCAGCAGCAGGGCCTGGACTGGGCAAGCCTGCATGAGACCCTCAAGCGCGAGGGCCGGCTTCACTTCGAAACCTACTGAGTTGGACGCGCGCTGCATCGCTCACGGCAGTAGCTACGCACCAAACCGACGTTCCCACGCGTCCGGCTGATCGCCACAATCGCGGCTCATTCAGGATGAGCCCGCCGTGTATCGTTACGATCACTACGACCAGACTCTGGTCGATGAACGCGTTGAACAGTTTCGTGACCAGACCCGACGCTTTCTGGCGGGCGAGCTGTCCGAGGACGAGTTCAAACCCCTGCGCCTGCAAAACGGGCTCTATGTTCAAAAGCATGCGCCCATGCTGCGCATCGCCATTCCTTACGGCACGCTCTCGTCAGAGCAGATGCGCAAGCTCGCTGATGTGTCCGAGCGCTATGACCGAGGCTATGGGCACTTCACCACTCGCCAGAATCTGCAATTGAACTGGCCCGAACTGGCCCGTGTGCCTGACCTGCTGGCCGAGCTGGCCACCGTGGGCATGCATGGCATTCAGACCAGCGGCAACTGCGTGCGCAATGTCACCTCCGATCATTTCGCGGGTGTCGCGCCAGACGAGCTGGTGGATCCGCGGCCCTATTGCGAGCTGCTTCGCCAGTGGTCGACCTTTCATCCCGAGTTCAGCTTTCTGCCCCGCAAATTCAAGATCGCGGTGAGTGCCTCGGAGGGCGATCGCGCCGCGGTTCAGGTGCATGACATCGGACTGAAAGTGGTGCGCAACAGCGATGGCGCGCTGGGCTTCGAGGTCTGGGTGGGCGGGGGCCTGGGTCGCACGCCCATCATCGGTCGCTGCCTGCGTGCCTTTTTGCCTGAGCGTCAGCTGCTCAACTACATCGAGGCCATCCTGCGGGTCTACAACCGCTACGGCCGACGCGACAACCTGTACAAGGCGCGCATCAAGATTCTCGTGCGCGAACTGGGTGTCGAGGCCTTCGGAAAAGAAGTGCAGCTCGAGTTCGAAGCCATGCAGCAGGGCCTGGCTACCCTGACCGATGATGAGCTGGCCCGGGTCAGCGCCTATTTTCAGCCCCCGCCCTATCGCAGCCTTGCTGCCACATCGGAGGTTTTCGAGCAGGCGCTGCTGCGTAGACCCGGCTTCGCCGCGTGGGCAGACCGCTGCGTTCATTCGCACAAGACGCCCGGCTACGCTGCCGTGACGGTTTCGCTCAAGGCCCCCGGGCATGCGCCAGGAGATGCGACCGCAGCACAGATGCGCGCAGTGGCCGACCTTGCCGAGGACTTTGGCTTCGGCGAGATCCGCGTGAGCCATCAGCAAAACCTGGTGCTTCCCGACGTGGAGCGCGACGCCTTGCCCGCCCTGCATGCCCGCCTCAAGGAGGTCGGGCTGGCGACGCCCAACATCGGCCTGCTCACGGACATCACCAGCTGCCCTGGGGGCGATTTTTGTGCACTGGCCAATGCCGTGGCCATCCCCGTCGCCAATGCCATCCAGCAGCAGTTCGACGATCTTGATGATCTCTTCGACATTGGCGAGATCGAACTGAACATCTCAGGTTGCATGAATTCCTGTGGCCAGCATCACATCGGTCATATCGGCATTCTCGGTGTCGATAAGGCGGGTGAGGAGTGGTACCAGGTCTCGATCGGCGGATCCCAGGGGCCGCAGACCATGATCGGTCGCATCCTGGGGCCATCGTTTTCTCGCGGTGAAATTCCCGGGGTCATCGACACCCTGGAACGAACCTATGTCGCCCGGCGAGAGCGGGTGGAAGAGCGGTTCATTGAGGTCGTGGCCCGACTGGGCCTGGAGCCCTTCAAACAGGCGGTTTACGGAGCATCCATATGAGTCATCTGATCAATCGCACTGGCGTGCAGCCAGACTCCTGGGTGCTTTTCGATGGCGATGCGGCCAGACTGCCTGATGGCGCCGATGTTCTGATTCCTTTCGATGAGTGGCGTGAGCGGGCGCAGGCCTGGCAGGCCCGTGCCGGACGCATCGGCATTCTGTTTGCACCGACCGATGATCCCCGGCTGCTCTCGCAAGACGATCTCCGGGCCCTGAGCCTGATCGCGATCACCTTTCCCAGGTTCACCGATGGCCGGGCCTACTCGATTGCACGCATCCTGCGTGAACGCCTGGGCTGGCAGGGTGAACTGCGTGCGGTGGGCGATGTGCTGCGCGATCAGCTTTTCCTGATGATCCGCTGTGGCTTTACAAGCTTCGCGCTTCGATCCGATCAGGACCCGCTCCAGGCGCTGAGCAGCTTTCGCTCCTTCAGCGTGCGCTATCAGGCGTGCGTCGAAGAGCCCTCACCCCTGTTTCGCCGTCGCCGCCAGTTGCTGGCGGCCTGAGTCCCGGGTTCCATCGCCCGTGTTGCCGACTCACGCTTCGCATCCAGCGAAGGCATCGCTCGCTGGCAAGGTCTGGTTCGTTGGGGCCGGACCAGGTTCAGACGATCTGCTGACGGTCAGGGCCGTCCGCATCCTGGACCGGGCCGATGTTGTGCTGCACGATGCGCTTCTGTCTGACGAGGTGCTGGACTGGGCGCCCCAGGCCCTTCATGTGCCTGTCGGCAAGCGCTGCGGATTGCCAAGCCTGTCCCAGAACGAAATCGGTCGTCTCCTGGTGGAGCATGCCCGCAATCATGCGGTGGTTGTGCGACTCAAAGGGGGGGATCCGGCGGTCTTCGGGCGTCTCGACGAAGAAATCGATGCGCTGGAGGCAGCCGACCTCGACTGGGAAATCGTCCCGGGCGTGACTGCCGCAAGCGCCGCAGCCGCCGCAGCGGGGCATTCCCTGACACGTCGCGAGCTAGCCCGACATCTGACGATCGCGACGCCGCGGGTCGCGCAGGACGGGCGGATGGCCGAGGGGTGGGCCAGGGCGCTCGATCCGGGTGGCACCGCGGTGCTGTACATGGCGGGTGGACTTGCAGCTCAATCGGCGCAGGCGCTCAAGGCGCGGGGTTTTGAAGGCAGGACACCGGTGATTGCGGTGCATGCTGCGAGCTGGTCCGATCAGCAGATCACACGACTGACGCTTGATGATCTGGATCGCGCCGGCCTGCCACCCGACCCGAGACCGGTTGTCCTTCTGATCGGCCAGGCCTTGGGAGTTCGGGAACCTGTCACGACGAAAGGCCCGCAGCGATGGAACGCGACACCCAAAATTCGCGAGGCGCGTCTACAATCTCTGACCACTACAGCCATCGTGGCGGCAGACCCCCTTGAAAATCCCCGCCGATCCGAAGAGTCGCCAGTTCCTTCAGCTCAACCGGTACCGACGTGAACGGCTGACCGTTCATGTCTATCTGCTGAGCGGCACCCGTTTCACGGGCCGTATCCGGTCCTTCGACGTGCATACCTTGCTGCTCGAGACACAGCAGGGGGAGATGGTGATCTACACCCATGCGATCAGCACGATCGAGCAGGCTGCGGCCACGCGTTCAAGGCGGCCTGGCGGTACTGACGGTGCCCGCCGGTCTTCATCTGATGCTGGCCATCGCCGTGCCTCACCTGATGGCGAGGCTGATGACGCCCCGCCCCGGTCTCCCCGCATTTTTCAGTCGCGTCTTGGCATGATCGATCGCGCGCCGGGTCGCCCGGATCAGGGCGGCACCTATCAGCGCCGTGCCTGGTCGTCTTCACCCGGTTCGCCCGCGCTCGAGATGCACCCTGACCGTGATCCGGACGTCGAGTTGCCAGCGAGCGGATTTGGCAAACCTCCGGCGCCCACCGTGACCATCGTGCGGCGTAAATCGCGCCTGATCCCTCCACGTTCGGACCAGTAATTCCAGGTCGGGTTGTTTAGCGACTCCTGCTGATCAGACTCGCCGGAAGGGGTACCCGCAGCGCCAGGATCGACGCGGTCAGGGCACTCAGACTGGCGAGCGCAAAAGCCCATCTGAAGGCGGATTTCAGAACCGCGGGGTCAGCCTGCGTAATCATGGTCCCTGCCGCAGCCGAGAGCACCAGCGAGGTGAGTACGGCAATTCCGATCACGCTGCCCAGGGAGCGGAAAAAGGAAACAGTGGCCGTGGTGATACCGGTCTGGCGGGGTTCGACAGCCATCTGGGCCAGCACTGTCATGATCGGCAGCGTGATGCCGATGCCAAGCCCGAGCGGCACCATCAGGGCGGCAAGCCCCGGTCCCGCCTTGGGCATGAAGATCGCGAGACCCGCCAGCGCACCGCAGGAGAGCATGCTGCCCGTCGCGGATAGTTCGCGAAGACGGCGTGTGCGCAGCATGATCTGGCCGCCCGTGAAGGCTCCGATCGGGACGGACAGGGTGAGGGCAATCAGCCGGAAGGCAACCTGGTCTGTCCGCGCTTCCCCGATGGTCTGCATGGCCAGGGGCAGGAGCACCGCGCATCCGGTGAGCACGAAAAAAGTGCAGGCCGTGATGGCGCAGCATCCGGCGACCGTAGCATTGCGAAACAGGTTCAGAGGCACGATGGGTTGCGCCTGTCCGGGTTTGCGCCTGACCCAGCCGGCAAGGAGCAGGGCACTCGCGCCGGCCAGCAGCAGGGTGCTGCTTCCCAGCCAGCCGGCGCCCTGACCCACGCGGGTGAGCGCAATCAGCCCCAGACCGAGTCCGGCGGTCAGCCAGGCCGCCCCCATCCAGTCGATCGGGATGCGCGCTCCCGGTCCTCGGGTATGTCTTGGAAGAACCTTGTAAATGCACCACCAGGCCAGGGCTGCGATCGGCAGATTGACCCAGAAGATGGCACGCCAGGACAGGTATTGCGTCAGCAAGCCCCCCATGACCGGGGCCGCCAGGGCCGAAGTGGCGAACACCCCCGAGAAATAGGCCTGGTACTTGCCGCGCTCGGGTCCGGACACCACATCGGCCACGGCCGCCTGCGCCAGCGCGAAGACCGCACCGCTGCCGAGTCCCTGAAGCACACGCGCGGCGACCAGCATGGGCATGGAGACCGCCATCGAGCAGATCAGCGAGCCCACGCAGGCCACCATGATGGCTCCGAGCAGCATTCGCCGGCGTCCGTGAAGATCGGACAGTTTCCCGTAGATGGGGGTCGCGACCGTGCCTGCCACCAGATAACCCGACATCACCCAGGCAATCCAGCTGAGATCTCCCAGATCACGACCGATGGTGAGCAGGGCCACCGGCACCATCGACTGATCGATGGAGGACAGAAAGTTCGCAGGCATGAGCCCGATCACCACCCGTCGTGCCTGGGCGGGTGAATAAGCCCCCTGCGACCCGGAGTCCTGCTCCGGGTTGCCAGGCCTTTCGGACTCAGGCACCGAGCATCTGCCCGCCGTCGACTGCGATGGTCTGACCGGTCACCCAGCGGGCCCGGTTCGACGCGAGGAAGGTGGCGACTTCAGCAATTTCATCGGCGGTTCCAAGTCGGCCGAAGGGAATGCTGGCCAGGATGCCGTTGTAAAGCGCGGGATTGCTCTGCTTGCGCTCCGCCCAGACCCCTCCGGGGAATTCGATCGAGCCGGGCGCAATGCAGTTCACTCGCACACCCTTGCGGGCATACATGGCGGCCTGGCTGCCGGTGTAGTGAATGACTGCCGCCTTGGCTGCGCCATAGGCGGAGGTGCGGATGGACGGGCGCAGACCCGAGATGGACGAGATGTTGACGATGCTTGGTCCGGTGCCTTTGAGCAGGTGGGGCAGCGCGGCCCGGCTTGCACGTACGACGGCCTGCACGTCGACATTCAGACTGGAGGCCCAGCCGTCTTCGGTATCGGCGGCACCGAAGGCCGAGGCGTTGTTGACGAGGACGTCGATGCCTCCCAGAGCGGCAGCGGCGGCCTGCACCCAGGCCTCGATCTGCGCCGCATCACCCAGGTCGCAGACCATGGCATGGGTTGCCACGCCATGACCGGCAAGTTCGGCCCGTGTCGCTTCGAGCGTGTCCGCACCGCGGGCACAGATGGAGACCGCAGCGCCCTGCGCAGCGAACGCGTTGGCGATGGCCCGTCCGATACCGCGACTGCCGCCCGCGACCAGGACCCGACGTCCCGCAAATTCCTTGTTCTGGCTCATGGATTTTGTCTCCCCAAAAAGTGGTTGTGCTTCGTTCTTGCTGTGTGGCCGGTCAGCTGAAGGCCTGAATCCCGGTCTGGGCACGCCCGAGGATGAGCGCGTGAATGTCGTGCGTGCCTTCGTAGGTGTTGACCACCTCGAGATTGACCAGATGACGGGCCACTCCGTACTCGGCACTGATGCCGTTGCCACCCATCATGTCGCGCGCCATGCGGGCAATGTCGAGCGCCTTGCCACAGGAGTTGCGCTTCATGATGGAGGTGATCTCAACTGCAGCGGTGCCTTCTTCCTTCATGCGACCAAGTCGCAGGCAGCCCTGCAGACCGAGCGTGATTTCGGTCTGCATGTCGGCGAGCTTTTTCTGGATGAGCTGGTTGGAAGCCAGCGGGCGGCCGAATTGCTTGCGATCGAGGGTGTATTGGCGTGCCCGGTGCCAGCAGTCTTCGGCTGCACCCAGCGCACCCCAGGCGATGCCATAGCGGGCACTGTTGAGGCAGGTGAAGGGGCCCTTGAGACCTTCCACACCTGGCATGAGCTGGGCGTCCGAAACCTCGACCCCGTCCATCACGATCTCGCCGGTGATCGAGGCCCGCAGGCCCACCTTGCCCTGAATCTTGGGCGCCGACAGCCCTTTCATGCCCTTTTCAAGGATGAAGCCCTTGATGCGGCCGTCGAAGTCGCCGCCCTGACACTTGGCCCAGACGACAAAGACATCTGCGATCGGTGAATTGGAGATCCACATCTTGGCGCCGGTCAGTACATAGCCACCATCGACCTTGCGCGCACGGGTTTCCATGCTGCCCGGATCCGATCCGTGGTTGGGCTCGGTCAGGCCGAAACAGCCGATCCACTCGCCACTGGCGAGCCTGGGCAGGTACTTCTTGCGCTGGGCTTCGGTGCCGAACTCGAAGATCGGCAGCATGACCAGCGAGCTCTGCACGCTCATCATGGAGCGGTAACCGGAATCCACCCGCTCGACCTCACGTGCGATCAGCCCGTAACTGACATAGTTCAGGCCCGGGCCGCCGTACTCGGTCGGAATGGTCGGGCCCAGCAGACCGATCGCCCCCATCTCACGAAAGATCTCGATGTCGGTGCGCTCATCCAGAAAGGCACTGGTGACCCGGGGGGCCAGCTTGCCCTGACAGTAATCAGCCGCAGCCTCGCGCACCATGCGTTCGTCTTCGGTCAGTTGCGAATCGAGCAGCAGGGGGTCTTCCCATTTGAAGACGGCCTTGCCATGGCCCTGAAGGCTGCGAGGGGAATCGGGAGCATT
>JBMSOD010000147.1:0-7951 GCA_049422085.1 Burkholderiaceae bacterium
GTGCGATGCTCACCGAGCTCAAACCCGATCAGGCGAGCTACATCGGGGTGGATGTGCAAGGCCCCTACAAGCCCGACACCTATCGCTACTGAGATCGCTGTCAGCTGAGATCGCCGTCAGGCGCGATGCCCGGTCTTTCGAGGGGCATCGGGCTTGCGGCGGGCGGCGGGCTTGAGACAACCCTGATGCGTGCTGATCAGGCTCTGGTGGCAAGGGGGCTGGCTCCCTCTCGCACGGCTGCGCAGCGTCTGATTCAGGATGGTGCAGTGCGCCTTGCAAGCGGCGTCGTACTGAGCCGGCCTGCGCAGGTCGTGAGCGAGCATGAGGTCCTGCAGGTCCATGCCTCGGATGAAACACGATTTGTTTCCCGGGCGGGTGCCAAGCTGATGCATGCCCTCGTCGAACTTGCGATCGATCCCCAGGGACTCGAGGTGCTTGATCTGGGTCAATCCACAGGCGGCTTTACCGACTGCCTGTTGCAACATGGCGCAGCCCGGGTGATTGGTATCGAGGTGGGTCATGGGCAGTTGCACGCCAATCTGCGTGCCGACCCGCGCGTGATCTGCCTGGAGCACACCCACCTTCGAGATCTCGAGCCTGAACAGCTCCAGACCATGCTCAAGCAGCGGGGCCAGGCGGCGCCCATGCATGGCTTTCCAATGGCAGTCGCCGATCTGTCCTTCATCTCGCTGACCAAAGTGCTTCCTGCCATCGATCGACTGCTTCGCCCCGAGGCCAGTGTCCTGATGCTGGTGAAGCCCCAGTTCGAACTGGGACCGACTGCACTGAACGCCCGTGGCGTGGTGCGCTCGACCGATCAGGCAAGACAGGCAGTCAGTCTGGTCGCCGAAGCTGCACGCGCGACCGGCTGGCGGATCCTCGCCCATGCCCAGAGCGCTGTCCGGGGTACAGACGGCAACCTTGAATTTTTCCTTCATGCGCAGACGGGCCCTCATCGGCTTGCGCAAGGATCTCCATCATGACCAGGCTCTCCTCTGAGACCGGTGCACCGGTCTCCTTCGAATTCTTTCCACCCAACACACCTGAAGGACTGATCAAGCTGCGTGAGACCCGCAGACAGCTGGCAGAAGTCTCGCCCGAGTTTTTCAGCGTCACCTATGGCGCGGGCGGCGCAACCCGAGACAAGACGCTGGGGGTGGTCGACGAGATCGCCGCAGAAGGGCACGCTGTCGCGCCACATCTGTCCTGCGTGGGCAGCTCGCGCGGCCAGGTGTCCGAATTGCTGGATCACTGGAAGTCGCGGGGCGTGAAGCGACTGGTGGCCCTGCGGGGCGACCTGCCATCGGGCATGGTCGACGCGGGCGAGTTCCGTTACGCCAGCGATCTCGTGGCTTTTGTACGCGAGCGCACTGCAGACTGGTTTCATATCGAGGTGGCGGCCTATCCCGAGACCCATCCTCAGGCGGCTTCTCCGGAGGCAGACCTCAAGGCCTTCCTCACCAAGGTGCAGGCCGGAGCCAGTGCGGCCATCACCCAGTACTTCTACAACGCCGACGCCTACTTCCGGTTCGTTGACCTTGCGCAGGCCCGGGGGGTGACTGTGCCCATCGTGCCGGGCATCATGCCGATCACCAATTACACCCAGCTCGCCCGTTTTTCGGATGCCTGCGGCGCCGAGATTCCCCGCTGGATCCGTCTGCGACTGGCCGCCTTTGCGGATGACACCGCCTCATTGCGCGCCTTCGGTCATGAAGTGGTGCTGGCGCTGTGCGAGCGTCTGCTCAAGCAGGGTGCGCCGGGACTGCATTTCTACACGCTGAATCAGCCAGGGCCGAGTCTGGCACTCTGGAAGGCGCTTGCCTGAGGTTCGACAATCTCATGGGCGGTGAAGAATCATCGCCTCATCGGGTGTGATGATCGCGTCTAGCGGCAGGTCGAAAGGCGAGGGCTCGAAGTTCGGCACCAGGGCCTCGCTCCAGGCCACCCCTAAGGCCAGAGGCGGTCTGACGGAGCGGCCAGGGCCACGGCGGCTGGCAAGCGTGCGGTCGTAGTAGCCACCGCCATAGCCCAGCCGATATCCGCGTGCATCGAAACCCACGCACGGGATGATCATGATCTGGGGGCTCACTCTGGGATGGGACTCGTCTTCGACGGGCACAGGCACCCCATGCTTGCCCGGTATCAGTACCTCGTCAGGCATCCATCGCACGAACAGCAGCGGGCGGTCCGACGACTCGACTACCGGGAGCGCCAGCAAGGCGCCCTGCCCATGCCAGCGCCTGAACAGGTCGCGCAAGTCCGGCTCGCCACGGATGGGCCAATACACCCCTACCGTCAGGCCCGAGAGGGGTTGACCCATTTGGGCCAGGCAGGCCTCGAGACGGTCTGCGAGGACCTGCTCACGGGCTGTTCGAACCTCAGGAGCAAGGGTCTTCCGGCGCTCGAGCAACTCACGCCGCCAAGCCTCACGCGACCCTGGCAGATCCTCCTCGCGTACCATTGGGGATGACATTCAGGACAGACGCGAAACAGCGCAAGGGATCGGGCAGGACCTCGAGCATGACAGCATCCGCAGAACCAAGGCAAGGTGGTCGCGCATCGCGGTTCAGGCAGGCCCTTGTCGGGCTGTTCCTGCTGCCGATCATGGCACTCCAGGCGCATCAGGCCGCGGCACAGCAGGTCTCCGCACGGGCAGGCGCTGCACGAGCCGGTTCGGAATCCCGGGCCAGCACCGATGGTGCGAACGATCAGGCATTCATTGCCGCGCGCAATGCCGCGGTCAAGATGGATGAGCGCGCCTTCGAGGCAGCTGCACCTGGTGCGGCAGGACACCCGCTTGCCGACTATCTCGAGTATTGGCGACTGCGCATGCTGCTGGCCCGGGTGCGCGCAAGCAGCCCGCCTGAGGCCGTTCGCAATGCAGATCAACGCGCCCAGGCCTTCGTCGAGCGTCATGCGAGCGAGTTGATCGGCGATCTGGCCCGCCGTGACTGGCTTCTGGCGCTGGGGCGACGCGGCGCATGGGCGCAAGTGGGCCCGGTCGCTGCGGGCTGGGTCCTCAAGGACGACACTCTGGCGCGATGTGTGATTGCCCAGGCTCGGGCGGTTCGGGGCGAGCCGGTGATCGAAGAGGCCCGGGACTTGCTGCTTGTGCCCAAGGATCTGGGCGAGGCCTGCAACATGCTCCTCGAGCACCTGACGGCAAACGGTCAGGCGGATGCGGAGTTCCTGCGCACAAGGCTTGATCGCGCCCTGGAATCGGGGTCGGTCTCGGCGATCCGGCGGGCAGCACTGTTAGCGCTACCGACCCTCGATGCGCGTCAGCTCGAATCCGCACTCGCTCAACCCGCCTCCGTGCTCCAGAATCCGGGCACCTCGCGCGAGCTCGCCCTGATCGCATCAGGCGTGCTGGCCCGCAAGGAACCCCTGCAGATGCCGGGGCGACTGAGCCAGCCCGGTGCCGCCTCGCTGCGCGATCCTGATCGTGCTGGCGTGCTGGCCATCGCAGCGGCCAGCGCCGTACGGGATCTGGCCCCCGAAGCAGGGGCGCTCGCGCGCATGGCGCAAACGGCCAAGGCCTCCGACGAACTCCTGGGGGACCTGGCCAGAGCAGGATTGCTGGTCAGCGACTGGGCCCTGGTGCGCTCGGCCATCGAACGCATGAGCGTCTCCGGGCAGGCGGATGCAACCTGGTCGTACTGGCTTGCACGCAGCCTGCTCGCCGGTTCAGGCGAGGCGGAATCGGTTCACCGGGCCAGAACGCTGCTCACCACCATCGCGGGTCGGGCCGGGTTTTATTCTCAACTGGCCAGTGAAGAGCTGGGGACGCGATTCGTTGCACCGGCCCGCGCTGCTGCACCCACCGAGGACGAACTTGCCTCCATGCGAGCCAGGCGGGGCTTTGATCGGGCAGCGCGCTTCTATGCGCTCGGGCTGCGCCCCGAAGGCCATCGTGAATGGAATTTCGAGTTGCGCGGCATGAGCGATCGGCAGTTGATGGCGGCTGCCGAGTGGGGTCGGCAACTGGGTCACCTGGATCGCATGGTCAACTCCTCGGACCGCACGCGCGAAGAGCACGACTATCAGCAGCGCTATCCGGTGCCCTTCTATGAGCAGCTTCAGCCCATTGCCAAAGCGCAGGGCCTGGATGCGGCCTGGGTCTACGGTCTGATCCGTCAGGAGTCCCGCTTCATGATGACTGCACGTTCCTCGGTTGGAGCCTCGGGTCTCATGCAGATCATGCCCGGCACCGCACGCTGGATCGCCAATCGTCTTGGCGAACGCAACTTCACGCCTGGTCAGATCAACGATCTCGACACCAACCTCAGATTCGGCACCTACTACCTGCGCTATGTGCTCGACAACCAGGACGGCTCTCCCCTGCTTGCCTCGGCCGGCTATAACGCCGGTCCGGGAAGGCCCCGGGCGTGGCGGGGCCGTCTGACCAAGCCCCTTGAGGGCGCCGCCTTCGCCGAGATCATTCCCTTTCTCGAAACACGAGGCTATGTGAAGGCAGTACTGGCCAATGCCACCGTCTATTCAGCGGTCTATCCCGATTCGGCCCGTGCTGTTCGTGTCAGCAACCCGGTCGCGGCGGATCCGTCCCGGCTCGAAGCCCCCTCACTCAAAACCCTGCTCGGTCGCGTGAATCCCGGGCCAGCGGTTGCATCCACTCCGTCCCCCGGAGGCTGATACTCGCATGACCTACTCGCGTATTCTCGTCGTCGGCGGCTCCGGATTCATCGGTCGCCATCTGGTCGCCAAACTCGCTGCCGAAGGCAGGCAGGTCCGGGTCCCCACCCGGCGAATGGAGCGGGCCAAACATCTGATTTCGCTGCCCCGCGTCGAAGTCGTCGAGACCGACATCCAGGCGCCTGGTGTCGCCCTGAATCTGCTTCAGGACGTCGATGCGGTGGTGAACCTGGTGGGCATCCTGCATGGGCCCGAAGGCGGCCCTGACTGGGGCCGCGCCTTCGATCGCGCCCATGTGCAACTGCCCCGTCTGCTGGGCGAGTCTGCGGTTGCAGCCGGCGTCAGACGCATGGTGCACATGAGTGCGCTTGGCGTGACTGACGCGCCCGGACAGGCACTGCCCTCGCGCTACCTTCGATCCAAGGCGGCTGGCGAAGCCTGTCTCAAGGCGATCGAAGGGCTGCAGTACACGTTTCTGCGTCCATCGGTGGTTTATGGCGCTGACGACGCCTTCATCAACCTCTTTGCACGACTGCAGCGTCTGCTCCCCGTGATCGCACTCGCGGGCGCCCAGGCCCGTCTCGCGCCTATCTGGGTAGAGGATGTCGCACAAGCGGCCATACACCTGCTTGATGCGTCCGACGCGGTTGGTCGGGCCTTCGAGCTCGCCGGCCCCGACATCGTCACCCTGCAGGAGCTGGTCGAACTTGCCGGCCTCTGGAGCGGACATTCCCGTCCGGTGATCGCCCTGCCCGATCTTCTTGCCCGTCCCATGGCCGGCCTGATGGAATGTCTGCCCGGCGAACCCCTGATGAGTCGTGACAACCTGGATTCACTGAAGCTCGACAATGTGCCAAGCGGGCCGATCGACGCCCTGTGCGGGATCGTTCCGCGCTCTTTGCGGGAGGCGGGGCCCTCGATGTACGGCGGGTCGACCATGACCCGACTGAGCCGCTGGCGTGAGCAAGCCCATCGCTGACCGCTCGACAGAACGCACCGCCGGCCTGCAGTGCTATCAGGTGGGCGGCGCGGTCCGCGACGCGCTGCTCGGCCTGCCCGTGCAGGATCGCGACTGGGTGGTGGTGGGGAGCACCCCCGATGACATGATCGCTCGCGGTTTCATGGCGGTCGGAAGGGACTTTCCTGTCTTTTTGCATCCGGAGACCCATGAGGAATATGCGCTGGCACGAACCGAGCGCAAGTCGGGTCAGGGCTATCGGGGCTTCGTGGTGCACTGCGCCCCGGATGTCACCCTTGAAGACGATCTGCTCAGACGCGATCTCACCGTCAATGCAATGGCCCTCGCGCCCGACGGTCAGATCATCGATCCGTATGGTGGGCAGAAAGACCTCGCAAGTCGCCTGCTGCGTCATGTCAGCCCCGCCTTTATCGAAGATCCGGTCCGCATCCTTCGGGTCGCCCGCTTTTGTGCACGATTCGGGCAGTTCAAGGTCGCACCTGAAACGCTCGAACTGATGCGCGCCATGGTCGATCGGGGCGAGGTCGACGCTCTGGTCCCGGAACGGATCTGGCAGGAACTGTCGCGAGGACTGATGCAACCGCATGCCCCTCGCATGATTGACCTGCTCGCCGCCTGTGGTGCCGCCCAGCACATCCTTCCTGGACTGGCCCCCTGCTGGACTGCACCGGATCTGCCCATCGCGCTGGCCTGCACCGTTGATGCGCAGGCCGCCCTGGAGGTCCGCTGGGCGGTGCTGCTCCATCGGATGTCGATCGACGAAGCCGATGCACTTCAGGATGCGGTGCGGGCGCCCCAGGCCTGCCGCGATCTCGCCCGCCTGCTCATCCAGTACGGCAGCGCGATGCTCGATGGCACTTCTGATCCGGCGCTTGCCTTGACGCTTCTTGAACGCTGCGATGCACTGCGCAAGCCTGAGCGCTTCGCAGCCCTGCTGCAGGCCCTGCGCTGCACACAGACCGCTCAAGGCCAGGCGGTGCCCGCGGACAAGGCAGCCCGGGTTATCGGCGCCTGGCAGGAGGCGCTTGTGGCTGCCCGGTCGGTGCAGGCTGGCCCGATCGCTCAGGCCGTTGCAACCGAACCGATCGCCAGCCGCAGCGACCGGATTCGTGCCGCCGTCAGCGAGGCGCGATGTACGGCGATCGCCCAGGCCTGGTCAAAGGACACCGGGTCGAATCGGCCGTAAGACGCATCCAGGCGAATCCAGACGCATCCAGCCTCAGGCGTAAACCATGCGCAGGGTCTCGGCAACACAGGCCGGTTTGGACTGGCCCTCGATTTCAACCGTCACCACTGTCACCAGCTGAAAGCCGCCCTTGCCGGCCGGGCCGCCGCTGATGGGCTCGCAGGACTGCAGTGCCATCCGGGCTCTGACCCGGCTGCCCGCCTTGACCGGATTCGGAAAGCGCACCTTGTTCAGTCCGTAATTGACGGACATGGCGGCATCGTCGATCGACACATTGCGTTGCGAAAAGCCGGCGATCAGGGACAGAGTCAGATAGCCATGCGCAATCGGCGCGCCGAAGGGGCCCTGCTTCGCACGCTCCACATCCACATGAATCCACTGATGGTCGTCGGTGGCCTGGGCAAATTGGTTGATCCGCTCCTGATCGACGGACAACCAGTCGCTTACGGCGAGCTCCTTGCCGACCAGTCCGGGAAGTTGGGAGAGGGTGTAGTGATTCATGCAAACGCTCCTGTTGAAGATGCTCGAATTGAAGGAAGGCGCCGGGTTAAAGGCACCGGGTTAAAGGAAGGGACAGCGGCCTGACTCAAGACTCCTGGATGAAGGGTCATATCCAGCGGGCAATTGCCGCTGCAAGAAGCGACAGCAGCAGGGTCGACATGATCGGAATCGACCAGTCGCGTCCAAACAGCCTGAAATTCAGATCCCCAGGCAGCCTGCCCAGACCGAACCTGCGCAGCCAGGGCATCAGTCCTGAAAAAAGCACCAGGGCCAGCACGGTGGCAATCAGCCATCTCATGAACTTCGCCCATCACTGGAGTGCGTCAACTCAGGTGCCAGGGGCGCGACCGACGCCTGCAGCATCATCTGGCGATCACCGCGTGAAAAACCCGTCCAGGGCGTTTGCTCCTCACCAAGGCCTCGCGTCAATCCGATCACCTTGAAGAGCTCCCCCATCTCGGCTTCGGAAAGCAGGGTCTGAACCGCTCCCATGCCGCGCAGCACCTGAGGATCCGTCGGCACGCCCCGGGCGATCAGGCTCTGCGCCAGTTCGAGCAGCCCGCAGTTGATCAGAAACCGGGCCTGCGAGGTGTAGCCCGCCAGGTTCAGACCGGCGTCAGTGCCGGCCTGCG
>JBMSOD010000148.1:0-7928 GCA_049422085.1 Burkholderiaceae bacterium
TTGAAGCTGCCCCCTCCGGCGTGAAGGATCACCTCGAGTCCTGCGCTGCGCAGTGCCTCGGCAGCGCCAAACGCCAGCGGCGCCGCTTGCGGACCCTGATGCACGACGTAGATGTCGCAACCGGTGTCACCCACCTGAATATCGCATTCGCGCATCAGTTCAAGCAGCCGCTCGACCCCGATCGCAAAGCCGCAGGCGGGCGCTGGCTTGCCGCCCAGCATGCCGATGAGGGGGTCGTAGCGACCTCCGCCACACACAGTACCCTGTGCGCCAAGACGGTCGGTAACCCACTCGAACACAGTCCGATTGTAGTAATCGAGCCCTCTGACCAGCCGCGGATTGAGGGTAAAGGGAATGCCGATCGCGCGAAGCAGCGACTGGACACCTTCGAAGTGCTCCCTGGATTCGCTGCCCAGGTAATCGGAAAGCCGCGGCGCGGCGTCGACCAGGGCCTGCATTGACGGATTCTTGGTGTCGAGAATACGCAGCGGGTTGCTGTGCAGACGCCGACGCGCATCGTCATCAAGCTCGGATGCATGGGCTTCGAAATAGGCGATCAGGGCTTCACGATGCTCACGCCGTTCCTGGGCATCGCCGATGCTGTTGAGCTGCAGGCTCAGCCCGGTCAGACCGAGATCGTCCCAGAGCCGCTGACACATGGCGATCACTTCAGCGTCGATGTCAGGCCCGGCAAAACCCAGCGCCTCGATGCCGATCTGATGAAACTGCCTGTATCGCCCTCGTTGAGGACGTTCGTGACGGAACATCGGCCCGGTGTACCAGAGCCGACGGGGACCGTCATAGAGCAGGTTGTGTTCGATGACGGCTCGCACCACACCCGCCGTGTTCTCGGGCCGCAGGGTGAGGTGCTCGCCATTGAGCGCATCTTCAAAGGAGTACATCTCCTTTTCGACGATATCGGTCACTTCGCCGATACCACGCTTGAAAAGCGCCGTCTGCTCGACGATGGGGGTGCGGATCTGGCGGTAGCCGTAACTGCGGGCCCACTGAGCCACCACATGTTCAAGATGCTCCCAGCGCGCACTGTCACCGGGCAGCAGGTCGTTCATCCCCTTCACGCCACTCAGGCGTACGGGTTTGGCCGAGGAGGAGGTTTCGTTCGTTCGACTCATGCATCAGCGCCCGCGAGGGCATCGGAGGAGGTCTTGCCGTAGCGTCGTTGAACATAATCATCGACGATGGCCTGGAATTCTTCGGCAATCCTGTCGCCCTTGAGGGTCACGGTGCGCTCGCCATCTACGAACACCGGCGCCACGGGGGCCTCATCAGCGCCCGGAAGCGAGATGCCGATATCGGCATGGCGGGATTCGCCCGGGCCGTTGACCACGCAGCCCATCACGGCCACCTGCATCGATTCGACACCCGGGTACTGCAGGCGCCAGATCGGCATCTGGCCACGCAGATAACTCTGGATCCGATCGGCAAGCTCCTGGAAGAAGGTGCTGCTGGTGCGACCGCATCCCGGACAGGCGATCACCATTGGCGTAAATGCCCGCAAGCCCATGGTCTGCAGGATTTCCTGGGCCACCACCACCTCGCGAGTCCGGTCACCTCCGGGTTCGGGGGTCAGCGAGACGCGAATGGTGTCACCAATGCCTTCCTGCAACAGCAGCCCCAGCGCGGCGGTGGAGGCCACGATGCCCTTGCTGCCCATGCCCGCCTCGGTCAGGCCGACATGCAGGGGATAGTCGCAACGGCGGGCCAGTTCGCGATAGACCGCGACCACATCCTGCACATTGGAAACCTTGGCCGACAGGATGATGCGATTGCCCGGCATGCCCAGGGCTTCGGCCTGTCGGGCGCTGTCGATGGCGGAGGTGACCAGCGCCTCGCGCATGACCTGACTTGCTTCCCAGGGAGTCTTGCGAGCGGCATTGGCGTCCATGAGACGCGCGAGGAGTGACTGATCGAGGCTGCCCCAGTTCACGCCGATACGCACCGGCTTGTCATGGCGGTTTGCGACCTCGATCATGCTGGCAAAGTTGCCATCACGCTTGCTGCCCGATCCGACATTGCCCGGATTGATCCGGTACTTGGACAGCGCCTGCGCGCAATCCGGAAACTGACTGAGCAGCTTGTGGCCGTTGTAATGAAAATCGCCCACCAGCGGCGCATCAATGCGCATACGGTCGAGTTGGTTGCGAAGCGTGATCACCTCGCGCGCTGCCTCGGGCGTATTGACCGTGACTCGGACAACCTCCGAACCCGCCTGTGCAAGCGCCTTGACCTGGATCGCCGTTGCGATCGGATCGGCGGTATCGGTGTTGGTCATGGACTGAACCACGACCGGGTTTCCGCCGCCGACGCGGACCTCGCGACTTCCCCAGCGCACCACCACTTCTCGGGTGATCCGACGAGCTTGTGGGCCCACTGGCATGGGGGCGCTATCGGACGCGGATTGGACTTCCGAAGGAGTGCTCATGGCAGGCTGCCTTTGGCGATGTTGGTACCGGGCTGCGTTTGAGGGAGCAGGTCGACAGGTCGCCCTGCGAATTCGACAAGAGTAGCGGCTGCGTTCCCGATCGTGTAACTGACCGGCGCACTGAGCTCCATCCTGAGGGGCGTTGCGGGGCGGACCAGTCCCATATGAAGCACCCTGTCGGATGAATCGCGAACCTCCACCCAGGAATCGCGCTTGCTGCTGATCACCAGGATTTTGGGCCTGCCCGATTCACCGGACGCGCCTGACGCAAGGCCCACCGACGCAGATCCCTGCGCTGAAGACGGCGATGACGGAGGCACCGGCAGCGGCGGCTGGGTCGGTGCCGACGCGGACACTGCGGACGTCTCGTCGGAGACGGCGGCTGAAGGAGACTGTGGAGGGGACGCGGGGGCGGAGGCAGCAGAGGATGCAGGCGAAGCGCTGGTGTCAGCCGGAGGTTCTGTGGCCCCTGGCGCGGTCTGCGGGGCCATCTCGGATGACCTGGTCCCAGACGCCGAAAGCAGATGTTGGCGGGATCGAACCGATTCGCGCAGGCTCTTGATCGCATCAGGCCAGATCAGTGCCGCTGCGATGCCGGCCATGAGAATCCCTGCAAGAATCCATGCAAGCGAAAGTCGGCGCCCACGTGGCAGGTGCAGATTGCGGCCCGACCGACCACGGGGCAGGCTCGCCTCCAGACTTGGGGCTGGGCGCAAAAGCTCAGGATCCTGAGCGGCAGGCAGTTGACGAAGCAAAGCCTCGCTATCGACAGCCAGCAGACGTGCATAGGAGCGCACGGCACCCCGCGTGAAGGCGGTCCCTGGAAGTCGTTCCCAATCGCCCGCCTCGATCGCTTCAAGGTGACGCGGGCTCAGACGCAATCGCTGAGCGACGTCGGCCAGCGAGAGCCCTGCTGCCTCGCGTGCCTCGCGTAGCTGGGCCGCATGCTCAATCACCGAAGTTCCCCTGCTGCAGAAGCATGGCTTCGCGAGAATTGGGAAACTGTCGTCGCAACTGCACCGAAAGGCTGTTCAGTGCCTGTCTGTCGTCCCGCTTGCGAGCGACCCGGATACCGAGCCATAGGGTCTCTGCGCTTGGCGGATAGCTGCCCAGAAGGCGCTGGGCATGAAAATCAGCCTGATCAAGCTGATTTCGCCTGAGGTGAATCTCGGCCAGGTGGTACATCGAGACCGGATTGGAAGGATCAAGCTGGAAGGCCTTCTGGAAGTAGTCCTGCGCTGCCGACTCGTCTCCGAGGCGCAGGGAGCAGAGCCCCGCATTGTGGAGCGGTCTGGCCGGCGTGACATAGAGAGGATCCCGCAGCGCCGCCATGAACTCGGGAATTGACTCCCGCAGACGTCCGGTCTGACACAGGAACCAGCCATAGTTGTTGCGCAGCTCGGAGTCGTTCGGGCTGATCGCAAGTGCGCGCCTGAATGAGGCCTCGGCCTGGGGCTGATCGCGAAGATCCATGTAGATCAGGCCCAGCATGCCGTGAGCCGCGGCAAGGCCGGGATCGATCGCAAGCGCGGCACGCACTTCATCCAGAGCACGCGCATGGCTGCCCTGCTGGTAAAGCGCGCTCGCAAGTTCAAGCCGGATCAGGGCCCTGCGCTGGGTATCGCCGCCCGCAGCCGGCTCGGAGCTGGTCGCAGCACCGGCGCCAGCGGTCGCGCCAGGGGCCTGAAACGCTCGCGGATCGAATCTCTGGGGTGCCGGATCGCGCCTTGACGCTGCTGCCGGTCGAACGGCAGGCGAGCCGGGCGCGTCCTGAATCACCCGCGGAGGCTCTTCGACAGTGGTACAGGCTGCAAGGAGCGCCATTGCGCAGCCCAGGCCGCCTCGGCGCAGTCTTGGCATCAGACCCGAAGCGCTGGACAGGCTCATGGCGTGACTCCAATGTGGCGCACCAGTGGCTGCTCTGACCCCGACTCGAGGCGTCGCTGAGCAAGTCGGGTTCGATCCGCGATGTCGCCCGCCAATTGCCCACAGGCGGCATCGATATCGTCGCCACGGGTCCGTCGGACGGTCGTGACGATCCCGGCATCGATCAGCCGCTGTGAGAAGGCCTTGATCCTGTCTGCTGACGATCGACGCAGGCCCGACTTCGGAAAGGGATTGAAAGGGATCAGATTGAACTTGCAGGGCAGATCGCCCACGCAGTCAAGAACCGCGCGGGCATGCGCGTCGGTATCGTTGACGCCATCGAGCATGACGTACTCGAAGGTGATGAAGTCGCGCGGCGCAGCCTCAAGATATCGCCTGCAGGCGGCCATCAGTTCAGCCAGCGGATACTTGCGGTTGATCGGCACCAGTTGGTCTCGCAGCGCATCGTCAGGGGCATGCAGCGACACGGCAAGCGCAACCGGCTGGTCGACACGCAGCCGGTCGATCATGGGAACCACCCCGGAAGTCGATACCGTCACACGTCTTCGCGACAGACCGTAGCCGTGGTCATCCAGCAACACGCGCAGCGCCTGAATCGTGGGCGCGTAATTGAGCAGGGGCTCGCCCATGCCCATGAACACGACATTGGTGATTCGCCGGTCGTGCCCGTGAGTGCCGTCTTCGTCGGAATCGTGGTGCGATTGCGGCCGGGCGCCGAGCAGACGATTGGCGAGCCAGACCTGCCCGATGATTTCGGCAGGCGTGAGGTTGCGTGCAAACCCCTGTCGACCGGTGGAGCAGAAGGCGCAGTTCACTGCGCAACCTGCCTGGGTCGAAATGCACAGCGTGCCGCGGCTGGTTTCAGGGATGAACACTGACTCCACCGCGTTGCCACCGCCGACGTCGAGGAGCCACTTGCGTGTACCGTCGGATGCGGTCTGATCGCTCAGGATCGACGGGGCCGCAATGCGCCCGCGACGGGCAACCTGCTCGCGAAAGCCTCGCGACAGGTCGGACATGTTGTGCACATCGGCTTCAAATCGCCGGTGCATCCAGCGCATCAACTGCTGGCCACGGAAGGGCTTTTCGCCCCACTCGCGGCAAAGCTCTGTCAGGCCGGCGCGATCGAGACCGAGCAGGTCGACCGGTTCGATGGCGCCTTCCAGGGTCATCGGCCGTAGACGTTCATCCCCGCAAAGAAGAAGGCGACTTCGTTGCGGGCGGTTTCGGGACCGTCGGAGCCATGCACCGCATTGGCATCGATGCTGTCGGCAAAGTCGGCACGGATGGTGCCCGGGGCAGCCTTCTTGGGATCGGTGGCGCCCATCAGGTCGCGGTTCTTCAGGATGGCGTTCTCGCCCTCGAGCACCTGGATCATTACAGGGCCCGAGACCATGAAGTCCACGAGATCTTTAAATAACGGACGCTCGCGGTGAACTGCGTAAAAGGCTTCGGCCTCGGTGCGCGACAGATGGGCCATGCGGGCGGCCACAACCTTGAGCCCGGCGGACTCAAAACGTGCGTAGATCTGGCCAATGACATTCTTGGCAACGGCATCGGGCTTGATGATGGACAGGGTGCGTTCGACAGCCATGAGGACTCCACGGAAAGACTGCATGAAAAGCCATCGATTTTAGCACGGAACCCGACCTGACCGCGTTGATGTGCGGGAGCATGGCGCATGCCGCAGGGGGCCGTCTACCCCTACTGCTGTCCGGGTTGAAATCCTGGAGTGACTGCCCTACATTCCGCTCTGCGCGCAGCCCGCACGCAACGCTGAATCGGCCAGAACCCAAAGGCACAGCGTCTCACCCACGTCATCAACGCACCGGAGTTCGACATCATGGCCTACGAGCCTCAAAACAATGCTTCGATGCCTTTCGGGCACACCGCTACCCTGGGAACGTCACTGCAGACTCAAAGGGTGCTGCGCAACACCTACGCGCTGCTTGCGCTCTCCATGGTGCCCACCGTCCTGGGCGCCTGGCTTGGCGTGAAGACCGGGTTCTCGTTCTTCGCCGGCAGCCCCTTGATCGGTTTTGTGGTGTTCCTTGCGGTTGCTTTCGGATTTTTCTGGGCGATCGAGCGCAACAAGAACAGTGGCCTGGGCGTCGCCCTGCTGCTCGGCTTTACCTTCTTCATGGGCCTGATGCTGTCGCGGCTGATCGGCAATGTCCTCGGTCTGGCCAACGGCGCGCAACTGATCATGACCGCCTTCGGTGGCACAGCGGTGATCTTCGGCGTGATGGCCACGGTCGCCACGGTATCCAAGCGGGACTTCACCGGAATGGGCAAGTTCCTCTTCATGGGCATGATCCTGATCATCCTCGCTGCGCTAGCCAACATCTGGCTCCAGATGCCCGCGCTGATGCTGACGATCTCGGTGCTGGCCGTGCTGATCTTTTCGGCGTTCATCCTGGTCGACCTCCAGCGGGTTGTCCGGGGCGAAGAGACCAACTATGTGACCGCCACGCTGGGCGTCTACCTGAGCGTCTACAACGTCTTCTCGAACCTGCTTGCCCTGCTTGGCATCACCGGCGGCAACAACGACTGAAGACGCCGAATGACCCGGGGCGCCATGGCACCCCGGTCATTCAAAGACCGCGATTGATTCCACATGTGCGGTGTGGGGAAACATGTTCACCACACCCGCCTGCCTGAGACGCCATCGCCCCTCATGCACCATGATCGCTGCATCCCTGGCCAGCGTGGCCGGATTGCAGGACACGTAAACCACACGTTGCGGACGACTCGCCTCGGGATGTGAAAGCACCTGCGCGATGGCCTGGGCGCCCTCTCTGGGCGGATCGACCAGAACGCGATCGAATCTGCCGAGCGCGTTCCAGCGCTCCAGACCCAGTTCGAACAGGTTGGCCACGTCAAAACGCGCCTTGCCGTCCAGGCCATGCGCCTTCGCCCCCTCACGGGCACGATCCACCAGCGTGGCACTTCCCTCAAGACCCAGCACCTCGCGAGCGCGGGTGGCCATGGGCAGAGTGAAATTGCCAAGCCCGCAAAACAGATCGGCAAGCCTGTCATGGGCCTGCGGCTCCAGCAGGCCCAGTGCTCGGGAGACCAGCACCGCATTGACGGCGTGATTGACCTGGGTGAAATCCGTCGGACGGAAAGGCATGCGCAGGCCGAATTCGGGCATTGCGTAGGACAGCCCCGTGGCTGGCGTCGTCCCGAAGGGCTGGATCTTGTCAGGGCCTCCGGTCTGCAGCCAGAAATCCACCGAGTGACGGGTCGCGAATGCGTTCAGTCTGTCCTCGTCTTCGGGCAGCAGGGGCTGCAGGATACGCAGCACCAGTGCCAGGCGGTCATCGCCCATCGCCACTTCGATCTGGGGCAGGCGATCGCGAAGGCTCAGCGACTCGACCAGGGCCCGTAATGGCAGCAAAAGCTGCGACACCCGTTGGGGCAGGACATGACATTCCTGCATATCGGCCACATAGCTCGATCCCCGCTCATGGAACCCGACCAGCACGCCGCCCTTGCGCGGAACATGCCGCACCGACAGTCGGGCGCGGAATCGGTAACCCCAGGCCGGACCAACCATCGGAGGAAGGATCTGCTCTGCCTTGATCCGCCCGACATG
>JBMSOD010000149.1:0-7923 GCA_049422085.1 Burkholderiaceae bacterium
GCCACCGTAGTAGCGCTTGCCGGGGTAGCCCTCGGCGTATTTGTTGGTGAGCTGGCTGCCCTGGGCGGCCATCACCGCCGGGCTGGCGTAGTTTTCGGAGGCAATGAGCTCGATATGCTCTTCCTGGCGGTGGTTCTCGGCCTGGATGGCCTGCCAGAGTTCCGGGTCGACCTGGGCAATGCCCTGGCTGCGATCAAACATGAGTGAATCCTCTTTGCAGTTGCGCACTCCGGCACGGCGTGCCGGCACACTGCCCAGGCGAACGGCGGGCGGCCCAGGGCCGCCGAGCTCCGCGTTCCACGGTGTTGATTCACCCTCACTCGCCAGTCACGCGGACCCCTCAATTGTAGTGGATGAGAGGGGCGGATCGGCCCGAAGCCAGAAGGTCACAGGGCCATCATTGACGAGTTCGACCTGCATGTCGGCGCCAAACACGCCCGCCGCCACCACCGGATGCCTCTCCCGCGCTCTTGCCAGAAGGCCGGCGAAGAGGCCTCGCGCCAGGTCGGGCGCCGCGGCCGGGGTGAAACTCGGTCTCAGCCCGCTGCGGGTATCGGCCGCGAGCGTGAATTGGGGCACCAGCAGCAACCCGCCCTCCGCCTGGACAAGCGAGCGGTTCATGCGACCGCGTTCATCGGAAAACACCCGATACGCCAGAAGGCGCTCAAGCAGGGCCTCCGCCTGGGCCGGCGTGTCCCCGCGCTCGGCGCAGACCAGCACCATCAGGCCAGGCCCGATTCGGCCGGTGACCTCACCGGCGACCGTGACCTGAGCCCGTGAGACGCGTTGCAACAGTCCGATCATGGGTCGAGTTCGAAGGATTCCCGGGGTTCGCTGATCAGCTCGGACGCAGGCGCAGGCGCAGGCGCGCGCGACAGGACCGGCTCAGGCAGAGACCACCGTCACACGGGCAGCCCGACGCTTTCCGACCTGGACAATGTAAGTGCCTGCTTGCAGCTTCAAGCTCTTATCTTCGACCTTGCTGCCGTCGATCCTCACCCCGCCCTGCTCCACATTACGCAGTGCATCGCTTGTCGATGCGGCCAGCCCCGCCTGCTTCAGCAGTGCGCCGATGGCCAGCGGTGCGCCAGACACCGTGACCTCGGGCAAATCCTCCGGGAGCACACCGCGCGCAAACCGGGCCTCGAACCCGTCGCGGGCGGCCTGGGCGGCCGACGCCCCGTGAAACCGCGTCACCATCTCGCCTGCCAGTCGCACCTTGGCATCGCGCGGATTCATCCCTTCGTCACAGGCCCGGCGCAGGGCTGCAATCTCTTCAATCGATGACGATGAAAGAAGTTCGTAGTACTTCCACATCAGATCATCGGAAATTGACATCAATTTACCGAACATGTCTGCGGGCGCGTCCGTGATCCCCACAGTATTGCCCTTGGACTTGGACATCTTCTCGACGCCATCCAGCCCTTCGAGCAGGGGCATGGTCAGAATGCACTGGGGTTCCTGGCCATATTCCTTCTGCAACTCGCGACCGACCAGCAGGTTGAACTTCTGGTCGGTCCCGCCCAGCTCAAGGTCGGAGGCCAGCGCCACCGAGTCATAGCCCTGCATCAGCGGATAGAGCAGTTCGTGCACCGAAATCGGGATGCCGCCCTTGTATCGCTTGGTGAAATCGTCCCGCTCGAGCATGCGGGCCAGGGTATAGCGCGAGGCCAGCTGGATCATGCCGCGCGCGCCCAGCGGATCCGACCACTCCGAGTTGTAGCGGATTTCGGTCCGGTTGCGATCGAGCACCAGGCTCGCCTGCTCAAAGTAGGTCCGCGCATTGGCCTCGATCTGCTCCCGGGTCAGCGGCGGACGGGTCACATTGCGCCCGGACGGATCGCCGATCATGGCCGTGAAATCGCCGATCAGGAAGATCACGGTATGCCCCAGGTCCTGGAGTTGCCGCATCTTGTTGAGCACCACGGTATGCCCGAGGTGCAGGTCAGGCGCGGTGGGGTCCAGGCCCAGTTTGATGCGCAGCGGCTTGCCTGTGGCCTCGGAGCGCATGAGTTTGCGCACAAAATCTTCCTGCACCAGCAACTCGTCACAACCGCGCAAGGCGATTTCCAGCGCCCTGCGAACCTGCGGACTCGGTTCCGGTTTGTCCTGAGTCGACGCGGTCATGCCCTGCGGACCGAGGACAGGCCTGTCCTGCTTCGATTCTGGGGGCGTGTCCTTGGATCCGTTCATGGGCGCTCGGCTTTCGTACCTGGGCAGCGACTGTTGCCAGCCGGGCCGTTCTGGTAAACTCCGCCTCGGCTGGCAGTACTTCGCGCACGGGTTTTTGGTGCGCTGGTGAACTGTTCGCGGGCAGTCTGGAAGGGGTTGTCTTCATTGGCGCTTAGGCGCCGGCCCGAATTCTACGTCCTCCCGCCCCAGCCTCCGTATCAAAAGGAAGCCTTGCGCCCATGAATCGTCTCGACGTCAAAAAGCTTGCCCTGTCCCTGGGCGCTGCGTGCTCGCTCGCCGCAGTCACTGCTTTTGGCGTGGCGCCCGCGTCGGACGCCGACCTGCCTGCATCGGCCGTTCTGATCGAGCCGGTTGCTCTGTCCGGTCAGGTCATCGAGCCTTCCAGCGCTCTTCGTCAGACTGAGCGGGTACGCCGTGGCGAGACTCTTTCGAGTCTGTTTTCGCGTCTGGGCCTTGAAGATGCCGAGGTGATCGCGCTGGTCCCCCGCCATGCTGCGGCGCGTCAACTTCTCGAACTCCGGGCAGGCCGGGTGGTGTCGGCCGAACGCACGCCCGAGGGCAAGCTCCAGCGGTTCACCTACCGTCTGAGCGAGCCTGCAGCAGGAACGCTGGGCAAGCGCCTGGTCATCGAGCGGGTCTCCGGCCAGCTCATGGCCTTCACCGAGACTATTCCGTTCACACGAAGCATCGAGACCCGCTCCGCGGAGATCGTCACCGATCTGGTGTCGGCCCTGGACGCTTCCGACATCCCCGATTCGCTGCTCACCCGCATGGCCGACGTGTTCGGCGGCCAGGTCAATATTGCCCAGGCACGCCCGGGGGATCGGTTGCGGGTCGTCTACGAAACGCTCCAGGAAGCCGGCAGCCTCGAGGCTCCGGTCATCAGTCGGATTCTGGCGGTGCAATTCAGCACCGCCCGCCAGACTCACGAAGCCCTCTGGTTCGGCGACGGCAGCCGGGGCGAGTACTACACCTTTGAGGGGCAGTCACTCAACCGGAGCTTCCTGGCCTCGCCGCTCGAGGTCACCCGGGTCAGCTCAGGCTACTCCGACGCGCGCTTCCATCCCTCGCTCCAGTCGTGGCAGGCCCACAAGGGCGTTGATCTCACCGCACCGGTCGGGTCGCGGGTGCGCAGCGTTGCCGATGGCGTGGTCGACTTCGTCGGGCCCAAAGGCGGCTACGGCAACATGGTGGTCATCAAGCACAGTGCGCAGCAATCCACGCTGTATGCCCACCTCAATGAGTTCGCCGAGGGATTGCGTCCAGGCGTGCGTGTGCTGCAGGGTGAAACCATTGGTACCGTGGGCATGACAGGCTGGACCACAGGCCCGCATCTTCACTTCGAATTTCTGGTCAATGGCGTTCATGTCGACCCCATGGCAGCCATCGCAGGTCTTCCCGTCAGAACGCTCAATGCCGCTGAGCGCGTCCGGCTGCAATCCCAGGCTCGCGTCTACAGCCAGAAGTTCGAGATTCTCGACACCCGCTTCGCTGCCCGCTTCGAGTGAGCTTCAAACGCCGCATGCGCCCGACCTGGGCCATCGGCCTGATGTCCGGCACCAGCGTCGACGGCATTGACGGTGTGTTGGCAAAGTTTGAGGGCCAGGGCATCGAGACGCGGATTCAGACCCTCGCGCAAGCCTCTCGCCCCATGCCTGTCGCGCTGAGGTCCGAGTTGCTCGCCTTGCAGCACTCCGGACCCGACGAACTGGCCCGGGCATCAGAGGCCACCAGGGATCTCACCGATCTCTATGCCGAGATTGCGATTGAACTCAGAGCAAGTTCAAACGCGTGGACCGAGAGCCCAGGGGGTGCTGCGTCTGAGCCAGTCGACCTGGTGATCGGCGCACACGGGCAGACCGTCCGACACCGGCCCGAGCGGGCCTACACCTTGCAACTGATCGATGGCGCCCGTCTGGCCGAGCTCAGCGGCTTGAGCGTTGTCGCGGATTTCCGCAGCGCCGACGTCGCGGCAGGAGGCCAGGGGGCCCCCCTCGTGCCAGCGTTTCATGCCCTGGCTTTTTCGTCAGCCGAGTGTCGACGCGCCATCATCAACATCGGCGGCATCGCCAACGTCAGCCTTCTTCCACTTGCTGTTCGAACCCCCTCGGCCAGCCAGGAGACATCCGAGGGTATGCCTTCAACCGCTTTGGGCGCTGCGGTGACCGGCTTTGACACCGGCCCTGGCAATCTGCTGATGGACGATTGGTGCGAACGGCACACCGGAGCGGCGTTCGACCAGGGTGGTCAATGGGCCGCAACAGGCAAGGTGGATGAGGCGCTTTTGGCCGGGCTGCTGCGGGAGCCCTACTTCGCAATGCCAGCCCCGAAAAGTACCGGCCGGGACCTCTTCAGCGCCCAATGGCTGGAAGCGTACGGAAACCCCCACGGCCTCGATCGCTGTGCGCCGCAAGACGTGCAGGCCACTCTGCTGGAACTCACCGCCCTGGCGATCGCCAGAGCCTGCAATGAGTTCGGTGCGATGCAATGCTTTGTCTGTGGAGGTGGCGCCTTCAATCTCCAGCTGATGAACCGCCTGACACAGCTGATGCCCC
This sequence comes from Burkholderiaceae bacterium, assembly GCA_049422085.1. Lineage (GTDB taxonomy): Bacteria > Pseudomonadota > Gammaproteobacteria > Burkholderiales > Burkholderiaceae_E > UBA4615. The sequence continues at coordinate 4,749 of JBMSOD010000149.1, forward strand.
TGGCACAGGTGAGCACCACCAACGCCCTGGGCATGCCTCCCGATGCGGTGGAGGCGCTGGCCTTTGCCTGGCTGGCCCGACAGCGCATGTTGGGCCTTCCTGCCAATCTGCCTGCAGTCACAGGCGCCCGCGGGCCGCGCATCCTGGGGGCGGTCTATCCGGCTCCGCCCTGAACGAACCAGCCCGCTTCGCGCTGGACGACTCGCGATTCAGACCGAAAAGGACGATCCGCAGCCGCAGGTGGTGGTGGCGTTCGGGTTCTTGATCACGAACTGTGCGCCCTCCAGGCCATCCTTGTAGTCGATCTCGGCGCCCACCAGGTACTGGTAGCTCATGGCATCAATCAGCAAGGTCACCCCGTTTTTCTGCATGGAGGTGTCGTCTTCGGCGACTTCCTCATCGAAGGTAAAACCGTACTGAAAGCCCGAGCAGCCTCCGCCCTGCACAAAGACGCGCAGCTTGAGGTTGTCATTGCCTTCTTCTTCAATCAGCTGGCGAACCTTCTCGGCGGCGCTGTCTGTGAAGACCAGCGGTGCGGGCATTTCGGCGACTGCGTTCATGACATTCTCCCTTTCGAACCCAAATGAAACTGCCGACCCTCAGGTCGGCAGACGGGGTTGACTGAATGAAGTGTAAGGCAGGAACTGCCCACCCTGCACTCCATGCCCCCGGCCCCACCGGGGTTGAATCGCGACCGATACAGCAGCGCAAGCGCCCTGACAGGAGCGCCCGCGCCGCGGGGATCAGCGCTTGGAGAACTGCTTACGGCGACGTGCCTTGCGCAGACCGACTTTCTTACGCTCGACCTCACGTGCATCGCGGGTGACCAGGCCTGCGCTGGAGAGCACCGGCTTGAGCGTCGCGTCATAGTCGATCAGTGCGCGGGTGATGCCGTGGCGCACCGCACCTGCCTGTCCGGTCTCGCCGCCACCGGCCACATTGACCTTGATGTCGAACTCACCGACCACGTTGGCCACTTCAAGCGCCTGACGGGCGACCATGCGGCCGGTCTCACGCGAGAAGTACTGGTCAAGCGGCTTGCCGTTGACGATGATGTCGCCCTTGCCCTTCTTGATGAAGACGCGGGCCACGGCGGTCTTGCGACGCCCCGTGCCGTAATTGAATTCGCCGATCATGATGGTGTGGCTTTCTCAGGAATCTGGGTCAGATGTCCAGCGCCCGAGGCTGCTGGGCGGTGTGGGGGTGCGTGCCTTCGGCATACACCTTGAGTTTCTTGAGCATGGCATAGCCAAGCGGGCCTTTGGGCAACATGCCACGAACGGCTTTTTCAAGGGCACGCCCCGGAAACCGCTCCTGCATCTTGCCAAAGGTGGTCTCAGAAATACCGCCCGGATAGCCCGAGTGGCGGTAGTACTTCTTGTCCTGGCTCTTGGCGCCGGTCACACGCAGGCGTGCGGCATTCACCACGACGATAAAGTCGCCGGTATCCACATGCGGGGTGTACTCGGGTTTGTGCTTGCCACGCAAGCGAAGTGCGATCTCGGCGGCAAGGCGACCGAGCACCTTGTCGTTGGCGTCGACGACGAACCAGTCGCGTCGGACTTCGTGCGGTTTGGCTGAAAAGGTCTTCATGGCCTGGCTGAATCTGGTGAGCCGGCTATCATAACCGCATCAATCCCCCATAGTCAAAGACTAGTCCCGTCTAGCCTCACGTAAAGGAACCCCCATGGATGCTCTCGTTCGCTGGACCGGCCCCGACACCATGAGCTTTGTCGCCGAAACCGGCAGTGGTCATGCCGTCGTCATGGATGGCGCACCCGAAGGCGGCGGCCGCAATCTCGGACCGCGTCCCATGGAAATGGTGCTGCTCGGATCGGGCGGTTGCACCGCCTACGATGTGGTGCTGATCCTGCGCAAGAGCGGCCAGGATGTTCGCGCCTGCGAGGTGGCCCTGCATGCCGACCGGGCCGACACCGACCCCAAAGTCTTCACCCGGGTCACCTTCCACTTCACGGTACGGGGCCACAATCTCAAGCCCAATCTGGTGGAGCGGGCCATCAAGCTCAGCCACGATAAGTACTGCTCGGCCTCGGCCATGCTGGCAAAAACTGCCGAACTCAGCCTGACTTGGGAGCTTGTGGAAGACTGAATCAAGTCATCCTGCGCGCAAAAATCAGATCCCGAAGTTCAGATCCTGTAGGCGGTCGTGGTCATGATCCGCGCCGCCAGGCGCATCGCCCACTTGACCGGCGAGGGCAGCTCTGCGGCCCCCAGGCGCCGTGCCGCTTGCCCATGGGCCGCTTCATCGTCCTTCATGGCGGCCACGATGGCCCTGGATTCGGCATCCGCCGCGGGCAGGCGGTCCATATGGCCTGCGAGATGCTCCTCGACCTGACGCTCGGTCTCGACCGTAAAGCCCAGCGACCTCGCGTCTCCCGCCCGTGAAGCCATCAAGCCGAGCGCGTAGGCGCCGGCATACCAGACCGGATTAAGCAGTGACGGTCGATCCTCAAGTTCATCCAGACGCTGTCTCGTCCAGGCCAGGTGATCGCCTTCTTCGGCTGCCGACTGGATGAAAAATGACTTCAGCGCCGGATCGGCAGCACCAGCCGCCTGACCGTGATAGAGCGCCTGGGCACAGACCTCGCCAACATGATTGACCCGCATGAGGCCGGCAGCATGGCGACGCTCAGGTTCGGCAAGCGCGTCGCGCTCAGCCGAAACCGCCGGCGCGGCGGGTCGGGGCATCGGTCGCCTGGCCGGCGGGCTGACCTGGTTGGCAGCCAGCGCCTGACCGAGGCCCTCCAGCATCCAGTCCGCAAGCGTGAGGCGGCGCGGGCGGACGGCTCCGATCCGAAAGGGCTGATCTGATGTGTGCATGACGCATTCTAGTCATGTGCTCCCAAGCCCAGACTGTTGTCCCGATGCCACAAGTGGCCGTTCATCCCCTTGGATCAACCACGCCGCGCTTTGCCAACCCGGGCTTTTTGGTCAGAATGCCGTCACTTCCATCCGAAGTTGTTCTCGGGGAGTCGAGGCCTCCGGACGTCCGGAAGTCTTTTGGATTCAAAACCAAGGAGATTCACGAATGAAGAAGTCCCTTCTTGCACTGGCCGTTGCGGCCGCCCTTCCGACTGTCGCCCTGGCGCAGTCCAACGTAACCTTGTACGGCATTGTCGACACCGGCGTTGAGTATCTGGACAAAGACGCGGCC
>JBMSOD010000150.1:0-7903 GCA_049422085.1 Burkholderiaceae bacterium
GCGAGTCCAATCGCGCCTACCAGTCCAAGCCCTTGCAAGTCCTTGATTTGCAGGGGCTTTTGGTTTTCGGCGCGTCCTGTGACCCCCTAGCGAACCGCCAATCGCAAGCTGTTGGGGTTGGGCATCTCTTTCCAGGACGCAAGGCCGATATCGCCAGGCTTCATCCGATCTTCGACCCACGACAGACAGGCGGCGGCCAAGACGCTGTCGGGGTGCCCGGCCCCGAGCACGACGCGACGCTTTTCGACCACGCGCGCCAGTGCCTCGCAGGCGCCGTGCACATCGCCTTGTGCCATCAACAACTCTGCATGGTGAGCCAGAGTTCGCAAGGTATAGGGGTGGTCTGCGCCTAGCAAGCGCTCGTGAACCCGAAGGGATCGATCCAGCAGGTCTTTCGCCTGGGCCACATCATCCCGATACCGCAAATACCAAGATCCCAGGTGATTCAAGGCATTGCCTGTGTCGGGGTAATCGGGGCCGCAGGTGTCCTCGAAGACCTTCAAGGCGTGCGCATACATCTGACCTGCATCGGCAGCTTGGCCCTTGCACTGCGCCGACCAGGCCACACTCATCAAAGTTCGTGCCGTATCCGGATGATCATCGCCAAAAATCATTTTTCGCAATGCCAGTGACTGCTGGTAGTACGCGTCGGCGCTCCGGGCGTCGCCTTGCTTCAGACGTATGTCGCCCAGATACATGAGCGTGCGAGCCGTGTGCGGGTGCTCCGGCCCCAGACTTTCTTTCTGAATCGCCAGGGCTTCGTGGTAGCAGTCTTCGGCCCCTGCATACTCGCCCTTGGACGCCAGCGTCCAGCCGACATAGCCGATCGACAGCGACAAGTCGGGATCCGAATCACCCAGATGCGTTCGACCGATGGCCAGCGCATGCCGGAACAGCTTTTCCGACTCCTGGTAATCGCCCTTTTCTTCGTAGATGCCCGCAAGGAAGGTGGTGTAGAGCGCAGTGACCGGGTCATTGGGTCCGTGAAGCTCCTGAATCACGCGCAGGGCGTCCCCATACAAGGTTTGCGCTCGGTCAAACTTGGAAATGGATTGGAGCAAGCCCCCAAGATCCGCCATCGTTTGCGCGGTGTCGGGATGGCGGCTCCCTAACAGTTTTTCCCGGATCGCCAGCGCCTGTTCGTAGAGTTTTTCGGCCTTTTCGTAGTCTGCCAGCGCGCACCAGACGCCCGCCAGGGCGTTGAGGGCGCTTGCGAATGGCGCACCGCCCCGGCCTTCAGACTGCGCATAGATCGCCACAGCCTCGTTTAGCACCTCCAATGCTGCGGGGTACTGACCTGTCTGCTCCAGCATCTCGCCCAAGCGCGTGAGGCGCGCTGCGTAGTGTTCGGATTGCGGACCCTCCCGTTCGCAAGTCAGATCCGCCAGCCGTTTTTGAATCGCTAGCTGAAAATAAAACTTCTGGTGCTCGCCCAGATAGTGTTCAAAGCGATCCAGATCTGCAATGCGGCTCCAGGCCTGGGTGCGTGCAAGCAGACCGGCCAGCCAATTCAAGACAAACGGGCTCCAATCTGGTTCACCAGTACCCTTGCCAGCGGCTCCCTTTTCGAACTCTTTCCATAGGAATTCGCCCATCTCGGTGGCGCCGGTGTTATTGACCTGATAGGTGCCACTGCGCGCCCCGTCTTGCAACCAATCCTTGATGGACTGATGAAAAAACTGCAGACCCGCTTCGCTCTCGGTCAGGAGGCTGGCCATGGGCTGCGTCACGTATTGGGTCACTTCGCGCGCTTGCCAGCCCAAAATCGATTGGGCCAACTGCCGGGGCAGCGGCCCTGGCGCAACCGCCAGCAGCCGCAAGAACTTCTCCGTTTTGACTGCGTAGGCTTGGGGATCCGGGAAATAGCGCTCGAAGTCTCTGTAAAAAAGATCATCCAAGCCGTTGGGAAGCATCTTCGGCTTCGACAAGTCATACGAAACTTCCACCCGCTTGAGATACAGGAAGGTGCCGCCGCTCTTGTCTATCACCGCCTGAATGATCTGCGCCCGCTGCGGCTCACCGATGGAAGGATCTAGACGAGTTTCCAGATAGTCATTGATATCAGCTCGGTTGTTTTCGGTGGCGCCATCGATGATCAGCGGCGAGAATTTGGCGCCCAATTGCTGCTGAAGATAGGCCTCCGGCCGCGAGGTGATCACGATGCCTAGCCATGGAGGCAATTGATCCGCGTGTTTGTACAAAAGATCTGCCAGCGGGTTGACCATCTTGCCGCTCACCGGTCTGCCCGCCTCATCGAGGGCATCAATCACCAGGGCCAGGCGTTGATCCTCGGCGATCTTTTCGGAGCGATTGAGTGGCTCCGTGATCAGATACGAAAACAAATCGTCGGCAGTCTTTTTTTGCACCGTCTCGGCATCGACCAGCTGCCCTCGCAGGAGCTTGATTCGGTAATCAGGCAACCTGCTGGCCAGTTGATACGCCAGCGTTCGGATGCATTCACTGGCAGATTCCTCAGCGGATTTAAGCGCCTGAAAGTCGCATTTAAAAAATCCGACGATGGACGAATTGCCGCTGTGCACCAGCTTGGCCGCAAAGGCGCTTTTCCCGATTCCGGGCGTGCCTTTAAGCCAAAAAATTCGTTGATCCGATGGCAGCCACCCTTGAAAGGCATCAAAAAGCCACCCTCTGCCAAAGAATCCTTCTACCCCCTGGATGATCGCAGCATCAAACGAAGCGGGCCGCAAGATTTTCTTGAGTTCGGCCAGCTCGCCCACTGCTTTCTGGTGGGTGATGTCGGCCAAGCTTTGGCGTATCCCCGCCATCAGGGCAGTGAACCAAGTCTCCCAATTTTCGCCCTTGGGGCCGGTCTTGTGGCCGTCCTTGATGGCCTTCCAGTCGGAAAATTGGTGCCACTGGATGCTGCTGAGCGTCAAGGGTGCCGACACTCGACTCTCGCTCTCGGTCAGGATGGTCTGGATGATCCGATTGTGTTTGATCGCAATCGCGACTTCATTGAGGCAGACGTTGGGTTCTTGGCGTACCGAGCGTCGAGACAAGAAGGCCAGGAAATGCTTGTGGGTCGTGATGGCGTCGGTGATCTGTTCGCGCCACTGGGTGCCCCCGCGTATGCCTTCTTGATCGATCCAGACCTGGTGGCCATCCTTTTCAAGTGCTTCCTTGACGAGCCACACCAGGTCCTGCGAGATGTCGTAGTCGTCCGATCGCTCGCTCTTGTGGGCGTACGAAAGAAAAATAGTTTGTGGGGCGGTTTGCCGGGCCGTAGGGTCTTCAAACCGTTCATCGCAATCCTGGCATTCCCATCGGTGCACCCTTTCCTTGAAGATCGTGTTTTCCGAGGAGCAAAAGGGGCAGGCTGGACGGTTTGACATACTGCCTCAATATCAAAAGTCATCCAGTCATCGGACTCAATCGAACTTCACGTTGTTCTCGCGCACGGTAGTCCCGAAGCCGTCGTACTGGCGACGAAAGAACACTGCGAATTCCGCTGGCGTCATGCCGTAGCTGGAAAAACCCTGGCCCACCAACTGATCACGCACATCAGCGCGAGCGAGCGCCGCACGCAGGCCGGCGCTGAGTTTTTCGGTGACATCACCCGGCATCCCAGGCGGCCCGAAAAAACCGGCCCAGGGCGTGATGGTCAGCTTGCCTATGCCCAGTTCGCTCGCGGTGGGTACATCGGGCATGAGGGGGCTTCGCCGTGGCAATAAGGTCACCAGCGCCTTCGCCTTGCCTTCCTTGACCAGGCCGGGCATGAGCGTACCTGTCGAGAAAATCATGTGCACCTGTCCGCTGGCCAGATCGGTCAGCGCTTGCGCGTCGCCCTTGTATCGGGCATTGACCACCTTGATGTTGCGCGAGGAGAGCAACTGCAGCATCGCCAGTTCTGCCGCACTATTGCTGGAAGCCGAACTGAACTTGCCGGGGTTCGCCGCCACCAGGTCGAGAAACTCGGCGAGGTTCTTCACGGGCAGGTTGGGTGCCACCGCCAGGAACATCGAGAACTCACCCGCCGAACTGATTGGGGTGAAGGCCTTGAATGGGTCGTAGGGCGGGTTGGGCCGCAGCGAGGGCACGGCCACCATCGCCGTGTTGGTCCCCATCAGTATGGTGTAGCCGTCGGGTGGCGCACGCATGACTTCCTGCGCCGAAATGATGCCGTCCGCGCCAGGCTTGTTTTCTACGATGACCTGCTGCCCCAGTTCGGCCGACAAGCCCTTGGCAATGATGCGCGTCATCACGTCGGCCGCTCCGCCGGGGGTAAAGCCCACGATCACACGCATCGGCTTGTGGGGGAATGTCTGTGCAGCCACACCGCAACAAGCCAAGGCCAGACCCGTCGCGGCAGCCATCTGCAACAGGTCCCGACGGTGGTAATGGGCTTTCATCTCATAGACCTCCTCGTTCTCGGTCTCACTTTAAACGACTCTGTTGCAGCCGAAGGGGCCGGGTCATGGCGCGTCGCGGCACCAGTCTGATTCGTTTCCTTTGTTCGTATATGAGGCATTCCTGGGTCCCGCTGATACGAACTTGTGAAGTATTCGCTGCCACTCGTGGATAGGTGGCGCGCACACTGCGCCTGTCTATGATCTGCAAATTGATCACGATCCGGAGACCGAGTCACCACCATGAGCACCTGCCGCCGCTGCCAAGCCAGCATCCCCAATGGCCGTAACTTCTGCACCGCCCACTACATGGAGGCCCTGGCGGAATACGAATCTGCCTTGGCGAATTACAACCACAACGTGGCCGTCTGGAATTCCATGTCTGATGCCGAGAAGGCGGCGGCCCATGCCAGCGCCGAAGATTCGTCCGTCACCGGCTATGCCGGCACCGTTGGCTTCCTGGTGGGGGCCATCGCGTGGTACGTGCTGGCCCAGGAGCGCAACATCGACGCCCTGTGGGGGATTGGCATCCTGGTGGCTTCGGTCGCAGTGTTCGTCGTTGTGCCGCCAATCCGGATCCTGGTGGGGCGTCTTGCACGGATGTTCGTGCGCGCCATCGGCTACTTCATCGGCCTGTGGATCGTAGGGGCCATCATCTCGATCTGGTCACCCTTCATCAAGGAAAACTCCTCGATGCTGACCGCGGGCCTCGTGATCGGCGTGCTGGTGATCTCTGCCATCCTGGAGGCCTCGGGCGGACACCATGCCAGCGGCGCGCCGACCCCGCCCTCCAAGCCCAGTCCCTGAGTTTGCGGCACCGGCGCAGAGGCCCGCACACCAGGATCCTCCCCGTGGCGCGCGCCTTGCGGTCATTGTCTAACGGGTAGAGAATCAGCTCAGCCGTCGGATCCCGCTCTTGTACTGGATCGCCCGACGCCGATCAGGACCCATTGAAGGAGTATTTTCATGGTCAGGTTCATCTCCTCACGATCTCCCATCCGGCTGATAGGTGTTGCGCTGAGCGTCAGTTCCCTGCTTGCGTGCTCGACTCTGTACAGCCAGGACGGCCCTGAGGCCCTGGCGGTGATTGCCCCCACTTCGGTCGCACCTGCCGCCTCGATGAACCCGCAGGGCACGATCAAGTTCATTCAGCGAGGGAACTCCGTGATCGTCAGCGGCAGGATCTCGGGTTTGCGGCCTGGAGGCGAACACGGATTCCACGTGCATGAGGGCGCGGACTGCGCCGGGGATGGCCTGGGAACCAAGGGGCACTTCAATCCCGAGAATGCACCGCATGGACGGCATGGCGGCCCGGCGCACCACGGCGGCGACCTGCCCTCGCTCAAAGCGGATGCGAACGGGGTAGCTGAATTAAGCTTTTCGGTCTCCAAACTGACGGTAACGCCTGGGCCGGCCAGCATCGTCGGACGCGGTCTGATCGTCCACCGTGATCCGGACGACTACACGACCCAACCTACTGGCAATGCCGGCCCAAGACCTGGGTGCGCTGTGATTCGCGGCGTGTGAGGACGCAACCTCTGCATCGCCCACTATTGGAAGCACTCGCGAACGGCGCGCTGGTGGTCTCGGCCATCCTGGAGGCATCGGGCGGGCACCATGCCAGCGGTGAGCCGATCCAGCCCTCCAAGCCCGATGTCTGAGACCGCGACCCGCCGCGCAGTGCGTCAAATCAATCGTCTTCGCGCGACTCCAGGATCTCCTGGGCGAAGGCGATCGCGTCGCCGACCGTGAACATTCCCGGTCCGCCCACCACGGTCAGCACATCAAAGTGCATGCGGATGGAGCCGGCCAGCGACTGCGTGAGCCTTTCGTCAAACCCCATCAGGGCGTACAGCGAGTCGCCAGGCTGCAGGGCGGCCGGATCCAGGTGCTTGACACCCAGCGCCTTGGCCAGTGCCGCGATCAGCACCGGCACCTCCCGGACCGCGTTGTCGGGTGTGATGGGGGCGGGCATGCCCTTGAACACGGCGCGCGTGCTGCGAGCCTTCTGGATCGGCTCGCCCCGCGCGCTGGCACGCAGGCGCTCGAACCGGGCCTCAGGGCAGCCGTCGATCATGATCTCCAGTTCGAAGCCGTCGAGGTCGTAGGGGTTGAAGCCCTCGAACACCATGTCGCTGAGGATGGCATTGACGGAGTCGACATTCAGGCGCTCGCGCAGCTTGCCCTTCTTCCCGAGCTTCTTGACCTGAGGATCCCAGGACGATTCCTCGAAAAGAGACAGCAGGCTGGCGCGCGCCATGCTGTCCAGGCTGTCATCGGGCGGGATGGACAGCACGAAGGCCACCATCACCGTGAGTCGCTCGCCAGCCCAGTGACCCTCGGTCCACTGCGCCAGTTCCTGCCCCTGGGATAGAGCCGCACGTCGCAATAGGCTTGGGTGAAGCGCTGGCCGGTGACCCGGCCCACCACATCCTGGAAGGCGGGCAGCACCGAGGCGTCCAGCACCCGTTTGAGTTCGCAGGCGGCGGTGGCGAACCCCGGGCCGACGCGTTGCGCGTAGGGCGCGTATGCCAGCCCCTGTGACTGGAGATCCTTGAGGAAGCTGCGCTGGTCCCGGGGTGACAGCGTGCCGCGATCTGCGTCGTACAGGGGGTAGAGGTCATCCATGACAGGGGATTATCACCCTGCACCTGGCAGGGGCGCGCCGCGCACCCCCGGGTGATCCCGGGGATGGATCGCGGTGGCGGCTCCTAGAATCCGGCCTTCACCAGGAGCGGTCGAATTGCAATCCAAGAAGCCCCAGGCCGACAAGCCCACGCAGCGCGTCATCAAGAAGTACCCGAACAGGCGCCTGTACGACACCGACACCTCCAGCTACATCACCCTGGCCGAGGTCAAGCAGCTCGTGCTGGAAAGCCAGGCCTTCGTGGTGCGCGACGCGAAGACCGGTGAAGACCTCACGCGCAGCATCCTGCTGCAGATCATCCTGGAAGAAGAGGCGGGCGGTGCGCCCATGTTCACCGAGGCCGCACTGGCCAACATGATTCGCTTCTACGGCAACGCCATGCAGGGCTTCATGGGGCACTACCTCGAGAAGAACGTGCAGGCCTTCACCGATATGCAGGCCAAGCTGGCCGAGCAGTCAGCCACGCTCACGCCCGAAATGTGGGCCCAGTTCACCCAGGCGCAGAACCCGATGATGCAGGGCCTCGTGGGGAACTACATGGAGCAGTCCAAGACCCTGTTCGAGGCCATGCAGGAACAGATCCAGAAGCAGACCGAGCAGATGTTCGGGGCCTTCACCGGCAAGCGCTGAGGGGCGGCGCCCCGGAGCAGGGACAATACGGGGATGAGTGACATTCCCGCGTCCACGACCTCCCCGGTTCCCAGCCCGGCGCCCCGCGTCGGCTTCGTGAGCCTCGGCTGCCCCAAGGCGCTGACCGACTCCGAGTTGATCCTCACCCAGCTCTCCGCCGAGGGGTACCAGACCTCCAAGACCTTACAGGGCGCCGACCTGGTGATCGTCAACACCTGCGGCTTCATCGACGATGCGGTCAAGGAAAGCCTGGACACCATCG
>JBMSOD010000151.1:0-7852 GCA_049422085.1 Burkholderiaceae bacterium
CTGCCCTGCGCATCGATGATCTTCAGGCCTCCCTGGATATCGATGCCCTGTGCCCGCGCGGCCTCGCAGCGGCCATCAGGATGATGAATGGTGATCGGCCGTCCGGCGAGCAGATCGCGGGCCTGCCATCCGGCTCGCCAGGGGCCCAGGCCTTCGCGCGGAAATCGGCACAGCACATCGGCCACGCGCAGGGCCAGGGCTCTGGCCAGGTCAGGTCGGTCGGGTCGGACCTTGGAGTCAGGGCCGAAGATCGCGGCCGCAGGTTGTGACAGTCCTGTCGGCGCAGCAAACAGATTGAGGCCGAATCCGGTCACCACGCGATGCATCCCGGGCCTCGCCGAGGGATCCAGCGCTTTCACCTCGGTGAGGATGCCGCCCACCTTCATCGGCCCGACATCGGCCACCGGACCCGTGTACAGGTCGTTGGGCCACTTGAGCCACAGGCGGGCGCCGTAGTCCTGCAGGACATCGGCCAGTGCCACGCCCACCGCAATCGGCAGTCCGACCAGGGCACTCACCGGGGCGGCCAGATCCAGCCCGACGGACAAGGTGATCGCATCCTGCGCCGGCGCCTGCCAGACCCGCCCCATGCGGCCCCGGCCAGCCGTCTGTTGCTGCGCCCAAAGCGCGACCGGGGTATTGTCTGAATCCTGATGCCAGGGACGGCGCATCAGTTCGGCATTGGTGGAGTCGATGGTCTCCACCTGCTCGAAATGCAGCAGCTCGCTCATGTGCCTGCCCGCAAACAGCGCAGCACGGTGCAGGCCCAAGGATTCATGCCCCGATGGTAGCAAGCCGTTCATCAAGAACGCCGACCGGTTCCGCGCAAGAGCGTCGGGCCAGCCCGCTGTTGCGGGCGCTTGCGCTCGCCATGCTCCTGTCGGTCGTGGTCGTCACGCTCTATCCCTTCGGCCCGTGGATCCCCCGGCCCGAGCCATTGACGGCCTTTCTCGGACGTGGACTGCCGCGCTACTGGACGGGCTTCGATGTCGCGAGCAATCTGCTCGCCTACCTCCTGCTCGGCGCCCTCATCAGCGTGGCCTTCATGCGTGCGCATCGGGCAGGCGCAAGCGTCCTTCTGGTCGCAGCCGCCGGTCTGTTGTTATCCCTGCTGCTCGAGACCATCCAGAACGGTCTGCCCCAGCGTGTGCCTTCGCTGCTCGATGTGCTGGCCAACGGTCTGGGCGGCCTGCTAGGCGCCGGGATGGGCGCCCTGATCAACCGCGGCCTGCAACGCAGCAGCGGGCCCAGGCTGCCGGTGGCCCGTCGCTGGTATGACGAGGGTCCGCCCTCTGGATGGCTGTTGCTGATCGCCTGGCTGGCCACTCAGGCGGCGCCTCAGGCCATGCTGTTTTCAGGGGGAGGTCTGCGGCCCGCACTGCAGGTCCTGATCGATACGCTCGGGGCGCACATCCTCGAGCCCGAAGGTCTGCCCCGCATCGAGGTCTGGGTCGACCGGCTCTGGGACGGGGCCAACCCCGCAGCCGCAGGGGTCCTGATCGAAGGCGCACGGGTGCTGTGCGCCATGGGTGCGGTCGGTGCACTCGCGCTCGGCCAGGTGCAACTGCCCAGACGTCGCGCCGTGATGCTCGGTCTGCTGGCGGTCTGTGTTTTCGGTCTGAACAGTCTGGCAGCAAGGGGGCTTCACGGCGCCGAGGCCTCGCTCGCCTGGCTGACGCCCGGCGCTCAGGGCGGTCTGATCATGGGATGCGCCCTCCTCTACTTCATCGATACCCTGTCTGCCCGCGCCAGGGCACGCATCGGGCTTGTCTGTGTCTCGGCCATGATCCTGTTGGCCAATCTGGCGCCCCTCGATCGGTACTTCGAGGACACGCTTGCGGTCGCACGCGGCGCCCAACTGGTGAACCTGCACGGACTGCTGCGCTGGATCGCCGTAGCCTGGCCGTTTGCAGCCTTCGCATGGCTCTGGCGCCGCCTATAATTGCGCATGAGCCATTACGACAAGCACATCTTCTTCTGTCTCAACGAGCGCACCGATGGTCGTGAATGCTGTGCGCATCGCGATGCCGCAGCTCTTCAGGCCTACTGCAAGGATCGCGTCAAGGCGCTCGGCCTGTCGGGTCCGGGCAAGGTGCGGGTCAACAAGGCAGGCTGCCTCGACCGCTGCGAGCATGGTCCGGTCGCGGTGGTGTATCCGGAGGCCGTCTGGTACACCTTTATCGACCAGTCCGATATTGATGACATCGTCGAGTCGCACCTGCGCGACGGGGTGCCGGTCAAGCGGCTCATGATCGACTGACATGAATCCATCTACCGAGATCCTTGGTATCGCCGGCCCTGCTGGCCGTATCGACATTGCCGTCGACCGGCCCCGTGAAGGCCCGGTGCGCGGCCTCGCGCTCGTCGCCCATCCGCATCCGCTCTATGGCGGCACCCGTGACAACAAGGTGGTCCAGACCCTCGCGCGCACCCTGCTTGCGCTTGGCTATGTCTGCTGGCGGCCAAACTTCCGCGGCGTCGGCGCCTCCGAAGGTGTGCATGATCATGGCGAAGGCGAGACCGATGACCTGCTGGCCGTGATCGCCGCAGCACGCGCTGCCGAACCCGGGGGTCAGGCCATGCCGCTGATGCTCGCGGGCTTTTCCTTCGGTACGCTGGTGTTGTCCCGAGTGGCACGTCGGCTGGCCGATGCCGGCACTCCGGCGCACCGGCTGATCTTCATCGGAAGCGCGGTGATCCGTCCGGGCATGCTCGATGTACCGGCCGACACCCTGGTGCTGCACGGCGAAAACGACGACACGGTGCCCCTGTCTGCGGTCCTCGACTGGGCCCGGCCTCAGGGCCTGCCTGTGGTGGTCATTCCGGGTGCCGACCATTTCTTTCACCAGAAGCTCACCGGCATCAAGGACTGGCTGGTGCGCGCCCTTCAGCCCACGCTCGCCCTGCTGGCTGGGGCTGCATTGCCTGGCCTGATGACGGCAATGCTCGCGACAACAGCGCTGGCGCCTGCTGCCGCATGGGCCCAGTCAAAAGAGGCTGCATCGGCTCAGACGCAAACACGGGGTGAGCGTGGCGCCCGAGCGGGGCGCGAAAGCCCCCGCGCGGGCAAAGCCGCCCGAAACACGCCCACGGTCGAGCCACTGCCGGCAACGCAGGGGCTGGCTCCGCGCGAGGCACCTCCCATTGCTGCGCGCTCCTGGCTGCTGATGGATGTCACCACCGGACAGCTGCTTGCCGCAAGCGAACCGGACCTCAAGGTCGACCCGGCTTCGCTCACCAAGCTGATGACCGCCTATCTGTCCTTCAGTGCGGTCAGAGACAAGAAACTTGCCCTGGACGCACGTCCGCCGGTCTCCAATCAGGCCTACAAGGCCGTGGGCTCCCGCATGTTCGTCGATCCGGCCAGCCCGGCCACCGTGGATCAGTTGCTGCATGGCCTGATCATCCAGTCGGGCAACGATGCCGCCACCATCCTGGCCGAGGCCATCTCCGGCAGCGAAGCCGCATTTGCCGAGCAGATGAACCGCGAGGCCAAGCGGCTCGGCCTTCACAACACGGCCTATGCCAATGCCTCGGGCCTGCCAGCCCCGCAGCACTACAGCACCGCGCGCGATCTGGCCGCACTCGCGGTCCGGGTCATCGACGACCATCCCGAGTTCTTCAAGCTCTACGCCCAGCGCGAATACACCTACAACAACATCCGTCAGCCCAATCGCAACCGGCTGCTTTTTGTAGACCCCTCGGTCGATGGCATGAAGACCGGCCATACCGAAGCGGCAGGCTATTGCCTGGTGGCCACGAGCCGGCGCGAACAGCCCGGGCTCGATCAGCCGAGGCGCCTTCTTTCAGTCGTGCTCGGGGCCGCGTCAGAGAGTTCACGGGCCATCGAATCCCAGAAGCTGCTCAACTATGGCTATACCGGTTTCGATCTCGTCAAGCTCTACACCCGGGGTGAGCCGGTCGCGAACTATGCGGTGTTCAAGGGCGCAGCCGCCGAAGTGAAGGCAGGCTTCAACCAGACCGTGCTGACCACCGTACCGCGCGGCCAGGGACAGCGGGTCAAGGGCGAGATCGAGCGGATCCAGCCTCTGGTGGCCCCGCTCGAAAAAGGCCAGCGCATCGGCACCCTGCGCGTGAAGATCGATGATCAGGTGATTTCCGAACATCCCCTGGTGGCGATCGAGGCCGTTCCGCAGGCCGGTCTGCTCGGTCGGGCCTGGGATACGATCCGTCTGTGGTTCAGGTGAGTGCCATGTCCGATCCGTCTATCGTCTATCTCAATGGCGAATTTGTTGCGGCCGATCAGGCCCGTGTCCCCGTACTCGACCGGGGCTTCATCTTCGGTGACGGGATCTATGAGGTCGTCCCGGTCTATGGTCGGCAGCCGTTTCGCTGGAATGAGCACCATGCCCGGCTGGTCCGCAGCCTGGGCAAGCTGCGCATCGACAATCCGCTCGATGCGCAAGGCTGGCGCAATCTGGTGCAGGCCCTGATCGATCGCCATCCCTGGGAAGACCAGTTCGTCTACCTGCAGGTCACGCGGGGCGTGGCCCGGCGCGACCATGCCTTTCCGAAGGACATCACGCCAACCGTCTTCGGCATGACCAGTCCCCTGCCCGCGATCGCAGCCGAGCAACTGCGCGATGGCGTCCGTGCCATCACGCTGCCGGACGAGCGATGGCTCAACTGCGACATCAAGTCCACCTCGCTGCTGGGCAATGTGCTTGCACGGCAGGCCGCTGTCGATGCGGGCGCGAGCGAATGCGTCATGTTCCGCGATGGTCTGCTCACCGAAGGCTCGTCGAGCAATATCTGGGTCGTCAAGGCAGGCCGTGTACTGGCCGCCCCCAAAGACCGGCGCATTCTCGAAGGCATCCGATACGGTCTGATGCAGGAGCTGTGCGATGCCTGCGGCATTGCCTTCGAAGCCCGGCCGGTGCATCGCCTGGAGGTCGAGCAGGCCGATGAACTGATGCTCTCCTCGGCAACCAAGGAGGTCCTGCCGATCACCCGCCTCGATGGCAGAGCGGTGGGCGACGGTGTGCCGGGTCCGGTCTTCAGGGCCTTGCACGCCGCCTACCAGCGGGCCAAGCAACAGGGTGCGGTCATGGCGGCCAGTCCCGCGCCGTCGCCAGCACGCTCATGACCACGGCCGAAGCACCGCCCCCGGGAGGACAGCCGCCCGGCCTGCCCGACTCGGCACGCACCGAGCTGCTCAGCTTTCCCACCGCGTTTCCACTTAAGGTCATGGGCCTGCGGGTCGACGGTTTCGCAGAAGCCATCGTGTCGGTCGTGCAAAAGCATGCACCCGATTTCGATGCGGCCAGCCTCGAAATGAGACCCTCGCGGCAGGGCACCTATCTTGGTCTGACCGCCACCATCCGCGCCACCTCGCGCCAGCAGCTTGACGCGCTCTATCTCGAACTGACCGCTCACCCCATGGTCAAGGTGGTGCTCTGAGAGGCGGCGCAGCCAGCAGGGCTGCCAGTAGCCGGGTCAGGCGGGCTGCGGTCGTGCAGTCCGGATCCAGTCGGGGGTTGTACTCGGTCATCTCAAGGGCCTGAAGGCCGGGCATCCTGGCCAGGCCGGCCAGCGCAGGAATCAGCTCCTGCAGCGACAAGCCGCCGGGCACTGGCGTTCCCGTGGCCGGAGCATCCACAGGATCGATGGCATCGACATCGAGGCTCAGTCCCCAGGGCAGGCTCGCCCCCGGTCCGCCACGGACCAGCTCAAGGGCCTGTGCCGTGCATTCGGCCAGACCTCGCGATCTCACCTCCTCAGCGCTCATGACCCGCACCCCCAGACGCGACAGGCGCCGGGCCTCGGCGGGCTCCCAGCTGCGGGCACCGAGCACCACCACCCGCGCTGCATCGAGCACCGGCCTGGGCCCGGCCAGCCCGGTCAGCGTTCGCGGCCCCTCCCCCAGCAACATGGCCAGAGGCATGCCATGGGCTTGCTTGGAGCGCGAGCTGCGGGGCGTGTGCGCATCCAGATGGGCGTCGACCCAGAGCAGCCCGAGCTGCTGCGACTCGGGCGCGTCCGGTCTCTCCCGGGCCGGATCCGCCTGCGGCACATCCGTCGACCCGCCGCGATTGCGCAGTGCCCTGGCCACGCCGCTCCAGGTGCCCACGGCACAGGAGTGATCTCCCCCGATCACCAGGGGCAAGCGGGAAAACCGAGAAGTGAGCAGGCACTGGCTTACACGATCAGCAAGTCTTTCAGAGAAATCCAGCAGCAGACTCCAGCGATGCACCGATGGATTGAGACGCCGGCGGGCCAGCACGGGGCGCCCCCAGGACACCCCCTCGCCCAGCGCGTTCACAAGCCCGCGGCGATGCAGGGCAGCGGCTGCCGATCGGGTTCGCGCATCGGGAGCACCGCCGCCCATCACGGCCGGAATCAGCAGCACGGGGCGGCCTGCATTCAGGTCGGGGGTCGTTGTCAGGCCATTCACGGGGTGGGGCAGTTCACCGGAAGGAAGGGGGCACTCGGTTAGCATCGCAGTGTGCCTGCTTCATGCCCTTCCGATCCCGGCCCTGCGCGGGGCAACACCGCGACGCGACCGACCCGCCTGCCGCAGGCAGGCATTGTCCTGCGCGAACTCGGCCGGGTGCCCTACCTGGAAGCACTGACGGCCATGCGCGACTTCACGGCGCGACGCAATGCCGACCAGGCCGACGAAATCTGGCTGCTGGAGCATGATCCGGTCTTTACGCAGGGGCTTGCCGGAAAGCCGGAGCATGTACTTACTGCACAAGAGATTCCGGTCATACAGACCGAGCGCGGTGGACAGGTGACCTATCACGGGCCGGGGCAGGTGGTGGCCTACACCCTGATCGACCTCACGCGCCGTGGCATCGGCGTTCGAGAGATGGTCTGCCGCCTTGAGGCGGCCGCGATCGACACCTGTGCCCACTGGGGCGTGACCGTCCTGCGCAAACCGGGCGCCCCCGGCCTGTACCTCGAGAGCGGGGCCAAGATCGCCTCGCTCGGCCTGAAGATCAGTCGGGGACGCAGTTATCACGGCATTGCCCTGAATGTCGACATGGATCTCGAGCCGTTTGGTCGCATCAACCCCTGCGGGTATGCTGGCCTGCCCGTGACCGATCTTCGTCGGGCCGGGGCCCGACCCCCTGCCCTGCCGGCGCAGGTCGCGCCGCACTTCGGTGCTGCGCTGGCCCGTCACCTGTCTGACTGACCATGACCGATCCCATGCCTCAGCCCGCACCGGGCAATCCTGCATCGACCGGGGCCGCCCCGGCGACCCTGGCCCCGGCCCCGGCCCCGGCCAATACCGCCACGGCCCGCCCAGAGCACGACCCGAGCCTCAAGCAGAAAGGCGCTGGCAAGACCGCGCGCATTCCGATCAAGGTCGTCCATGAAGGCCCCGCGCTTCGCAAGCCCGACTGGATCCGGGTCAAGGCGGCACCGCCCGGCAGCCGCTTCCAGGACATCAAGCGCATCCTGCGCGAGCACCGTCTGCATACCGTCTGCGAAGAAGCCTCCTGCCCCAACATCGGCGAGTGCTTCGGCAAGGGCACGGCCACCTTCATGATCATGGGCGACAAGTGCACCCGCCGCTGCCCCTTCTGCGACGTGGGCCATGGCCGGCCCGATCCCCTCGACCCCGACGAGCCCGCCAACCTCGCCCGGACCATCGCCGCGCTGGGTCTGTCCTATGTGGTGATCACTTCGGTCGACCGGGATGACCTCAGAGATGGTGGTGCGGCGCATTTCGTGGCCTGCATCGACGCGGTCCGTGCAGCTTCGCCCGCCACCCGCATCGAGGTGCTGGTGCCCGATTTCCGGGGCCGTCTCGACCGCGCCCTGGCGATCCTGAAGGCGGCCCCGCCCGATGTGATGAACCACAACCTCGAGACCGTGCCCCGCC
>JBMSOD010000152.1:0-7820 GCA_049422085.1 Burkholderiaceae bacterium
GCCACACGGACGGGCGATGACGGCACCACCGGTCTGGGCGACGGCAGCCGGACACGCAAGGACAGCCCCCGCGTTGCCGCCATGGGCGACGTGGATGAACTCAACTCCACGCTAGGTCTGCTGCTCACCGAGCCCATGCCCGACCCGGTGCGTGAAGCCCTGATCACCATCCAGCATGACCTGTTCGATCTGGGCGGCGAGTTGTGCATTCCGGGCTTTGAAAATCTCGCCGAGAGCCAGGTGCTCCGGCTCGACGACTGGCTGGCCGAACACAACGCAACCCTGCCCCGATTGCAGGAATTCATTCTGCCCGGAGGCTCGCGCGCCGCAGCCATCGCCCATCAGGCCCGCACCATCTGTCGTCGTGCCGAACGCGCCGTGGTGAGCCTGGGCCAACATGAACCGGTCCGCCCGTTGTGCCGACACTATCTCAACCGGCTGTCGGACCTGCTCTTCGTGCTGGCTCGGGTCCTGAACCGGCATGCGGGCGGCAGCGACGTGCTCTGGGACAAGGGGCGCTACGGCAAGGCGCCGGACTGAGCCCCTCAGCGCTGCATCATCAGCGCTTCATCGGCAGCGCCTCATCGGCAGCGCTTCAGGGTCAGCGCTTCATTGTCTGCCCTTATTGCGCCATCGCCACCCGGCGTTCGCTCACACCATCGGCCAGGGTCTGCAGGACATCGACGGTTGCGTCCCAGGCAATGCAGGCATCGGTAATGCTCTGGCCGTAGGTCAGGGGTTTTCCGGTCACCAGATCCTGGCGCCCGGCAACCAGATGGCTCTCGACCATCACCCCGAACACCCGCGACTCGCCATCGGACAGCTGCTCCGCAATATCGCGGATCACCGCGATCTGATTGTCGTGTTTCTTCTGGCTGTTGCCATGGCTGGCGTCGATCATGAGCCGGCAGGCCTGGCCCGAGTTTCCGGCCTCGCGGCAGGCAGCCTCGACGCTGGCCTTGTCAAAGTTGGGAGTCTTGCCGCCACGCAGGATGATGTGACAGTCCTCGTTGCCATTGGTCGAGACGATGGCCGAGTGCCCAGCCTTGGTGACCGACAGAAAGTGATGTGGCTGTGATGCGGCCTTGACCGCATCCAGAGCGATGCGGACATTGCCGTCCGTGCCGTTCTTGAATCCCACCGGACAGGACAGCCCCGAGGCCAGCTCGCGGTGGACCTGGGATTCGGTGGTTCGTGCGCCAATCGCACCCCAGGCAATCAGATCCGCAATGTACTGGGGCGTGATCATGTCGAGGAATTCGGTGCCTGCCGGCAGGCCGAGCTCATTGATCTGCAGCAGCATTTCACGGGCAATGCGCAAACCCTTGTTGATGTTGAACTGGCCATCAAGGTCAGGATCATTGATCAGCCCTTTCCAGCCCACCGTGGTTCGAGGCTTCTCGAAGTACACCCGCATCACGATCTCGAGCCGGTCGCTGAAGCGCTCCCGCTGCTCGATCAGACGGTGGGCGTAGTCGAGTGCAGCACGCGGATCGTGGATGGAGCAGGGGCCAACCACCACCAGCATGCGGTCGTCCATGCCATGCAGGATGCGGTGGATGGACTGACGGGCATCGTGCACGGTCTGGGCGCTGCGTTCTCCCAGAGGGAACTCGCGAATCAGATGGGAGGGCGGGCTGAGTTCTTTCACTTCTCGGATCCTAAGATCATCGGTGGCCGGCTGCTTGCTCATCGTTTCTCCGTGTCGGGCGGTTTGCTTGTTCAGGCTGCGCGCCCGGAAACAAAAACCGCCAGGCTTTGCAGGCTGGCGGTTTGAGGGGGGTTGAGATTCGTCAGGGTTGAACGCGTTCTCGACTCATTCCGCCGGAGGCCGGAAAGCCAAAAAAGGAAAACGCATAAAACCAGTAGCGACTCATAGTGTCGGCAATGTAGCCCGGAATGCAGGCGGTACGCAAATCGCAATGTCCCGTGAATGAAACGGTCTGTGAAAAAGTGCCATTAAAAAAGCCCGTGGGAGCAGCACCTCAGAACGAGGCCACCACCTGCGGCCTCGCCTTGCGATAGGGCAGGGTGCGCAGATCGCTGGCGAGAGTCCCGGGCGCATTGCTGTAGAACACCTTGACGGCGATCCTCGAAAACGAGGCAAAGAAGTGCTGCGAAGACTTCACCACCACGATGCGCTGGCTGCCCAGATCGACCCCCATGTTGGTGAACAGGTCGGTATTGAACGCCTGGGTACGGCGTGAGGTGAGCATCACCTGCACCCCATCGATGGCCACGACCGCGCAGTCGCCAAGATTTTCGATGGACCCGGACAGACCGCTCTGGCGGGAATTCCGCCTGAGCGCGACCACCGTGACCGTGGCATCGACCGGATCCCCCGACACAGGCGCCACCTTGCCGCCGATCCTCAACGGAAGGGTTGCCCCCTCCCCGGCCTCGAAGGCCAGTGCCACCGCCCCGGGATCCCAGAGCGGCCCAAGCACTGCGCCCTGGATGTTTCGTGCGATCAGTCGCTTCAGCACAAAGGTGGAGTCGCTCGGTGCACCACCGCCGGCGTTGTCAGCGCCATCGGCGATCACCACCGTGCCTGCGGGCGAGGCAAGCGCCAGATCGAGGGTCTCATCGATCCCTGCGCCCTTGTCGCGAAAGGCCTCGATCACCTCTCGAAACTGAGGCCCGAGCATGTCGGCCGTCTGTTGGGCCAGAGCGGCATCACCATCGGCATAGACCAGCATCTTTGAGCCGAGGTCCGCCACATCGGCCCAGGGAAACCCATGAATGGCCGTGATCGACACAATGCCGCCCTGCCCTTCCATCGCCTTGAGCCGATCGACAAAACTGCGCGCAGGCTCCACCGGCGTGCGCACGACACCAATGGTCTGACAGTCGTACACCCCCGCAACCGGCCGGATCTGGCCCCGTGCCGTGGCGACACAGGCCCGTACGAGTTCGAGCCCGCGCTCGACCGCATCGGTATGCGGGTACTCGCGAAAGGCCATGAGCAGCGTGGCCTGTCTGACCATGGCCTCGCTCAGATGGGTATGCGGATCGAGCTCAGCCCCGATCACCACCGAAGGGCCGACGATCTCACGTACCCGGGTGATCAGGTCGCCCTCGCAGTCGTCGCATCCGTCGGCGGCCATGGCGCCATGCAAACCGAGCAGCACGACATCCACCGGCATCGCCGCCTTGAGATCATCCAGAAGGCGGGTGCGCAGGGTTTCATGCGCCTGGCGGGTCGTTGTGCCACCCGGCACGGCAAAGGCGACCAGCCCTTCATGCAACTGCAACCCGAGTTCGTCCCGCAGCAGACGGGCCGCCCATAGTGGACCCGAGAACAGCGTGGGCCGATCCGGATGCCGGCCTGCCTCGAAAAGGCCACCGGCCTCGTAGGACTGCAGCCCGGTGGGCATGGGCGCGAAGGTATTGGTTTCTGTCGCCAGGGAGGCGCTGAAGACACGCATGACTGGTCTCCTCGGGTGAACTCTGCGTCGCGAAACGGTATCAGGAACGCCCGCTGCGCAGGTTTCAGGATCAGCCTCAGGCGAGGCTCAGTCCTGGTCGATCAGGCGACAGCATCGCCTCGGTGACGCCTGCGGCCCGCAAAGAATCGGGCAGGGACCGACCCAGCGCCAGTGCGGCACAGGCCTCGCCCATGGCTGCACAGGTCTGGATGCCGTAGCCGCCTTGCGCTGCATTCCAGACAAAGCCGGGCTCATCCTCGAAGGCACCGCCCACCAGACTGCCATCGGCCACAAAGGACCGCAGGCCTGCCCAGACGCGAATCGGGCGACGGATGCTCAGGTGGGTGGCCTCCTGAATATTGTGAATCGCCAGGGCAATGTCGAATTCCTCGGCCTGCACATCATGGGGCTCGACCGGGTCGGCATTGGCCGGTGAGCCCAGCAGCACGCCGGCATCGGGTTTGATGTACCAGGATTCGTCAAGCGCGATGACCATCGGCCAGGCCCGGGGGTCGACGCTGTCAGGCGGCGTGAAGGTAAACGCCGAGCGTCGTCGGGGCTGCAGTCCGATGCGCCTGACGCCCGCCAGCCGGGCCACCTCATCGGCCCAGGCCCCTGCGGCATTGACGATCACTGCGGTCTCCCACACGCCCTGAGGCGTGTGCACCCTCCAGCGGGCCGGACGCTCAGCCGACTGAGCGGGCTCAGCAGAATCAGCCGATTCAGCCGTCACAGCGCCCGGCGCGCCCGAGATTCGCTCGATGCTCGTCACCGGCGCATCGCAGGCCAGCATGCAGCCCTTCTGGCGCGCGCCGCGCAGGAAGCCCTGATGCAGGGCATGCACATCGATGTCGCAGGCGTCGGGTTCAAGGATGCCGCCCGCCACGACCTCCGGTCGCAGCGACGGCACCAGCGCGAGAACCTCCTCCCGGCTCAGTCCTCGCACCGAGGGCGTGACGCCTTGCATGGCTGCAAGCTCATCGCGCATCAGTCCCTCCTGTCCGGGGCCGGCCACCATCAGTGCGCCGCGCGGCGTCAGGATGGGGACCTCCGCAAAGCCCTCCGGGGGTGACGCCAGGAAAGGGCGGCTCGCGCGCGACAGGATCCGCACCGGCGGGCTGCCATAGGTCTCGGAGAACAGGGCCGCCGAACGCCCGGTGCTGTGGTAGCCCGGCTGCGATTCACGCTCGAGCAGCACCGTGCGAGCGTGGGGAGCAAGGAAATAGGCGGTCGAGGCGCCAGCGATCCCTGCGCCAATGATGAGGATATCGGTCTGTTGCGGGCTCATGTCCGTCTCATAGAAAGCGCGCGATCTGGTCCAGCGGCTTGCGCCCGATGCGCGGCACCTGACAATCCTCGGCAGGATGCCCGACCACCAGCAAAATCATGGGGCGGGCATCGCGAGGCACATCAAGCAGTTCATTGAGAAACCCCATGGGACTCGGAGTGTGGGTCAGGGTCGCGAGTCCGGCCTGATGCAGGGCAGCGATCAGCAGGCCGGTGGCAATCCCGACCGATTCAGCCACGTAGTAATTCTTGACGCGCCTGCCCTCGGGCGTGAGGCTGTGCTTGTGACCGAAGATCGCGATCAGCACCGGCGCCGTTTCCAGAAAGGGCTTGTCCGCATCGGTCCCCAGCGGGGCCAGCGCGTCGAGCCATTCCTGCGGCGCGCGGTGTTCGTAGAACTCCCGCTCCTCGCGTTCGGCCTCGACACGAAGACGCTGCTTGAGAGCAGGGTCGGTCACCACCACGAACTGCCAGGGCTGCAGATTCGCCCCCGAAGGTGCACTGCCGGCGGTGAGCAGGGCATGCTCGATGAGCGCTCTGGGGACAGGCCTGCTGCTGAAATGTCGCACCGTTCGCCGGGTGCGCATGGTCTCAAAAAACGCTCGCGCGGCCTCCGTCATGTCGGCGTCGCTGCGCGCAGGCAGACCCTGCAAAGGCTCGAACACGGGGCCCTGGCGCATTCAGGCGGTACCGCCCACGGTGAGTCCTTCAATGCGCAAGGTGGGCTGGCCCACGCCAACAGGCACGCTCTGGCCATCCTTGCCGCACACCCCCACCCCGGGATCCAGTCGAAGGTCGTTGCCGATATGGGTGACCTGCGTGAGCGCATCCGGACCGTTTCCGATCAGCGTGGCGCCCTTGACCGGATATTGCACCTTGCCGTTCTCGACCCAATAGGCTTCGCTGGCGGAAAAAACAAATTTTCCGTTGGTGATATCGACCTGGCCGCCACCGAAGTTCACCGCATAGATCCCGCGCTTGACCGACGCCAGGATCTCCTGAGGATCGAGTGATCCGGCGAGCATCAGGGTATTGGTCATGCGCGGCATGGGCAGATGGGCATAGGACTCGCGCCGCGCATTGCCGGTGACCGGCACCTTCATCAGCCGCGCGTTCAGGCCATCCTGCAGATAGCCTTTCAGAATGCCATCTTCGATCAGCACGTTGCGCTGCGTCGGATTGCCTTCATCGTCCATGTTGAGCGAGCCCCGACGATCAGCGATGGTGCCGTCATCGATCACCGTGACGCCGCGGGCCGCAACCCGCTCACCCAGACGGCCTGCAAAGGCCGAGGATCCCTTGCGGTTGAAGTCGCCCTCAAGCCCATGTCCGATGGCCTCATGCAGCAGCACTCCGGGCCATCCCGGCCCGAGCACCACGCTCATGACACCGCCCGGCGCGGGGCGCGACTCGAGATTGACCAGGGCACCATGCACCGCATCGTTGACCGTGCGTTCGATGACCTCGTCCGAAAAATGGCTGAAGTCGAACCGGCCTCCACCGCCGGCGCTGCCCTGTTCACGCCGGCCATTGCTTTCGGCAATGACGGTCACCGACAGACGCACCAGCGGTCGCACATCCGCAGCGATGAGCCCGTCAGAGCGGGCCACCAGAACCACATCCCATTCGGCCGCCAGGCCGGCCATGACCTGAACGATGCGGGGGTCGCGTGCCCGGGCCATGCGCTCCACGCGATGCAGCAGATCGACCTTGGCCTGCGCATCAAGCGAGGTGATCGGATCATCGGCACGATAAAGCGAACGACTCTGGGCGGCGGTGCGGGGCGCGCCCACACGCACACGACCGCTACCCGAGCGCGCGATGGTTCGCGTGGCACGGGCCGCCGACAGCAGGGCATCGAGACCGATCTGGTCGGAGTAGGCAAAGGCGGTCTTGTCGCCACTGACCGCGCGTACGCCAACGCCCTGATCGATCGAGAAGCTGCCGGACTTCACGATGCCCTCATCAAGACTCCAGCCCTCGCTTCGGGTGTACTGGAAGTAGAGGTCGGCATAGTCGACCCGATGCCGGAAGACTTCGGCCAGCGCCTCCGACAGGCGGGCCTCATGAAGGTCGAAGGGCTCGAGCAGCAGTCGGCGGGCCTGTTCGAGACGGGCCAGGCCGGGATCAGTGAGTGCGTTCATGCCCTCAGTCTAGCGGAGGCCGGCATGCCCCCACTGCAGAGCCGGCGACCGGGTTCTGCCTCCCTCCGATGAGGCCGCTCACATCACCCGATGCGTCAATGCCGGCAGCTGCGCTCGCACTTCGGCAAGCCGGCCCCGCTCGATCCGGGCCTGGACCACGCCTTCGCCTTCGGGCAGGCAGCCCAGAACCTCGCCCCAGGGATCGATGATCAGGGTGTGCCCCCAGGTGCGCCGTCCGTTTTCGTGGGTCCCGCCCTGCGCAGGCGCAATGATGTAGCACTGATTCTCGATGGCCCGCGCCCTGAGCAGCACCTCCCAGTGCGCCTGTCCGGTCAGGTAGGTAAAGGCACTTGGCACCACGCACAGGTCGACCGCGCCGAGCGCTCGGTAATACTCCGGAAATCGCAGGTCATAACAGACCGACAGGCCCACCCGCCAGGGCAGGCTGCTCTCTTCAGGGCCGCAGGCGAGATCGGCAACCACGGGCGTACGGGCAGGTACGATCGTTGCCGATTCGTCGAAGCGTTCGGTCCCGCGCCGCAGTCCGAACAGATGCACCTTGTCGTAACGCGCCACCTGCTCACCCTGCGGGCTGTAGACCAGACAGGCATTCCAGATCCTTCTGGGCTCGGGTGAGGTCAGGGGGACCGTGCCGCCGATCAGCCAGATGCCGCAGTCGCGGGCCAGGCCGGCCAGAAAGGCCTGGATCGGTCCGGCCCCCGCCGGTTCGCGCAGATCGACCTTGTCGGTATCCCGATGGCCAAGCAGACAGAAGAATTCGGGCAGCACCGCGACCTGCGCACCCGCGTCAGCGGCCTGTCTGACCAGCCGGCTTGCGACTTCCAGGTTGGCCTCCAGGCGCGCAGCCGAGACCATCTGGATCGCAGCCACGTTCAAGGACTCGGAGGATGCGGTCTGGGCAACTGGGTTCATGGGGTTCGGGCGTCTTTGGTCGATGAGG
>JBMSOD010000153.1:0-7800 GCA_049422085.1 Burkholderiaceae bacterium
CAGGGCGCAGGCAGCAATTGTCTCAAGCAACCTGCTGGAGGTACTGGGCAAGGCCGCCTCTCAGGGCCCCAATGCGCTGCGGCATCTCCTGGTCTCGACCCGCGGCGCCCCGCTGCCCGCCAACATGCCCCCTGCACTGGGTCTGCAAGCGCTCGACCTGAAGACCTGGTTGCCCGCCCAAGGCAAGGCTGCGGTCGCCGACACCGCGCCCGATGACATTGCCTTCTGGCTGTATTCATCCGGATCCACAGGCCGCCCCAAAGGCACGGTGCATACCCATGGCAATCTTTACTGGACCGCGTCGCTGTATGCGCGGCCGGTCCTGGGCCTGAGTGAACAGGACATCTGCTTTTCAGCGGCCAAGCTCTTCTTCGCCTACGGTCTGGGCAACGGACTGAGCTTTCCCTTGTCCGTGGGCGCCACCACGGTCCTGATGGCCGAGCGACCGACGCCAGACGCCACCTTCAAGCGCTGGGTCGAACATCGCCCCACCGTTTTTTTCGGAGCGCCGACCGGCTACGCGGGCATGCTTGCCTCGGCGAACCTGCCCACCCGCGATCAGGTCGCCCTGCGCCTGTGCTCCTCCGCGGGCGAGGCGCTTCCCCGCGAGATTGGCGAGAAATTCACAGCGCGCTTCGGTGCAGAAATCATCGACGGCATCGGTTCGACCGAAATGCTCCACATCTTTCTGTCAAACCGACCTGGCGACGTGCGCTACGGAACCACCGGAAAACCCGTGCCGGGCTACCGCGTTGAACTGCGCGATGACGAAGGCCAGGTGCTTGAGGGTTCCGAGCAGGTCGGTGATCTCTTCATTGAAGGCCCGTCGGCGGCTCTCATGTACTGGGCCGACCGCGCCCGTTCGAAGGCCACTTTTCAGGGGGCCTGGACGCGAAGTGGCGACAAGTATTTCCGGGATACCGAAGGCTATTACGTCTACGCCGGACGCGGTGACGACATGCTCAAGGTCAGTGGCCAGTACGTCTCGCCCTTCGAAGTCGAGTCGGCACTGATGCAGCACGACGCAGTGCTTGAAGCAGCCGTGATCGGCGTCGCCGACGATCACGGATTGACCCGGGCCAAGGCATTCGTGGTCCTCAAGGATCAGACCCGTGCGGGCGAACCGATGTCGCAGGAACTGCAGACCTTCGTCAAGAGCCGACTGGCCCCCTACAAGTACCCGCGCCTGATCGTATTTGTTCCTGAGCTACCCAAAACCGCCACAGGCAAGATTCAGCGCTTTCGGCTGCGCGAGGCCGAACAGGGCTGATCGGCGATGGCCTTTGTTGCGCTCGACCCCCTGGGGCTCACACTCGAGATCGAGTGGGTCGATCCGGCACCACAGAACGCCGGGGACGCCACCGCCCGCGAGACGGTCGGAGACACGGCGACCCGGCTGGCCGAGGGTCTCGATCCGTCCGACAACCCGGTGATGATCTTTCTGCATGAAGGCCTGGGCTCTGTCGCCCTCTGGAAGGATTTTCCGCAAAGGATCTGCAGCGCGACCGGCCTCAGGGGGCTGATGTACTCACGCCCGGGCTACGGGCGATCCACGCCTCGTCGGCATGATGAACACTGGGACGTCGACTTCATGCACCGTCAGGCACTGCAGGTGCTGCCAGCCCTGCGCAAGCAACTCGGTCTGGCGCAATGCCCGGTCTGGCTGTTTGGTCACAGTGATGGCGCCACGATTGCCTTGTTGCATGCGGCCTGCCAGCCGCAGCCTGTCCAGGGCATGGTGGTGATGGCGCCCCATGTGTTTGTCGAACCCATTTCCATCCAGAGCATCGAGGCCGCGCTGTCAGCCTACCCCAAGGGACTTCGTGAGCGGCTCGCACGCTTTCATGATGATGTCGACTCGGCCTTTCATGGCTGGGCCGGAGCCTGGCTGTCACCGGCTTTCAAGACCTGGACAATCGTCCAGGAACTCGCCGCCATCGCCTGTCCGACCCTGCTTGTACAAGGGGACGAGGACGAATACGGGACGCTGGCACAGATCGAGGCGATTTCCGAGCAGGTGCCCCATGCCCTGAGGCTGGTGCTGCCTGAATGTGGACATTCCCCGCATCGGGACCAAGCCGATGCGGTAATTTCTGCCACCTGCCGTATCGTTGCGGCTTCGCTTCATTCTCAAGGAGACCTCCCATGACCCAGACCCCCTCCGGCGAACAGGCCCTGTCCTCGCCCCAGACCACCGCAGGACGACGCGACTTTCTGGTGCGCACCGGCACCGTGGCGGCAGCCACCGCACTGCCCGCACCCTTCATCCACGCCCAACCTGCAAAGATCAAGGTCGGCATGATGCTGCCGAGCACGGGCGCCTTTGCGCCTCTGGGCGCAGCCATCACCAATGGATTCCGGATGGCCGTGGCCGAGCGGGGCGGCAAGCTCGGCGGACGCGAGATCGAGTACTTCACGGTCGATGACGAATCCAATCCGGCCAAGGCGCCCGAGAACACCAACCGTCTGGTGCAGCGGGACAAGGTCGATGTCCTCATCGGTACCGTGCACTCCGGCGTGGCGCTGGGCATGGCCAAGATCGCCCGCGAAACCAACACCCTGTTCCTGATCCCGAACGCAGGTGCCGATGACATCACCGGTCCGATGTGCTCGCCCAATATTTTCAGGACCTCGTTCTCCAACTGGCAGCCGATCCATCCGATCGGCAAGGTGATGGCCGAGCGTGGTCACAAGACCGCGGTCTGGATCTCCTGGAAATACGCCGCTGGAGACGAAAGCTTTCGTTCCTTCAAGGAGGGCTTCGAAAAGTCGGGCGGCAAGGTGGTCAAGGAACTCGGCCTGCCCTTCCCCAACATGGAGTTCCAGCCCCTGCTGGCTGAAATTGCGGCACTCAAGCCCGATGCGGTCGCCTGCTTCTTTGCCGGCCCGGGTGCAGCCAAGTTCATCGCCGATTACGCTGCGGCCGGCCTCAAAGGCAAGATCCCCCTGTATGGATCGGGCTTTCTGACTGATGGCGTGCTGCAGGCCGTGAAAGAGCAGGCGCAGGGCATCATGACCACCCTGCACTACGCTGACTCGCTGCCCAGCAAGCGCGACCAGGAGTTCCGTACCCGTTATGCCACCCAATACAAGCTGCAGCCCGACGTCTATGCGGTGCAGGGCTATGACACCGGACTGGTGCTCGCGCAGGCGCTTGAATCGGTCAAGGGCGAGATTGGCAATCGCAAGGGCATCATCGCGGCCATCGAGAATGTGAAGGTCGACAGCCCGCGCGGCCCCTGGACCATGTCCAAGGCGCACAACCCGATCCAGGATGTCTATCTGCGGCGCGTGGAAGGCGAGCAGAACAAGTATGTCTCGGTGGCCTGGAAAGCCCTGGCCGATCCGGCCCGCGGCTGCCGCATGGGCTGACCTGACGCGCCCATGGACCTCCTGGCCTCGATCCTCATTCAGATCCTGAACGGCGTTCAGTACGGACTGCTGCTCTTTCTGGTGGCATCGGGGCTGACCCTGGTCTTTGGCATCATGGGCGTGATCAATCTCGCCCATGGCAGCTTCTACATGGTGGGCGCCTACCTGGCCTACTGGCTGACCCGCGAGTTCGGCAATCTGGCGCTGGCCATTCTTGCGGGCATTCCGATTGCCGTGCTGGTGGGCCTGGCGCTCGAGCGCCTGCTCATCCGGCATTTCTACCATCGCGATCACCTCTACCAGGTGCTGCTCACCTACGGACTGATCCTGATCTTCGAGCAGTGCCGCTCCCTGCTCTGGGGTGATGATGTGCAAGGGGTGAAGATCCCGGCACTGCTGAACCACTCGATTCCTCTCACCGAGACCCTGTCGTATCCGGTCTATCGGCTGATGATTTCGGCGGCCTGTATCCTGATCGCCATTGGCATGCATCTGCTGATTCAGCGCACCCGTCTGGGCATGATGATTCGTGCCGGTGCACACAACCGCGAAATGACCGAGGCCATGGGCGTGAACATCCGCATGCTGTTTGCCCTGGTGTTTTCGCTGGGTGTGGCGCTGGCGGCCTTTGCCGGCATGCTGGCCGCACCCGTCTCCTCGGTCTATCCCAACATGGGCAGCCAGGTCCTGATCATCTGCTTCGTGGTGGTTGTGATCGGTGGCATCGGATCGGTCAAGGGCGCCCTGGTGGCTGCCCTTCTCATTGGTCTGGCCGATACCTTCGGACAGGTCTACCTGCCGCAGATCGCCGGCATGATCGTCTATGTCCTGATGGCTGCCGTCCTGATCTACCGGCCTGAGGGTCTGTTCAAAAAGACCTGAAACCGGAAAGTCCCGAGCCTTGAACGCGCCTGTTTTTCTTCGACTTCTGATGGCGACGGCGGTGGCCGCCCTGGCGCTGTTTCCGCTGGCCGGTGACAACACCTTCTATCTGCAACTACTCACCAAGGTCATGATCATGGCGATCCTGGCGATGAGTCTGGATCTGCTGGTGGGCTATACCGGGCTGGTGAGTCTCGGACATGCCGCGGTGTTTGGCATTGCCGGTTATGCGCTGGCCCTCATCCAGCCCAAATACGACCCGATGTCGGTCTTCATCACGCTGCCTGCTGCACTTGGCATTTGCGCGCTCTTTGCGCTGATCACCGGGGCGCTGGTGCTGCGAACACGAGGCATCTACTTCATCATGGTCACGCTGGCCTTTGCGCAGATGGCCTACTTCGTCTTCCATGACACTGCGCTGGGTGGCGGCTCGGACGGCATCTACATCAACAACAAACCCGTGGTCGGATGGGGTGAGAGCCGATGGCTCGACCTCGACAACCGCATCGTCTTTTACTACACCGTGATGGTGCTGATGCTGGCGGTCTACTTCCTGCTCGCGCGCATCCTGCGATCCAACTTCGGCAAGGCGCTGCAGGGGATCCGCATGAATGAACATCGCATGCGGGCCATCGGCTTTCCGGTCTTTCGCTATCAACTGGGCGTCTATGTGCTCGCGGGAACGATCGGCGGACTGGCGGGCTATCTGTCGGCGGCACAATTTGGCTTCGTGAATCCCGAGATCCTGTCCTGGCACCAGTCGGGGGCTGTTCTCATGATGGTCATTCTGGGTGGCATGGGGACGCTCTCGGGCCCGGTCATCGGTGCCTTCGTGTTCGTACTGCTCGAGGAGTTCTTCAAGGACGACACCGTCTTTGGTCCGATCGCGAAGCACTGGCAACTCATGATGGGCGGCCTGATCGTCCTGGTGGCCTGCTTTCTGCCCCGCGGCGTCGTGGGTCTGGCCGACCTGTTCAAACGGGCCCGGAGGCGCTGACATGACCCAGAACGCTGATCAGTCACCCTCGGCCGCCCTGCCGTCAGCGACCGCCACAGCCTCCGTGGCCTATGCCGACAAGACGCCTGTGCTGGAGGTCACTGCACTGAGCAAACAGTACGGAGGCCTGAGAGCCAACAGTGATGTGAGTCTGTCCTTGTGCAAGGGTGAGGTGCATGTGGTGATCGGCCCCAATGGCGCCGGCAAGAGCACCCTCATCAACATGCTCTCGGGCGATGTTCCTCCGAGTTCCGGTTCCATCCGCCTGCGCGGCCGCGAAATCGCCGGTCTGCCTTCAGACGCCATCTCGCGCATGGGCGTCGGTCGCAGCTACCAGAAGACCAATATCTTCAGCGGCTTCACCGTGCTCGAGAACTGTCGGCTCGCAGCACAGTCTCGAGCGCCGCATCCCTGGCGGCTGTTCACTCCCGCCGATCGTCAGGGACAGACCCTGGCTCTTGCACGACAAGCCCTCGAGGCGGCCGAACTCTCCGACCGCGAAGACCGGCTCGCCAGCGAGCTCTCGCACGGCGAGCAAAGGCAACTTGAAATCGCCCTGTCGCTGGCGACTGCTCCTGAAGTGCTCCTGCTCGACGAGCCACTGGCAGGTATGGGCGCAGAAGAATCACGACGCATGGTGGCGCTCATTCATGGACTGAAAGCCCGGCATGCGATCCTGCTGGTTGAGCATGACATCGACGCTGTCTTCGCGCTGGCCGATGTCCTGACGGTGATGGTTGAGGGCAAGGTTCTGGCCTCTGGCGAACCTGCCGGCATCCGTGCCAACGACGCCGTGCAGGCCGCCTACCTGGGTGAAACGAGCCATGTCTGAGCCGATCATCGAGGCCCAGGGCCTGAACACCTATTACGGTGCAAGCCACATCCTGCGGAATGTGAGCTTTCGGGTCGGACGCGGTGAAGCGGTGGGCCTGATGGGCCGCAACGGCATGGGCAAGACCACCCTGATCAAATCCTTGCTCGGTCTGGTGCCGGTTAGCAGCGGCAGCATTCGGGTGGCCGCACGGGACATGCGCAATGCACCGCCCTATCGCATCGCACGGGCTGGGGTGGGCTATGTGCCCGAGGGGCGAGGCATTTTTCCGACGCTCTCGGTCATCGAAAATCTGGTGATGGCCTCACGCCCCGGCGTGGATGGCCGTACCGAGTGGACTCTGGAGCGCGTGCTCGAAACCTTTCCGCGCCTGGCCGAGCGTCGCCACCACGGCGGCACGCAACTCTCTGGCGGCGAGCAGCAGATGCTGTCCATCGGTCGTGCGCTCATGACGCATCCGGATGTGCTGTTCCTGGATGAAGCCACTGAAGGTCTGGCCCCCCTGATCGTGGCCGAAATCTGGCAGATCATCGGGCGCATTCGCGCCTCGGGCATCGCCACCGTCGTGGTCGACAAGAACTTCCGGTCGGTATTGCAATCCACCGATCGCGCCGTGGTGATGGTCAAGGGCGAGGTTGCGCTGGAATCGGCCTCGACAGAGCTGCTGGCCAACCCCGAGGCCTTGCAGCAACTGCTGGGAGTTTGAGGGATACGGCTGACGGCCTCGGGTCATGTCCCTGAAAAAGGCCCTGGAGATCGCCTCCAGTCCCTAGCTCAGACGCTTGCGTGTGCCCTGGCGCGCAGCCTCGTATTCGGCCGTAATCTCGCGCACCAGGTCATGCACCGGGGTCACGGCATTCACTCCCGAAACGGAGTGGCCTGCGCTCCAGATGTCGACCCAGCGCTGAGGGCCCTGGTCCTGTTTCAGACGCTGCGCACTGAAGCGCTCACGAGCAGCGGCCTCACTGAGGGGTTGCAGCTCATCGGGATTCAGTCCACAGGCCACGATCGATGGTCTGAGCATGTTGGTCTCAAGCCCTGTGAAGGCCTTGGTCAGCAGGACATCATCAAGCCGGCTGTCCACCAGCATCTGCTTGTAGCCGGGCACGGCCATGCTCTCGGGCGTGGCAATGAAGCGGGTGCCCATCATGCACAGATCGGCGCCGAGCACCTCGGCGGCCCACAGGGCTGCGCCATCATTGATGCCACCCGACAGGATGATCGGGCCATCGAACATGGCCCGCACCGCGCGCACAAACGAAAAGCCATTGACCCATCCGGTCTGCCCGCCCGCCCCTGCACTGAGCAGCACCAGGCCATCGGCGCCGGCCTGCAGGGCCTTCTCGGCATGGCGCAGCGTGGCCACATCGGCAAAGACCGTGCAGCCGATGTCATGCAGGGGCGCAATCACGGGCGCAGGTGATCCGACGCTGGCCACCACCAGCTGCACGCGATGACGGATCAGCACCTCCAGATCGGCCTGCAGCTCATCGGCGGGTCGCCGCATGATCAGGTTGGGGCAGACCGGCCCGATGGGGCCCCTGCCCTCGTCCTGTGCGCGCTGACAGTCCTCGGCAATCCTGGTCATCCAGGCATCCAGGCCTTCAGGCGTGCGGGCATTGACGGTAGGAAAGGCGCCAATGATGCCGGCACGGCAGGCCGCTGACACCAGCTCGGGTCCGGAGACCCGAAGCATGGGGGCGGCGATGAGGGGAAG
>JBMSOD010000154.1:0-7770 GCA_049422085.1 Burkholderiaceae bacterium
ATCGAGACGATCACGATGAAGGCACCCAGGTCGGGTTCGAGCAGCAGCAGCAGGCCGATCATGCCCATCACCACCGCCATGGGCGCAAAGCCCTTCATGAACTGATGCATCCAGTCCTGCTTGCGCACCGCATAGTGCGCGGCATAAAGCACCACGAAGAGCTTCATCAGCTCCGAGGGCTGCAGACTGAACACGCCCAGGGAAATCCAGCGCCGTGCACCCAGCACCGACTTGCCGATCCCGGGGATCAGAACCAGCACGAGCAGTGCGAGCCCCGCGACGAAGAGCGGACCCGACAACTGCTGCCAGCGCTGCACCGGGATTGCAAAGGCGAACAGACCCGCGCCCAGGCCGACGCAAAGCGAGACTGCATGCCGGGAGAGGTAGTGCGTATGACGAAGATTGGCAAAACGCGCTGAATCGGGCAGGGCAATCGAGGCGGAATACACCATCACCATGCCAAACAGCATCAGCGCCAGCACCGCCCAGATCAGGGTCAGATCGTAGTCGCGCACCGAACTCGGCGAGACCGCTCGCAGACCCTGACCCAAGCGGCCCGAGCCCGGCTCGGCCGCAGCCGAAAGGCGTCGACCGGCGAACCAGGGCAGGCTCAGCATGGCTGCCCCCGCTCACGGGCCAGATCGTGCACCGACGAGATGAAAACCTCGGCGCGATGCACATAGTTGCGGAACATGTCGAGACTGGCGCAGGCCGGCGAGAGCAGCACCGACTGGCCGGGTCGGGCCAGTTCGGCGGCCCTGCGCACCGCAGACTCCAGGCTGTCACAGGACTCGAGCGCCACGGCTGCAGGTTCAAGCGCCTTCTGCAGGCGGGGCGCATCCCGACCAATCAGCAGCACCGCAGTGGCTCTGCTGGACACGGCCGGCACGAGGGGGGCGAAATCCTGGCCCTTGCCATCGCCACCCGCGATCAGCACCACCGGGTTGGGCGAACCCACCAGCGCGGCCACAGTGGCTCCCACATTGGTGCCCTTGCTGTCGTCGATGTAGTCCACTTCATCGATCCGTGCGATCAGCGTGCAGCGATGCGCGCCGGCCTCGAAGCTTCCCAGGGCACGCAACATCGCAGCCATCGGCGCCCCGGCCGCCTGGGCCAGGGCCAGCGCCGCCAGGACATTGGCCCGGTTGTGGGCGCCGCGAAGCCTGAGTGCATCTGCCGGCATCAGACGACGCAGGCGAATCGCCGGTTGCGCACCTGCAGTCCGACGTCCGTGCATCTCCTCTTCAACCGCCTCGACCAACCAGTCCAGGCCGCCATCGGACTGCACTCCAAAGCCCGGAGCCTGCGTGGGCGAGTCAAGCCCGAAGCTCACCATCGGTCGCAGAGGTGCCGGTGCTGCCTTGCGACGTGCGGGCGCTGCGGCCGACGCGGGAAGTTCGAGCGTGATCCGGTCCGGACGGCTGGCCGGATCATCTCGATTGACGATGCACAGGCTGCGGCCGGCATGGATCTTCTGCTTGGCCTCACGATAGGCAGCCATGTTGTCGTGCCAGTCGAGATGATCTTCGGTGAGGTTGAGAATCACTGAAGCATCAGCCTCGAACCGGCTGCAAAGCGCCAATTGAAAGCTCGCCAGTTCGAGCACCCAGACCCGGGGCAAGGCATCGGCAAGCAGGGCGTCCTGCAGGGCGCTCAGCGCCGCCGGACTGATATTGCCTGCCGCGCAGGTGCTCAGGCCTGCGCTCTGGCAAAGGTGGGCCACGAGTTGCGTGGTGGTGGTTTTGCCGTTGGTACCGGTGATGGCCAGCACGGTGCAGGCATGGCCAGCCTGCCGAAGCCGCGCGATCTCGAGCGCGAAAAAATCGAGTTCACCCCAGATCTCCACGCCCTGCGCCCGCAGGGCCTCATGAAACCGGGCTGCGGGTCCCTGGGTGGGCGACAGGCCCTGGCTCCAGGCGACCAGGTCCATCCCTTCCTGCATCAGTCGTTCGATGAGATCGGGCTCGAGCGGTCCCCCGACAAAGCGGACCTGGGGGCACTGTTCGGTCAGGGTCTGGCGCTGAGGGGGATGCTCCCGGGTATCAACAACCGTCACCTGTGCCTTGCCGAAGGAGGCCCAGCGCGCCATGGCCAGGCCCGATTCGCCCAGTCCGACCACCAGGATGCGTCGGCCGGCCAGCTCGGGCCGTGGCAGCAGGGCAGGCGCCACCAAGGCCTCCGGAAGGGCGGCAGTCGCCTGCAGATCCACGGTTTCGGGCGTCTCGAGCGTCATGCCTTGCGCCTCACCGCAGCTTCAGGGTCGACAGACCCACCAGGACCAGCATCATGGTGACAATCCAGAACCGGACAACCACCTGCGACTCCTTTACCCCGCCCACCTCGAAATGATGGTGCAGGGGCGCCATGCGAAAGATCCGACGGCCTTCTCCGTAGCGGCGCTTCGTGTACTTGAAGTAACCCACCTGGAGCATCACCGACACGGTCTCAGCGACAAAGACACCGCCCATGATGAAGAGCACGATCTCCTGGCGCACGATGACCGCGACCGTACCCAAGGCGCCACCGAGTGCGAGCGCACCCACATCGCCCATGAACACCTGTGCCGGATAGGCGTTGAACCAAAGGAAAGCCAGCCCGGCCCCGGCCATCGCACCGCAAAAGACAGTCATCTCCCCGGCGCCCGGGATCCACGGAATCAGCAGATAACGGGCGAACACCGCATTGCCTGACACATAGGCGAACACCCCCAGCGCAGTACCCACCAGCACTGCCGGCATGATGGCCAGTCCATCGGCACCGTCGGTGAGATTGACCGCGTTGCTGGTTCCGACGATGACGAAGTAGGTGAGCACGGCAAAGCCCAGCGCACCCAGGGGGTAGGAGATGGTCTTGAAAAACGGGACGATCAGGTCGGCCCGCGGCGGCAGGCTCATTTCGAATCCGCTGGTCAGCCAGGTCCGCAGCAGACGCAGGGCTTCTTCGTTCGATGCCGCCGGTACCGCGAAGGTCAGGTAGATCGCGGCAATGATGCCGATCACCGATTGCCAGAAGTACTTGGCTCGGGCGGAGAGTCCTGCCGGATTGCGATGCACAACCTTGCGGTAATCATCGACCCATCCGATTGCGCCGAATCCCAGCGTCACGATCAGCACCACCCAGACGAAGCGGTTCTGCAGATCGGCCCAGAGCAGGGTGGACAAGCCCATGGCCACCAGGATCAGCGCTCCGCCCATGGTCGGCGTGCCCGATTTGGCCAGGTGGGTCTGGGGCCCGTCCGTACGCACGGCCTGGCCGATCTTCATGACCGTGAGCTTGCGGATCAGCCAGGGGCCCGCCACCAGACCGATCGCCAGCGCGGTCAGGGTGGCCATGGCCGCGCGCAGCGTGATGTAGTTGAACACGCTGAAAAAGCGGAAGTCCCTGGACAGCCACTGGGCGAGATCAAGCAGCATCAGTGCACCTGCCCCGCGCCCTGCGGCGTCAATTGCGTGAGCGCGGCGACAACCCGCTCCATGGCCATCGACCGTGATCCCTTGACCAGCACGGTGGCGCCCGGTCCGGCCAGTTCGCCAGCGCGAGCCAGAACTGCGGGCGCATCCACGAAATGCTCGGCTCCCGGACCGAAGGCCTGTGCTGCCATGGCGCACGCAGGACCACAGGCCAGAAGATGGTCCAGCCCCTGCTCCCTGGCGTATCGACCCACTTCTTCATGAAACTGCGGCCCCTGTTCGCCGACTTCGGCCATATCCCCCAGCACGAGCACGCGCGGCGCAGGCAAGGCAACCAGGACATCGATCGCGGCGCGAACCGAATCGGGGTTGGCGTTATAGCTGTCATCGATGACCCGCGCACCGCGCAGACCTGGCAGATCGCGAAGCCGTCCGGGCGCAGGCCTGAATGCGTTCAGACCCCGCACGATCGCCTCCGGATCGATGCCTGCCGCAAAGGCACACGATGCAGCAGCGAGCGCATTGCGAATGTTGTGCCGCCCAGCAATGGACAAACCGACCCGAAGACGATGGCCGCACAACATCATTTCGAATCCGCCGGGGTCGGCCTGTTGCGAGGCATGCACATCAAGCGCTGCGCCGTCGGCTTCGGACCAGCCAAAGCACAGGGTGCGCCGGCCCGCCGCCAGCGAGGCCCATAGCGGAGCATGCTCGTCATCGCCTGGATAGATGGCCGTACCGTCCTCA
Organism: Burkholderiaceae bacterium; assembly: GCA_049422085.1. Taxonomy (GTDB): domain Bacteria; phylum Pseudomonadota; class Gammaproteobacteria; order Burkholderiales; family Burkholderiaceae_E; genus UBA4615. The sequence continues at coordinate 4,158 of JBMSOD010000154.1, forward strand.
GGCAATGCGGCAATCGCCTGTCCATTCTCGATCGCGGTCGCGCGCACCGAATGCATGAACTCCTGATGCTCCCGCTGGGCGTTGTTGACCAGGGCGACAGTCGGCCGGGCCATCTGCGCCAGCCAGGCGATTTCGCCCGGCCGGTTCATGCCCATTTCGATCACGGCCGAGCGATGCGCGCTGCCCAGGGCCAGGAGGGTCAGCGGGACGCCGATCTCGTTGTTGAGATTGCCGCGTGTCGCCAGCCGGTGATCCGCCCCATGCGCGGCAGCCAGGATCGCCGCGATCATCTCCTTGACCGTGGTCTTGCCGTTGCTGCCGGTCACGCCGATCACCGGCAAGGTGAACTGACGGCGCCAGCCCCGCGCAATCTCGCCCAGCGCGCGCCGGGTATCCGGGACGGCAATCAGGGGCGGGGTGCAATCGGGGGTCAGACGATCGACAAGAAGCGCCGAGGCGCCCGCCTGCAGGGCCTGACCGATGAAGTCATGCGCATCGAAGCGCTCACCGCGCAGCGCCACAAAGAGCTGACCGGGGCCGACAGAGCGGGTATCGGTGGACACACCACTCAGGACACAGCTGCCCGGCGTCGGGTCGGCAGTGACCCAGCGCCCCTCAGAGACCCAGTCCCAGGCCTGTCGCAGATCAAGCACCCGCCACCTCCCCAGGAATACCGGCCGCCCTGTCCTCAGGACCGACACCGACCTCCAGACGGCGCAACAGCGCGAGCCGGGCCCGGGCCTCATCGCTGAAGGGAATGCGCTGACCCGCGATCTCCTGATAGGCCTCGTGGCCTTTGCCCGCCACCAGAATCAGGTCGGACGGCTGCGCCTGCGCGACGGCCCAGTCGATGGCTGCCCCACGGTCAGCCTCGCGCAGGGCGGGCATGTGGGACAGACCCGATGCGATGTCGTCGAGGATGCGCTCGGGGGATTCGCCGCGCGGATTGTCGCTGGTGATGACCACATGGTCGGCCAGCGCCTGAGCAATCCTCGCCATCTCAGGGCGCTTGCCCGGATCGCGATCACCGCCCGCACCAAAGACGCACCAGACCCGTCCGCCCCGCGCCTGCGCAAGGGGCTCGAGGGCCTTCAGTGCATGCTCGAGCGCGTCCGGAGTGTGCGCATAGTCGATCAGCACCAGGGGAAGGGCGGCAGCGCCAGTGACCGACACGGGCTGCATGCGACCCTGCACCGGCTTCAGCGCCTCGATCACGGGAATGCAGGCCTCAAGCTCGTATCCCAGGGCAAGCCAGCTTGCACAGACCGACAGAAGATTCGCTACATTGTGCCGACCGATCAGCCGCGTCTCGAACCGGGCCCGTCCGAAGTCGCCGCCCAGCCAGACCGTCATGCCTGATGCGGTCTGCTCGATCCGCTCGGCCGCAAGCTGGCGCATGGGAAGACCACTTTGCATGGCCGACTTCTGGGTGGTTCCGATGCATTCGACCGAGGGATGCAGCGCCTGGAGCATGGTGCCCGACCAGGCGTCATCCAGATTGATCACGGCCGAACGCAGGCCAGGCCAGGCAAACAGGCGGGCCTTGGCTGCCGCGTAGCTCTGCATCGTGCAATGCACATCCAGATGATCGCGGGTCAGGTTGGTGAACACCGCGACGGCGATCCGGGTGCCTGCAAGTCTGTACTGAACCAGACCGATGGATGAGGCCTCGATCGCAACCGCCCTGACCTCGCCCTCGTCGCGCAAGCGTGCAAACAACGCCTGCAGCTCCAGCGCATCGGGCGTGGTCAGACCGAAGTCCTGCAGGGACGACCCAGACAGGCCCGCACCCAGTGTCCCCACGACCGCGCAAGGCATCTCGAGCTGCTGCAGCCCTTGTGAAATCCAGTGCGTACAGCTGGTCTTGCCGTTGGTTCCGGTGACCCCCACGACCTCGAGCGCATCACTCGGATGGCCATGAAAGCAGGACGCCAACGGCCCGCACAGCGACTTCAGGCCACTGACCTCGCGTAGGGGCACATCCGGCGCGGGGCCCTGTGCCAAGCCCTGGCTCTGGCCCTGGGCTTCGACCAGGACTGCCGCGGCACCACGTTCGATCGCTGCCGACACATGGGCACGACCGTCCGCACGCTCACCGGGATAGGCCAGAAAGGCATCGCCGGGCGCGATCTTGCGGCTGTCGGCGCGCAAGTGCGCGCCTGGGCGCAGATGCTGTCGTAGCCAGCCGGCCAGCGCCTCGGCCTGTGGATCGCGCAGCGCCATCACATGCTCTCCCGCGCCGGCTCGGCGGGCACGATCAGGGTTGCAAATGGCGCATCAGGCTGGACGCGCATGGCTCGCAGAGCCTCGCCGGTGATCCGTGCAAACACGGGGGCAGCCACCTGCCCACCGTAATGCTTTCCGGCAGAGGGCTCGTCGACCATCACAGCCACCACCACCCGGGGTCTGGACACGGGAGCGAAGCCCACAAAGGAGGCGATGTACTTGTTCTGGTACGCACCGTTTTCCTGCTTGTGGGCAGTACCGGTCTTGCCTGCAACCCGGTAGCCCTGGACCTGCGCAAGCGGCGCCGTCCCTCCGGGGCCCGCCGCCATCTCGAGCATCTTGCGAACCGACTGGGCCGTGGTCGGTGAGTACACCGGCACGCCATGGACGGGCCGATCCGTCTTGAACATGGTGAGCGGCATCAGCTCGCCCTCGGTCGCGAAGACCGTGTAGGCCCTCGCCATCTGGATCAGCGATACCGAGATGCCATGGCCATAGGACATGGTCGCCTGCTCGATCGGCTTCCAGGTTTTCCAGGGACGCACCCGGCCCGATACCGCACCGGGGAAACCGAGCTGCGGCGGCTGTCCGAAGCCCAGTGCAGCGAATCCCTCCCACATGCGCTGCGGCGGCAATTGCAGTGCCATCTTGACCGTGCCGATGTTGGAGGACTTCTGCAGGATCTGCTCGACCGTGAGCACCCCGTAGGCGTGGGCATCTCCGATGGTTGCCGTGCCAATGGTCATGCGACCCGGGGACACATCAAAGGTGCTGGTGGGCGAAACCCGTCCGGATTCGAGCGCCATGGCGACCGAGAAGGGCTTCATGGTGGAACCCGGCTCATAGGTGTCGGTAATGACCCGATTGCGCAGTTGCGCGCCGTTGAGCTGCTGGCGCCGGTTCGGGTCATAGGTCGGCAGATTGGCAAGGGCCAGCACTTCACCGGTGTGGACATCGAGCACCACCGCCGCACCCGCTTTCGCACGATGCTCCTTGACGGCATCGCGCAGGGCACTGAACGCGATGTACTGCACCCGGGCGTCGATGGACAGGGTGAGATCGGAGCCGTCCTGAGGTTCCTGGCCGGAACCAATCTCCTCCAGGATGCGGCCGAGCCGGTCCTTGATCACCATGCGGCTGCCCGGCTTGCCAGCAAGACGATCCTGCTGCGACAGCTCGAAACCTTCCTGGCCTGAGTCCTCGACATCGGTGAAGCCGACCACATGAGCCACGATCTCGCCCTGCGGGTAATGACGCTTGGTTTCGCTGCGCTGATGCACGCCGGGAATGCCCAGTGCCATGACCTTGGCTGCGATCTCGGCATCGACCTGCCGGCGCAGGTAGACGAAGCTGCGGTCCTCCGAGAGCTTGCGCTCGAGCTCCTTCA
>JBMSOD010000155.1:0-7729 GCA_049422085.1 Burkholderiaceae bacterium
CAATCGTGCCCACGTTCACGTGCGGCTTCGTACGCTCAAACTTGCCTTTTGCCATGACGCACAGACTCCTGGATCTTTACTCTGACTAATGACTGACCGGACAAGCCGGGTATGGATGGTGCCCATGGCGCGGATCGAACGCGCGACCTCTCCCTTACCAAGGGAGTGCTCTACCACTGAGCCACATGGGCATCTGTCTTGCCGCAACAGAGTCCGGGCAGCGAATACAGACATGAACCGAAGGACTGACTGGAGCGGGTGAAGGGAATCGAACCCTCGTCATAAGCTTGGAAGGCTTCTGCTCTACCATTGAGCTACACCCGCCTGGATCCGTTCCTATCCCCCCGGCGTTCGCGATGCGTTCCGCGCCCCGCCGGAGACGGCCGTCTGGCCGTGCCCTTGCTTCCTGTCTGAACCTGTTGCCTGAACTCCTGACTGAAACCTGCTGCCTCAGCTGCCTCAGCTGCCTTAACTGCCTTAGCTGCCTTAACTACCTTAAATCGAACCTGGTGGAGGAGGCTGGATTCGAACCAGCGTAGGCGTAAGCCAACAGATTTACAGTCTGCCCCCTTTAGCCACTCGGGCACCCCTCCAGGGAACCGCAGATTATCGCGGCGAGCCAATGTTTTGTCAAACACTGGCTCGGCAGCAGGCTGGCACGCTTCCTGCCCCGTGCTCCCCGAATCGTCCACCGACCGTCATTCGACAAGGAGCAGGCTCATGGCCCAGCACAACAAGCCCGGCGCAACAGGCACGTCCCGACGCGGATTCGCCTCCATGGATCCCGCATTGCAGCGCGAAATCGCCAGCAAGGGCGGGCGCAGCGTCCCGCCGGAGGAGCGCAGTTTTTCGAAAGACCGGGCCTTGGCCGCCCAGGCTGGCCGCAAGGGGGGCGAGGCCAGCCACGGCACCCGCCGAACCACCACGGCTGCCGCCGGATCGGCCGGCAGCGCCACCGCCAGCCCCGGGGGCGACAAGGCCGCGCCAGGCGCAGGAGGGGGCAGCGCCCAGCCGGGCGAGGAGCGCGGCAGCACCGGAGCTGGCAGCGCCCAGAAGTAGGGGATACCTTCGGATAATTGACCGACCGGTCGGTTGGTGAATAAAATCGCAGCGTTTTCATTTCGAGGCGCGTCGCGATGTACACCCAGGCCATCGACCTTCCGGGCTCCTCCAGGGAGCCCCTTCAGCCGGCCACGGCCCTTGCAGCGCCACCAGGCGCGCAAGCCCGTTTCGACGCCACCATCGCAGCCCAGGGTCGGATCGAGCCCCAGGACTGGATGCCTGAGGCGTATCGGCGCACCCTGGTAAGACAGATTTCCCAGCATGCACACTCCGAGGTGGTTGGCATGCTGCCCGAGGGCAACTGGGTCACCCGTGCCCCCAGCCTCAAGCGCAAGGCCATCCTGCTGGCCAAGATCCAGGACGAGGGCGGTCATGGCCTGTATCTGTACGCCGCGGCAGAAACCCTGGGCACCTCTCGCGAGGCCATGGTCGACGCACTGCTGACGGGCAAGGCCAAATACTCGAGCATCTTCAACTACCCCACCCCCACCTGGGCTGACATCGGCGCGATCGGCTGGCTGGTCGATGGCGCGGCCATCATGAATCAGGTACCGCTGTGCCGGTGCTCCTACGGGCCCTATGCCCGCGCGATGATCCGGGTCTGCAAGGAGGAGTCCTTTCATCAGCGGCAGGGCTTCGAGATCATGCTCACGCTGAGTCGTGGCACGACCGGGCAGAAGGCGATGGCCCAGGCTGCCCTCAACCGCTGGTGGTGGCCGGTGCTGATGATGTTCGGTCCCGGCGACTCTGAGTCGGTGCACTCGGCGCAAAGCACCGCCTGGGGCATCAAGCGCATCGGCAACGACGAGCTTCGCCAGAAGTTCATCGATGCGACCGTGCCCCAGATCGAGCTGCTCGGCCTTGAGCTGCCCGACCCGGAACTGAAGTGGAACGAGAGCCGGGGACACTATGACCATGGTCCGATCGACTGGTCGGAATTCAAGCGGGTGCTTGACGGTGACGGCCCCTGCAATCGCGAGCGGCTCGCGGCCCGGGTCGCTGCCCACGACAACGGCGCCTGGGTGCGCGAGGCTGCGCTCGCCCATGCCGCCAAACGCCAGCAGCAGCATGCCCGTGACAAGGAGCGTCAGGCCTCATGAACACCCCCGGCACCCCCGACAGCGCGACTGCGCCCATGCCCCTGTGGGAAGTCTTCGTGCGCAGCAAGCAGGGTCTCGATCACAAGCATTGCGGCAGCCTTCACGCCGCTGATGCGCAGATGGCACTTCGCATGGCACGTGATGTCTACACCCGCCGACAGGAAGGCGTGAGCATCTGGGTCGTGCCTTCCAGTGCCATCACGGCCTCACGCCCCGAGGATCAGGGCATGGATTTCGACCCGATGGCCGACAAGGTGTACAGGCACCCCACCTTCTACGAACTGCCTGATGAAGTGAGGCACATGTGAGTTCTGCGGCCCTCGCAAGCGCCCACCGGGCGGTCGTGCTGCGGCTGGCCGACAGCAGCCTTGTGCTCGCGCACCGACTGTCGCAGTGGTGTGGGCACGGTCCGATGCTCGAGGAGGACATTGCACTGACCAATGTCTCGCTCGACCTGCTTGGGCAGGCCCGCCTGCTCCTGAGCCATGCGGGCGAACTCGAAGGGCGTGGCCGCAGCGAGGATGACCTCGCCTACTTTCGCGACGAAGGCGAGTTCCTGAACTGGACGATGGTCGAGTTGCCCAACGGCCAGGGCCCGCATGAAGACTATGCACTGACCATCGCGCGAAATGCCCTGGTTGCAGCGCTGATGGTTCCGCTCTGGGAAGCCCTGGCCGGCTCGAGCGATCAGGCGCTGGCCGCCATTGCCGCAAAGTCGGTCAAGGAAGCCCGCGCTCATTGGCGACATGCCAGTGAATGGATGGTCCGGCTCGGCGACGGGACCGAACTCTCCCATGCCCGGGCTCAGGCGGCGCTTGAGCGGCTCTGGCCCTACGCCAACGAATGGTGGCAGACCGACATGCTGGAGCAGCAGGCGGCGGATGCGGGCATCGCGCCTGTTCTTGCCGGCCTCAAACCGATATGGCTTGAGCGGATGCGCTCCATGCTGCAGGAAGCCACGCTCAGCGAGCCGCAGGCCACGGGCTTCATCAGCACGGGCAAGCACGGTGAGCATTCGGAGCATCTGGGCTATCTGCTGGCTGAAATGCAATCCCTTGCACGCAGTCATCCGGGAGCCCGCTGGTGACAGCGGTCGAGGCGGCCCGGGCCCTGATCGCGGACATCCCGGATCCGGAAATTCCGGTGCTCACCCTCGAGGATCTGGGCATCCTGAGGGGTGTCCATGAGGAAGACGGGCGCCTGGTGGTCAGCCTCACGCCGACCTACACCGGGTGTCCGGCCACCGAGGCGATCCGCGAGCAGGTGGAACGCACCCTGGAGCAGGCCGGGCATCTGGGTGCGCAGGTCCGGCTCACGCTCAGCCCGCCCTGGACGACCGACTGGATCAGTGCGCGCGGACGCCGGCGCCTGACCGAGTACGGCATCGCGCCACCGGCCTGCGCAGCAGGGCCCCTGCCCGGGGAGGGCGAACGCCTCGGGTCAGGGCAGGTGATCCGAATCATTCCAAGACCTGTACACGCGTCAAAGGAGGATCCGGTGGTTGCCTGCCCACGCTGCGCCTCAGCCGACACCGAACAGCTCTCGGCGCACAGTTCGACCCCCTGCAAGGCACTGTATCGATGCCGCGCCTGTCGCGAGCCTTTCGATTACTTCAAGCCTTATTGACCTCACCCCTCATTCAACTTCACCGGCCCCGAGCAAGGGGCGCAAGACAGGTCCATGGCCACACCCCGGTTTCATTCCCTGAGCGTGCGTGAAGTGCGCCCCGAAACCGCCGAGTCAATCTCGGTGGTGTTCGACGTTCCGTCCGAACTCAGATCCGATTATCGATTTCGCGAGGGGCAGTTCCTCACCCTGCGAGCCCAGGTGGGCGGCGAAGAGTTGCGCCGCTCATACTCCATCTGCGTTCCCGTGAGGCACTACGAGGCCACCGGAGAACTGCGCGTGGGTATCAAGCGCGTGGTCGATGGACGCTTTTCGAACTGGGCCAATGACACGATCAGGCCAGGCGACAGGCTCGATGTGATGACGCCCGATGGGCGTTTTCATGGTCGCATCGAGCCGCAGCGCCCCCGGCATGTGGTGGGCTTTGCGGGGGGCTCGGGCATCACACCGATGATCTCCCTGATCGGCACCCTGCTTGAAGCCGAACCTGGCTGCAGGTTCTCGCTGGTCTACGGCAACCGCACCGCCGCCTCGATCATGTTCCTCGAGCAGCTCGAGGGTCTGAAGAACCGCTATCTGGATCGACTGCGACTGCTGCATGTGCTTTCTGACGAGCCCCAGGAGATCGATCTGCTCTCGGGCCTGCTCGACACGCCACGCTGCGCCCGGCTGATTGCCACCGTGCTGTCCGACATGCCGATCGATGAGGCCTTCATCTGCGGGCCAGGACCCATGATGGATGCTGCAGAGGCTGCGCTGCTCGACGCCGGCCTGGCACGCGAGCGGATCCGCATCGAACGCTTCGGCACCCCGGGGGCACTCGCTCCCGCGCCCAAAGCCACAGCGGCGCGTCAGAGCAGCGCCGACACGGGTCCGAAGGCCCGGGTGGTGATCGTGGTCGACGGCAAGGAGCGGCATCTGGAGCTGGCCCATGACGGGGCGAGTCTGCTTGATGCCGGGCTCGCCGCAGGCGCAGCGCTGCCCTATGCCTGCAAGGGCGGCGTGTGCTGCACCTGTCGCTGCAAGGTCCTTGAAGGCGAGGTCCGCATGGATCGAAACTTCACCCTCGAGCCCCAGGAAATCGAGGCCGGCTTCGTGCTGAGCTGTCAGTCGCATCCGGTCACCGAGAGGGTGGTCGTGAGCTTCGATGAACGCTGACTCGGCACCCGCACACGTCGGCATCCGGCGACATGGCCCGTCCGCGCGCGGCTGATCACGCGCAGCAGCGCGAGCGCATCCTGGAGGCGGGTGTTCGGGCCTTTGCGCGCTCGGGCTATGCCAGCGCCTCGATGGCCCAGCTCGCACAGGACTGCGGCACTTCAAAGGCCGGGCTTTATCACTACTTCGAAGGCAAGGACGCCATCCTGTTCGAGGCGCTTGTGCAGTACACCCACCGGCTGTTGACCGTGGTGAACGCGGTGCAGGCCCAGGCGCATCCGCCGAGCGAGACCCTGGCAGCCATGGTGCATGCCCTGATGCTGGAATACCGCGACGCGCGTGACCGGCATGTTTGCCTGCTCAACGATGTCGCTTTTCTGGCCGAGCCGCAAAGGCGTCTGATTGAGGATCAGCAACGCGCCATCGTGGGCGTGCTTGCACAGGCGGTCGATCGTGCGGCGCCGGGCCGCTTCGCGGCGCACGAACTCAAGCCCGCCACGATGGCCCTGTTCGGCATGATCAATTTCAGCTTTGCATGGCTGCGCCCGGACGGCCCGATGAGCCACGAACAGTATGCGGCACTGGTGGTCAGGCTCTGGCTGGGCGGTTGTTATGATCGGGAACAGACCCAGCCGGCACAGGCCGGCGCACCGGTGCACCTCGGAGACCCCGCATGAACGCCCCTTCCTTTGCCTCCAAGAACGACCTGGCTGCCAAGCAGATCAGCTTCACGCAACTTTCGGAGAACTGCTGGGCCTATACCGCCGAGGGCGATCCGAACTCGGGGGTGATCATTGGCGACAACGCGGTCATGGTGATCGACACCACCGCCACGCCCGCCATGGCCCAGGACCTGATCGCGCGAATCCGCAGCGTCACCGACAAGCCCATCAAGTACGTCGTGCTCTCGCATTACCATGCGGTGCGCGTGCTGGGTGCTTCGGCCTATTTCAACGAGGGAGCCACCGAGATCATCGCCTCGCGAGGCACCTGGGATCTCATCGTCGAGCGCGGCGCGCAGGACATGCAAAGCGAGATCGAGCGTTTCCCGCGGCTCTTTGCCGGGGTTGAAACCGTGCCCGGCCTGACCTGGCCCACCCTGGTCTTCGAGCAGGACCTGACCCTGCATCTGGGTTCGCTGGAGGTTCGGCTCAAGCATCTCGGGCCCGGGCACACCCGTGGCGACACCATCGCCTGGGTTCCCTCGCAGAACGTGGTCTTCTCGGGCGATCTGGTCGAATACAACGCCGGGGTCTACACCGGCGATGCCCATCTCGAGGCCTGGCCGGCCACACTCGATGCGCTGCTTGCGCTCAAACCGCACAAGCTGGTGCCTGGGCGCGGACCTGCGCTCATGTCACCTGAAGAATGCGTCAAAGGCGTGGAATACACCCGTCGCTGGGTCACCGACCTGTACCAGACCGCGCGCGCAGGCGTTGCGGCAGGCAAGGACCTGAAGGCGGTCTTTGCCGATGTGCGCAAGGTGATGGACCCGGTCTTCGGGCAGGTCTTCATCTACGAGCACTGCCTGCCCTTCGATGTGTCGAGGGCGTTTGATGAAGCCAGCGGCATCAAGCATCCCCGCATCTGGACAGCCGAGCGCGATCTCGAGATGTGGCGCTCCCTGCAGAACTGAGCTACTCGAGACGAACGTTGGCCGAGCGGATCACGCCGGCCCAGCGCTGGATGTCCTGCTGCAGAAAGCTTGCAAACTCAGGGGCGTCCTTGATGTCGATGGCCATGCCGGCACGGGTGATGGTCGATCGCACTCCCTCCTTTTGCATGGCGGCGGCGATCAGCTGGCGGTAACGCACCAAAGCGGCGGCCGGTGTGGCCGCTGGTGCGAAAAAGCCCAGCCAGGCATCGGCCTCAACCCCGGTCACCCCGGCCTGCGCCAGCGTGGGCAGATCGGGCAGATGGGGGGATCTTTGCGGCGAGGCCACCGCGAGCGCGCGCAGCTTGCCGGCCTGGACCTGCGCCAGCACGGTGGGCGTGGTGGCGAAGCTGAGATTGACATGCCCGCCCAGCAGGTCCTGCAGCAAAGGCGCCGAGCCCTTGTAGGCCACATGCGCAATGTCGGCGCCGCTGCGGGTCTTGAAGAGCTCGAGAGCAAGGTGCGAGGCTGATCCGGGCCCGGTGGAGCCGGCCGTGAGCTTGCCTGGATCCCGTCGGGCCAATGCGACCAGCTCGGCCACTGTACGGACGGGGACATCGGGACCCGTCACCACCACATGCTGCAAGGCGGCACAGACCATCAGGGGTGCGAAATCCTTGACAGGATCGTAGCCCCCACCCTGCGGCAGCAGGGACAGGTTGGTGGCATGGGTCTGGTTGTTGCCCAGCACCAGGGTGTGCCCATCGGCCGGGGCCTGCGCTGCGCGCTTCGAGCCGATCGCACCGGCGCCGCCAGGAAGGTTCTCGACATTGACCGGCTGCCCCAGGTCGCGGGCGATCTCGGCTGCAATCGTGCGGGCAAGGATGTCGGTCGGCCCGCCGGGCGGGTAAGGCACGATCAGGGAAACCGGCCGGCTCGGTGCCCAGGGGGCGGACGGTGCCGCGGAAGGGGCCTGAGCCTGTGCGGGTCCGACGATCGCAGCAGCGGGCAGGCCGAGTCCGGCCGCCATCAGGCGACGGCGCATTGAATGGTTGGCTGGGGTCATGGGGGGCTCCTCAAAACCCCCAGAGGATACCCAGCCGCAGGCGTCAGCGCAGATCCGGCCTGAAGTCAGCGCGGCGCGCTTCGCATGGACTCGTGCATGTCCTTGCGCATGGCCCTGTGAAAG
>JBMSOD010000156.1:0-7574 GCA_049422085.1 Burkholderiaceae bacterium
TTACCTCGGCGAACAGACTTCAGCGTCTTGAAGATGGCAGCGTCGACCTGGTCATCGCCACGCTGGGCGATACCGAAGAGCGTCGTCGTATCGCCACCTTGATCGAGCCCAACTACTACGCGTCCGGGGTGACGCTTTTTGTTCGACCGGACAGCCCGGTGCAGGACTGGTCCGATCTGCGAGGCAAGACGGTCTGTGCCACCCAGGGCGCCTATTTCAACCGCGAAATGGCTCGGCGCTATCTGCTCGATCTGCAAATCTATGCCGTGCCACGCGATGCCCGGCTTGCGGTGCGCGATGGCCGCTGCATGGGTTACCTCTTCGATCACACGGCGATCGCAGCGGACCTTCGCCAGCCCGAATGGAGCGGATACCGCGCTCCGCTGGTGCCGGTGCTCAATGCGCCCTGGGCGCTGGCCATTGCCCGCAAGGAACGTGGTTCGGGTTTTGATCGCTGGCTGGGCGATACTGTGGCTGAGTGGCATCGCAGTGGCTTTCTGATCGAGCGGGAACGGGCCTGGGGCATTGCTCCCTCCCGGTTTCTTGAAGATGCGCAACGACTGTGGCGTCGCGAAGGCCCCGATGGCAAATCACTGTGTGTCCGACTCCCCGACGGGCAGTGGCCGGCAATCTGTCGCAACGCGGCCTTTGTCTCTTCTGCTGATGTCTCCGGTCTGCAGCAATGGGGCTTGCGTCTTCGCGAAGCCACAGGAGTCGACCTGTCGGTGGTCTACGACCCCGAGGATCGCCGCGCATTCCTGTCGGGTCTACTGATGACCGTCGTGATCACCCTGGCCTGTATCGCAGGCAGTCTGCTACTGGGTGTGTTGGGCGCCATGCTGGCCGAATCGCGTCTGGCCCTGGCGCGTGCCTTCGCATCATTTGCCAATGTGATTGGTCGCATGACGCCGCCCCTGTTGCAGATCTATCTGGTGCTCTTCGGCATCGGGGCCGTGCTGGCCCAGCACGGCATCCGTCTGTCGCCTGTCGTGGTGGCCGTGACCTGTCTGAGCGTCTATACCGGTGCGGGCGTCATGTCTGCGCTCCGTGAGGGCGCCAATCATTACCGCAGCACGGTACCGGACTATCGGATCCACCCCCTGCATCTGGCGCCCATTCTTCCCCTGGTGAGCGGTTCGGTGGTCGCCGCGCTGGTCAACGTGGCCAAGGCGACCATGATGGCTTCGGCCGTGGCCGTTCCCGAACTGCTCAATGCAACGACCACCATCATGGCCGAGCGAGGCAATGTCGGCGTCATGATGAATCTGGTGCTCCTGGCCTTCCTGCTGTTCATCATGGCGGTGGTACGAGTGCTGGGCCGCATCGAGCGCTGGCTGGTGAAAAGGGCGCAAGCATGAGCCATCTCCTCCTGGAGCAGCAGGCGGGGGGTCTGCAAGTGTTTCTCGATGCCTTTACCTGGCTGCCATTCCTGCTTCAGGGTTTTGGACTCAACCTGCTGATCTCGGCTGTGGCCATGGTGCTGGGCTCTGTCTTCGGTCTTGGCGTGGCACGTCTTCGCATGTCGGATCGATCCGTTCTTCAACGCGGGGGCCGGGTGCTGACCGAACTCACCCGAAACGTGCCGACCTTTGTGTGCCTTTATTACCTGGCTTTCATGCTGCCGTCCGAGTTCAGCGTGCCAGGTATTCCGGGTCTGGTCAGTATCCCCGGCTGGTTCAAGGCGTCGGTAGCGCTTTCCATTGCGGTCACAGGTTTCTGTGCCGACAACCTGGGTCCGGCATTACAGTCCTGGCGCTCAGGCGATCATGGCCGGGCGCTCCTCTTTCTGCCGTCATGGGCCGCTTACGCGCTGATCATCGTGATGGCGTCGAGCACGGCATCGGTCATTGGCGTTCCGGAGTTGCTGTCGCGATGCAATACCGTGATTGGCGCGACCGGAAGCAGCGCGATGATGCTACCGATGTACCTGATGGCTTGCGTGATCTTTCTGCTGGCTTGCTGGCCTCTGATCCGGCTGATGGATCGAATCAAGAGGCGCATGATGGACCGTCTTCGTCGTCCCGGCCCTGCCGCCCTGGCACGTATCAATGGCTGACCTCAGGACACTCAGGTGGCTTCACCAGCCCACCGGGCAGGAGCTCAGTCTCACGCTCGACTGGGAGGGCGCGATGGCACCTTCCGACAGTACCCGTCTGATGCTTGCCCATATGGACATCCGGGCTGGCGAATCGGTGTTCGACCTCGGTGCGGGCAATGGTGTGCTCGGGTTCGCCGCCCTTTTGCTGGGTGCGGGCCGGGTCTGCTTCAGCGACATCGACCCCGACTGTGTCAGCCTGATCCGAAGCAATCAGGGCCGATTTGTGGCGCAGACCGGGCTGGATGCGGCCATTGAGCTGTACCAGGGCAGTCTGTTTGCCCCGCTGGGCGATCAGCGTTTCGACCACATTCTGGTGAATCCCCCGTCGATTCCCTCGCCGGATGACAGCCTCCCGCTGGCCTATCGATCCGGGCCCGAGGGGCGGCTGTTTCATGACGCCATTCAGGCGCTGGCCGGGTACTACCTCAAGGATGGCGGGCGCTTGAGCTTCGTGCAGGGCTCCCTGTCGAATCGGCCACGATCCCTGAGCGCTCTGAAGACCCTGGGCTATCGGGTGGTGGCCAGCGAGCCGATCCCGCTGCCGCTCAGACCTCACCATCCCCTGGCCTGGCTGCAGGCGCTCGCAGCCCGTGGCGAGGCTGAATTGCTGCATGACGAGCATGGCTGGTACGAGACCCGGTGCGTGATCCAGGCGACCCTGGAGCGGGAGGCGCATACCGGGGTCATGGCCCGCCTTGCAGCCAAGGGCGTCCAGGTACGCAGGTTGCCGCATCTGCGGGCAGCGCCAACGGTGGCTCTGGCCGCTGCAGAACGAGGCGTACCCGAACACGAAATGATCAAGTGCATCCTGCTCAAGGACAGGCAGGAGCGGTTTGTCCTCGCATGCCTTGCCGGAAATGCCGAACTCGATACCCAGAAAGTCAGAGAGGCATGGCCCGATCTCACCCGGCTTAGTTTTTCCAGTCCTCAGGAGATCACGCGCGTGACCGGGCACACGCTGGGATCGGTGGCGCCCCTGTCGCTTGTCGAATCCATTCCGGTCGTGTTCGATTCCGGACTGCAAGGCCTTCCAAGAGTCAACATCAGTTCCGGAGACCCCAGGCTGGGCCTTGAGCTGGCATTGGCCGATCTGATCGGCTTGCTCGGCAATGCGGTCCGGTTTGCGCTGATCCGGAAGGAGCCGGTCGCAGGCGCGTGATACGCTGAAGTCAGGAGACTGGACTTCATGACATCACAAGACCCTCGCGCGGCCGATGAGGCCGGGCTTCGGCCGGGCGCCCTGGCGGGTGTACGCGTGCTCGAGTTCACAGCACTGATCGCCGGCCCCTCAGCAGCACGTTATCTTGCCGACCATGGCGCCGAAGTCATCAAGATCGAGCGGTTTCCGGATGGCGATGCCTCGCGCGAGACCAATCTCGCAGGCGCCGCCCGCTCGGCCATGTATGTGCAACACAACGGCGGCAAGAAAGGGCTGTGCCTGGATCTCACCCGTCCGGAAGGACTGCGCATCGCGAAAGAGCTGGTGCGGGTCAGCGATGTGCTGATCGAAGCCTTCACGCCGGGCGTCATGAACAAGCTGGGCCTGGGCGAGGAGGCGATGCGCGAACTGAACCCGCAGCTGATCTACTGCTCGGTCAGTGGCTTCGGTCAGACAGGCCCCAATGCGCATCGTCCCGGCTACGCCCATATTGCGCATTCGATGACTGGCTGGGTGGCGATTCAGGCCTTGCACCGAGCGCAGCCGGTTGCACCGTTCGGACCCGGTGTGGCGATTGCCGACGTGGTCACGGGTATCACCGCCTTCGGCGCGATCTGCGCGGCCCTGTACAAGCGCGAGCGGACAGGTCGCGGGGAACGGATCGATCTGGCCCTGTTCGATTCGCTGTTTGCCGCCAACGATGACACGCTGCAGCGCTGCCTGATCGATGGCGTGGTCAATCCTGCCTACCACCCGGTTCATAAAACCCGTGATGGCTATGTCACAGCCAATATCGGACCCGGTTTCCGCGCCTGGCAGAATGTGTGCAGGGCCATGGGACGCCCGGAGCTCCTCGACGACCCCCGCTATTGTTCATTGGAGGCGGTCACTCAGAATCGGGAAGAGGCCAGTGCGCTGTTCGCCGACTGGCTTTCCAGACTGACCAGCGACGAGGCAGACCGAATTCTGACCGAGCACCATGTGGTGGTGGGCGTGATGAAGACGGTGCCTGAAGCGGTGCGGCAGCCCCAGGTGCTCGCCCGTCAGATGATCACCCCGGTGGACGATCCCGTCCTGGGCCGCATCGATGTGATCAACAGCGCACCGAAATTCACAGACGCCAGTGTTCAGGTGCGCGGACCTGCACCCACCCTTGGGCAGCACAACACCGAAGTGCTCGGACGGCTCCTGGGCTACTCCTGCGAGCAGATCGACTCCCTGCGTGAGCAGGGCATTCTCAAGGAGCTTCATGTATGAGCGCGAGCGGGCTTCGGCCTCTGCCCCTGCATTATCAGTCCGCAACCCGGCTTCTCGGCGAGCTTCGCTCGGGCAGACTCGGAGCGCGAGAGCTGCTCGAGCATCACCTGGACCGGGTCGATCGCATCAATCCCGCAATCAATGCCATTGTGGTCCAGGACCGCGAACGGGCCCGGGCGAGGGCGGACGCGGCCGACGCGGCTCAGGCCAGAGGAGAGTCGCTCGGGCCCCTGCACGGGCTTCCCATGACCCTGAAGGAAAGCTTCGACTGGGCAGGAACACCTGCCACCTGGGGAATTCCCGAGTGGAAGGACAACATCGCACGAACCGATGCACTGGCTGTGCAGCGATTGCACGCCGCAGGGGTGACGGTCTTCGGAAAGACCAATGTGCCCATCCGCCTGGCTGATTTTCAGAGCTACAACGCGATCTACGGCACCACCGACAATCCCTGGAAAGCCGGGGCCACACCCGGAGGATCTTCGGGGGGTTCGGCTGCGGCGCTTGCAGCAGGACTCTGCGCGCTCGAAATCGGCTCCGACATCGGGGCCTCGATCCGCAATCCGGCGCATTTCTGTGGGGTCTTCGGTCACAAGCCCACCTGGAATCTGCTGCCCATGCGCGGCCATGGTGCTGCGCTCACGCCCACCGATATTTCGGTGATCGGTCCGCTGGCCCGTTCGGCGTTTGATCTCGAGCTGATGATGCGCTTGCTGGCCTTGCCCGACGAGATCGAAGCGCCAGCGCTGCGCTGGTCGCTTCCTGGGCTTGACGGGCCGCTCGCCGGCCTGCGGGTGGCACTTTGGGATCATGAGTCGATCTGCCCGCCCTCGGCAGACGTCCGCGCTCGGGTGCGTGCAGTGGCGCAGGCACTTGCCGATCAGGGGGCAATCGTTGACGATCAGGCGCGTCCCGAGTTCAGTGCCGAGCAGAGCCACGAAACCTTCGAGGCCTTGCTGGCCAGTGCCATGGCTGCACGAATTCCGCAGGCGGATTTCGATCGGATGCGGGCCATCGCCGAGGCCGCGCCCGAAAGTGACACCAGCGCACTGGCTCGCCAGGCGCGCTGGCAGACCATGCGTGCCCGTGAATGGGGGCAACGCAATGAAACCCGTACCGCCATGCGCTGGGCCTGGCATCGGTTCTTCCAGCGTTTCGATCTGGTCGTCTCGCCGATCATGCCCACCACGGCCTTCCCTCACGATCATGGCTCGCCCGGCAAGCGTCGGATCCGCATTGATGGCCAAGAGCATCCGTATTTCTGTCAGACCTTCTGGGCAGGACTGGCCGGCGTCAGTCTGCTGCCCGCCACCGTCATCCCCGGGGGGACAGGGAGCGACGGCATGCCCATCGGCGTGC
Source organism: Burkholderiaceae bacterium (assembly GCA_049422085.1). GTDB lineage: Bacteria > Pseudomonadota > Gammaproteobacteria > Burkholderiales > Burkholderiaceae_E > UBA4615. The sequence goes on from JBMSOD010000156.1 coordinate 5,874, forward strand.
AGTTGATCGGGCCTGCCTGTTCGGATCTGAAACTGATCCAGGTGGCCCAGCGCCTGGAGCAGCTGGGCTTTGCCTTCCAGCCACCACCGGGCCTGGATTGAACTTCGCTACCGCCCAGAGGCGATCGACAAGACACAGGAGGAGACCATGAAAATCGAAGCCGGCCAGATGGCCGTGATCACCGGAGGGGCCAGCGGTATCGGCCGGGCGCTCGCCCGACAGCTCAGCGCGCAGGGCGTCCATGTGGCGATGTGTGATCTGTCTGCAGAAGGATTGAAGGCCTCGCGTGAGGCCTGTCTGGCGGGTGCGCCAGCGGGCACCCGGGTCAGCACCTTCGTGGCCGATGTCAGTCAGGAGTCGGCGCTGCAGGCGTTTCGTGATGCGACCCTGACCGAACATGGCGTGCAGTCACTGAACCTGGTGTTCAACAATGCAGGCATCGGCGGCGGGGGAAGTTTTCTGAGGGCGAGTCGCGCCGAATGGGAGCGGACCTTCAACATCTGCTGGCAGGGCGTGTATTTCGGCTGCCGGACCTTTGTGCCCCTGCTCGTTGCAGCCGATCGCGGCCACCTGGTCAATGTGAGCAGCGTCAATGGCTTTTGGGCCAGTCTGGGTTCGGGGGTCTCGCACACGGCTTATTCTGCGGCCAAGTTTGCGGTCAAGGGCTTCACCGAGGCGCTGGTCACGGACCTTCGGCTGCACGCGCCCCATGTGGGCTGTTCGGTGGTCATGCCGGGCCATATTGGCACCTCCATCGCGCTCAATACCGGGCAGGTATTGGGTCATGGCAGTGCGCTTGAGATGAGTGAAGCCAGCGTTGCCGCAGCACGCGAACGCATGGTGCGCATGGGCGCCCCAGTCGCTGACGCGCCCGATGAGGTCATTCGCAAGATCCTGCATCAGCGCGCCATCGAATTCCGCGATAACGCGCCCACCAGTGCCGAGCAGGCAGCCACCATCATTCTTGACGGCGTGAAGGCCGGACGCTGGCGAATCCTGGTGGGTGACGATGCCCAGCGCCTCGATGCCATGGTTCGCAAGGACCCGGAAGCGGCCTACACCCCCGAGTTTGCAGAGGCCTGGCGCGACGGGCGCAAGCCTCTCATCTGACTCTCGATCCAAAGGAGACCTGCAGAATGGATATGGTTCAACATGCCCGGGAGATGTTCGATCTCACCGGTAAGGTCGCGCTGGTCACCGGCGGCAGCCGCGGCCTCGGGCGCGCAATGGCCCTGGGTCTGGCGGCCTGGGGGGCCGATGTGGTCGTGGCTTCGCGCAAGTTCGACAACTGCGAGAGCGTGGCTCAGGAGATCCGCGCCCTGGGTCGGCGAGCCTTGCCCCTTGCGGCCCATGTGGGCCGCTGGGACGACTGCGACGCGCTGGTGCATGCCGCTTATGCCCACTTCGGCAAGGTCGACATCCTGATCAACAACGCGGGCATGTCGCCGCTCTACGGCAAGCTCTCCGAGGTGAGCGAGGCCATGTTCGACAAGGTGGTCTCGCTCAATCTCAAAGGGCCCTATCGGCTCTCGGCCTTGATCGGCGAGCGCATGGCCGAAGGCGAGGGCGGCAGCATCATCAACATCTCGTCAGTGGCGGCCGCCAATCCGGCGCCCACGGCCGAGCCCTATGGCGCAGCCAAGGCGGGTCTGAACAACCTGACCCGATCCTTTGCCTTTGCCTTTGGTCCCAAGGTCCGGG
>JBMSOD010000157.1:0-7557 GCA_049422085.1 Burkholderiaceae bacterium
GTTGCCGATCCGTTCGGGCACAGGCGCCCCCACCACCACCACCTGCTCGAGTCGTGCGGTATCAATCTCGCTCAGGCGCGGCGCGAGATCGGCATGAACCACCGCCAGGCGGGCATCGGAGTTCTCCACCACATGCGCGAGCAGCCGGCCCTTGTAGGCGGTATTGATGGGCACGAACACGGCACCCAGATAGTTGATCGCGAAGAACACCACCACATGCTCGCGACTGTTGGGCAGCCAGACCAGCACAGTCTGGCCCTGTTGCACGCCCTGCTGCTGCAGGCCTGCCGCGCACTGCAGCACTCGCGCATGCAGCTCACGGTAGGTCCATGACTCGCCGGTATCGGCATAGGTGATGAACACCTTTTCGGGCTGCTCACGCAGCCAGCGGTCCATCAGATCGCGGGCCACCACCTGATGGCGGCCCGGAATGCGCGAGTCGGCGGACGGTGCGGCAACCGGCATTGGCTGCACCGTAAAGGGGTTGGCGGGGCTCATGAAGTCTCCTGCGCAACGGGTGCGTCACCCTTGCGTACTTGCCAGTAGGATAGCGATCGGCTTAGTATCTGCCAACACAGAAAGAAATCGCCCGCAGGGAGGGCGGAGGAGACACCTCATGGGTCCGCTCAACGGTCTTCGGGTCATCGAGATCGCAGGCATCGGCCCAGGTCCGTTTTGCGGCATGTTGTTGTCTGACATGGGTGCGGACGTCGTCCGCATCGACCGCAAGGAAAGCGCGGACCTTGGCTTTCCGGTTCAGACCAAATTCGGCGTGCTCGGTCGCGGCAGACGTTCGGTCAGCCTCGACCTCAAATCGGCCGACGACATCAAAACCGTGAAGGCGCTGATCGATCGCGCTGACGTCCTGATCGAGGGCTTCCGCCCTGGCGTCATGGAGCGCCTTGGCCTGGGCCCTGAGGCCTGCTGGCAAAGCAATCGCAAACTGGTCTATGGCCGCATGACCGGCTGGGGCCAGGACGGCCCGATCGCCAAGGCGGCCGGTCACGATCTCAACTACATCGCCCTCACCGGCGCGCTGGCCTCCATCGGCACCAAAGAGGCGCCGGTGCCGCCGCTCAATCTGGTCGGTGACTTTGGCGGCGGCGGCATGATGCTCGCCATGGGCGTGCTGGCAGCCGTCTTCGAGGCGGGTCGCTCGGGCCAGGGTCAGGTGGTCGATGCTGCGATGGTCGATGGCGCTGCGCTGCTGATGGCCAGCATTTATGGTCTGCGGGCTGCGGGCCGCTGGACGGACCAGCGGGCGGACAACGTGCTGGATGGCGGGGCGCCCTGGTACGGCGTCTATCTCACCAAAGATGCGCGTCATGTCTCGATCGCTGCGATCGAGGCGAAGTTCTACGAAGAATTCCTGCAGCGCACCGGCCTGGATCAGGAGACGCTGCCCAAACAGCATGACCGTGCCGGCTGGCCCGTGCTGCGCAAGCGCTTTACCGAGGTCCTTGCCAGCAAGACCCAGGCTGAATGGTGCGCCGTCATGGAAGGCTCCGATTGCTGCTTTGCGCCGGTGCTCACCATGGGCGAAGCGCCCTCGCATCCTCACATGGCTGCGCGGGGCACCTTCGTTCAGGTCGATGGCGTGACTCAACCCGGACCGGCACCCCGGTTCTCGCGCACACCCTCGTCGATCAGGTCTTCGCAGCCCGCGAACGGCGCGCACCAGAACGAGGTGCTGCGCGACTGGGGCGTGGCCGGCTGACCTTCACTGCCGTGACCGCGGGGGCGGCAATCTCCTCTGCCCCTGCAATGCGCAGCGCATAGCGGGCCATATGCTCGCCGATCACTACCGGTGACAGCCTGCCGCCGCTGCGGAACCAGACATAGATCCAGCTGATCATGCCGCCGATGGCGAGTGTGGCCGTGCGGACATCGTCGAGCATGAACTCGCCATCTGCTCGACCTTCCTCAAGCAGCGCTGCAAGTTCGTCGTCGAATTCGCCCTTGAGCCGATTGATCCGACGCGTGGCATCTGCCGGAATCGAGGCCTCTTCGCGAAAGAACACCGCACTGCCCGCCTGATGCCGGATCACGACCTCGGTGAACCGCATCGCGAAGCGCTGCAGCTGTGCAGTCGGGCTTCCTCCCGCTGCCCGCGCTTCACGAAGCGTATCGAGCGACCTTTGCAGCGTGCGCATCGAAATCTCGACCAGGATATCGACCTTGCGGGCATAGACCGCATAGACAAAGGGTTTGGTCATGTCGAGCGCTTCGGCCACCGCATCGAGGCTGGTGCCCCGGTAGCCGCGCTCGTAGAACAGGCGTTGCGCCTCTTCGATGATTCGTTCGCGCTTGAAACTGCGCAGTTCGTCACGCAGGGTCATGAGAAGACTCCCTGAAGCGCATCCCTGGCCTGCTGGGCCAGTACGAAGCGCTGGATCTTGCCGGTGGAGGTGCGCGGAAAATCGGGCACAAAACGGATGTGCCGCGGCACCTTGTAATCGGCCATGGCAGCGCGGCAGGCCGCCACCAGGGCTTCGGAGGACATCGTCTGTCCGTCATGCAGCTGCACCCAGGCAAAGCCCACCTCGCCCAGTCTGCGATCCGGCACACCCACCACCACCGCCTGCTTGACCTGCGGTTGTGACTGCAGCATGCGCTCGATCTCGGCGGGATAGGCATTGGAGCCGCCCACGATGAACATTTCCTTGAGTCGTCCTGTGATCTTCAGATAGCCCTGCCCGTCAAATTCGCCCAGATCCCCGGTACAAAACCAGCCCTCGGGCGTGATCGCTTCAGCGGTGGCCTGCGGATTACGGTAGTAGCCCTGCATGACGAGATGTCCACGCACGCGCACCTCGCCAGTCTGACCGGCAGGCATGGGCTGGCCGCTCTTCGGATCGACCACGGCCACCTCGAACTCGCCGATGGGTCGACCCTTGTTTTCGCAAAGCACCTCGAGTGGCGCATCGTGTTCGCTGAAGACAGTGGCCGCGGTGGTCTCGGTCATGCCATACACCGCCTGCAGTGACCTCAAGCCCAGTTCCTGCCGGGCTGCCATGGCCACATCGGGTGTCACCGGGGCACCGCCGATCCATGCCGAACGCAGGCTGGACACATCGCGAGGCTGACGCCGGATCGCATCAAGGCAATCGATGAAGTGGGTCGGAATGCCACCAAAGATGCTGACCTTTTCGCGCTCGATGATCTCCAGCGCTTCGTCCGGAACCCACTGGGGCATGGTGACCAGGGTGCACCCCAGCATCACGCACGGAATCACCTGCGTGAAGGCCCCTGCCACATGATAGAAGGGCATGTGACCCAGGATCACATCCTCGGCACCGATACGCATCACACGCGCCACATTGGCCACATTGCGCAAAATCGCATGGCCATGCACCGCCCCCTTCGGATGCCCGGTGGTCCCCGAGGTGTAGACGATGATCACCGGATCCTGTGCATGGACGTGCGGCAGGGCATGGCCCGCAGCCGCCCGCCTGGCGCCCTCTGCGCTCAGCGCCTGCAGCGACACCGTGCCCGGAGCCGGCGCCTCGTTCCAGAGCACAACCGCACGCAGCGCAGGCAGTCGGGCCGACTGCAGCCTCCCCGGCACACTCTGGGCCAGTTCGGGCACCAGCCCATGAATCATGTCCAGATAACCGATGTCCCAGTAACGGTCCATCGCAATCAGGACACGGGCCTCGCTCTGTTGCAGGATATAGGCCACTTCCTCGCTCTTGAAGCGGGTGTTGAGTGGCACAAGAATGGCGCCGATCCGCGCGCAGGCCATCCAGCAGGCCACCCACTGCGGACTGTTGGTCAACCAGACCGCCACCGGGTCTGCGCGGCCGATGCCCATGGAGATCAGACCATGGGCCAGCTGATCGGCCCGTTGATCGAGTTCGGCAAACGACCAGCGCTCGCCCATGCCGGTCACGGCCGTTCGCTGCGGGCAACGCTGCGCCGTCTCGCGCAGGGCCTGCCCGATGGTGATCTCACGCCAGCCCATCGACCGGTCTCCTCATCGTTTTGTTCCGGAGTGCGTTCTGCTGTGTCGGGCATCAAGGCCCGGACTCCTGGGCCGAATTGTGCACCGAATTGTTCACCGTATCGGGCCCGTCAGGCCCGGAGCGGGTTCGCGCCGATCTCGCAATGGGGGCCCGCCCGGCTCTGGCGACCGGGTCGCCCGATGTCGTTCGCAAATCGGGTTGCCTGACGCATGGGTCCGGACTTATACTGACCAGTAGCGATTCATCTGATGTGGCACTGGGGAGTGCGCTTCGGTATGAACCGCTCCAGCCGCAACACCCGAAGAGGTGACCGGCAGGGCATCAGGTCAGGGGGGAATGACCCGCGCAACATCGCTGGTTGCGCGCACCACAAGGGCACGACGGAGGGATGACCGGCGGACCCGATTTCGGTGAAGAGCGTGTGCCAGGGCCCCGGCGCCGGTGATCCGGTGCCGGGGAACCTCACACGGGGCGCTGGTCGATCGCCGGCACCCCGTCAGGCGCCGGCTTTGTCTTCAAGCCGGCATTGCCTTCAACTTAACGAGGCAGGTCGCTCGATCCCATCAGCCAGGCGTCCACTGAGCGCGCTGCCTGTCGGCCTTCACGAATCGCCCAGACCACCAGAGACTGTCCCCGACGCATGTCGCCGGCTGCGAATACCTTGTCCCGGTTGGTGCGATAGCTGCCCTCGCCTTCGGTTGCTGCGCGCGCATTGCCGCGGGCATCGCGCTCGACGCCAAAGGCCTCGAGCACACCGGTGACCGGCGACACGAATCCCATCGCAAAGAAGACCAGATCGGCCGGCACTTCCTGCTCGCTTCCGGGCACTTCGGTCATGCGCATCTGGCCGGTGGCCTCGTCCTTGACCCACTCGACGCGGGCGGTGACCAGCGCACGCACGCGGCCATTGCCATCGCCTCGGAATTCCTTGGTCGTGATCGACCAGTCGCGCTCGCAGCCCTCCTCATGCGACGAGGAGGTCCGCAGCTTGGTCGGCCAATAGGGCCAGGAGAGCGGCTTGTATTCCTGCTCGGGCGGCTGGGGCATGAGTTCGTACTGGGTCACGCTGGCCGCACCCTGGCGGTTGCTGGTGCCCACACAGTCGCTGCCGGTGTCGCCACCGCCGATGACGATCACATGCTTGCCGGTGGCCAGAATCTGGCCATCGACCGAATCTCCGGCCACGGTGCGGTTCTGCTGGGGCAGGAACTCCATGGCGAAATGCACGCCCTTGAGCTCACGGCCGGGCACGGGCAGGTCACGCGGCTGTTCAGCCCCGCCGGTGAGCAGCACTGCATCGAACTGGGCCATCAGGGTGTCAGGATCGATGGTCTCGCGAGCGAGATTGTTGACGCCTGTGCCGACCTCACCCCGGCCCACATACACGCCGGTGCGAAACACCACGCCCTCGGCCTGCATCTGCTCGACCCGCCGATCGATATGCGACTTCTCCATCTTGAAGTCGGGAATGCCGTAGCGCAGCAGTCCGCCGATCCGGTCGTTCTTTTCGAACACGGTGACGTCGTGGCCGACACGTGCAAGCTGCTGCGCAGCGGCCAGACCGGCAGGGCCGGATCCGACCACGGCCACCGATTTTCCGGTCCGCGCCGGCGCCGGTTGCGGGACCACCCAGCCCTGCGCCCAGCCCTTGTCGATGATGGCGTGTTCGATCGACTTGATGCCAACCGCATCGCTGTTGATGTTGAGCGTGCAGGCGGCCTCGCAAGGCGCGGGGCAGATCCGGCCGGTGAACTCGGGAAAGTTGTTGGTCGAGTGCAGCACATCGAGGGCGCGCTGCCAGTCCTGGCGGAAGACCAGGTCATTCCAGTCGGGGATGATGTTGTTGACCGGGCAGCCGTTCTGGCAGAACGGAATGCCGCAGTCCATGCAGCGCGCACCCTGCTGCGCTGCCTGTGCATCATCCAGATGCAGCACGAATTCGCGATAGTGACGAAGGCGCTGATCGGCGGGTTCGCTGGCCTCGGCCAGACGCTGGTACTCGAGAAATCCGGTGACCTTGCCCATGATGTGTGTCCTGCCTGAGATTCGGTAATGAAACGCGGGTATGAAAAACCGCGACGATAAGTGGAGTGTTAGAACATCGATTCCAGGTGCGCGTTGCGGTCGTGGCAGGCCGATGCGATGCCTGCGAACGCAAGCGCATCAGGCCCGCCTCAGACCCGCGTCAGGCTGGCTGACCCGCCGCCTTGCGGGCTGCAGCCAGCTCGCCCAGGGCGCGCTTGTACTCGTTGGGGAAGACCTTCACGAAACGCGCACGGGCGCTGGCCCACTGGGTGAGGATCTCGCGGGCACGCACGCTGCCGGTATGGCGGAAGTGCGCCTCGATCAGTCCGCGCAAAATGGCCTCGTCGGTGTCCTGAGTGCCGCCACGCCGCGCTGCATGCCAGGTGGCCTGCGGCAGCTTGGCCTGCTGCTCGGCCGTGCTGAGCACCGGCTCGAGCGAGACCATGGCCAGGTTGCAGCGGCGTGCGAAGTCACCGTCTTCATCCCAGACATAGGCCACGCCGCCCGACATGCCGGCTGCGAAGTTGCGGCCGGTACGGCCCAGCACGACCACGGTCCCGCCGGTCATGTACTCGCAGCCATGGTCGCCGGTGCCTTCGACCACCGCAGCGGCGCCCGAGTTGCGCACGGCAAAGCGCTCGCCGGCCACGCCATTGAAGTAGGCCTCGCCCTCGATCGCGCCGTACAGCACGGTATTGCCGACGATGATGTGCTCGGGACCAAAGCCACGAAAATCATTGGCACAGCGCACGATGACACGGCCACCCGAGAGGCCCTTGCCGACATAGTCATTGGCCTCGCCCACCAGATCAAAGGTGACGCCACGCGCCAGGAAGGCACCAAAGCTCTGTCCGGCGGTCCCGTTGAACTGAATGTGGATGGTGTCGTCGGGCAGACCGGCATGGGTATGCCGGCGTGCAATCCGGCCCGACAGCATGGCGCCCACGGTACGGTTGACGTTGCGGATCGGCAGAATCAGGCTGACCTTCTCGCCCCGCTCGATGGCCGGCGCGGACTTCTCGATCAGCTGGAGATCGAGCGCACGATCGAGGCCATGGTTCTGGGTGTCGACCGCATGGCGAGCCACATCGGCCGGCATTTTCGGGCTGTAGAAGATGCGCCCGAAGTCCAGGCCGCGGGCCTTCCAGTGCTCCACGCTGCTGCGGGTATCCAGAAGATGGGTGGCGCCGATCAGCTCGTCGAAACGACGGATGCCCAGTTGCGCCATGATGGCCCGCGCTTCTTCAGCCACATGGAAGAAGTAGTTCACCACATGCTCGGGCTTGCCCTGGAACTTGCGGCGCAGCACCGGATCCTGGGTGGCCACGCCGACCGGGCAGGTGTTGAGGTGGCACTTGCGCATCATGATGCAGCCCTCAACCACCAGCGGGGCGGTCGCAAAGCCAAACTCGTCAGCGCCGAGCAGCGCACCGATCACCACGACGCGACCGGTCTTCATCTGACCGTCGGCCTGCACACGCACCCGGCCCCGCAGACGGTTCAGCACCAGGGTCTGCTGGGTCTCGGCCAGGCCAAGCTCCCAGGGGGTGCCCGCATGCTTGATCGA
>JBMSOD010000158.1:0-7367 GCA_049422085.1 Burkholderiaceae bacterium
CACTTCACACAGTGGAGCCCGTCCAATGCGGCACGGCAGGCTGGCAATGTTCAGACTGCGAGGGGCATGATCAGGATGCTCGATCGTGATGTTCAGCATGCTTGGCCTCACATTGCGGTGCTGACCGGCGGGGAGGGCTCTGTGTCAGAGTCGACGCGTGTCGGCCAGCTCGGCTTCGGAAACCCTGGCTGATCTCGCAGTTGCTTGCGCTGTGCGGCAGCGCGTTCGGGCATATCCAGGCTCGGGGCTGCGGGCGTGGTGCCGGGCTGAGCCTGCCCCTCGACAAATCTCGGCGTGATAAAGACCGCCAGCTCGGTCTGGCGATCTCTGAACTGACGCGACCGAAACAGAGGGCCCAGAACAGGCAGGTCTCCAGCTGCGGGGACCTTGTCGAGGTTGCGGCTGCCTTCGTCGGTGAGCAGGCCCGCGATAACCAGCGTCTCACCTTCTCGCAGATTGACTTCCGATTCAGCGCGACGCTTGATGAGCCCGGGGACTTCCTTGACTGCCACCTCGAAATTGATGGAAGAGATTTCAGTGGCAATGCGGGCTGCGATCACCCCCGAGCTGCTGGCCACCGGACTGACGTCGAATTTGATGCCATATTCCTTGAAGGCAACCGACGCATTGCCCAAGGCTCCGGAGACCGGGATGGGCAACTCACCGCCTGCAACAAATCTGGCCTGACCACCGGAACGGCAGGCAAGGCGCGGTTCGGCAAGAATCACGGCGTCACCGTTTTGCACCATGAGTTGCAGGCGCGAGGTCAGCGACGAGGCCAGTGACAGGCTCACACCAGGACGCCAGGTTCGCGGCCGGGTCTCAAGACCGGCTGCATCACCATTGCCACCCGGTTGCAGCGCACGACTTCGGTGCGCATCGCCCAGCACCTGAAAACTCGGCCCATTCATGCTTCCATTCCAGCGCACGCCGATGTCTTCAAGAAGTTCGCGCCGCATCTCGATGAACTTGACGTCCATGGCGATCATCCGCTCCATACCGATCTTGCCGGCAAAGTTGATCACCCCGGGATAACGGCGACTGACTTCCTGCAATCGAGCACCCTGCTCTTCATTGGCGGGATCCCCTTCTATCAGGACCTTGTCGCCCACAGCCCTAACCTGAAGACTGCCCTGCCCCGACAAAAGCGCCTTTACTTCTTCGTAGATCCGATGCTGCTCGGCCGCGATCACCTGAATCACATGGGTGCGCGGCGGGCCCTGCCTTCCCCAGATCAATAGCGTGGTCTGACCCGGCGATTCAGGCAGCACCAGGACCTGACGATCGTCGAGCGCGGCCGCCTGCAGCACCTTGCCGTTACCGATTGCGATACGCCTGACCTCGGGCTCATTCAGAACATGGGCCTGGCCGACCGCCAATTGCAGCGTCTGAGCAGAGACAGGGCTCGCAAGGCAAAGCGACGCGACGAGGCATCGGGTTGCAAGAGATCGCCAGCCACGAAGGGTGTGGGGCGGATTGAGGATGAAGAATGCAGAAGGCATCAGTGACTCCGTGTCGACAATCAACGAAGCAGCGGCACCGTGGTGGGTGGCGAAAGATCAGGCCAGGCAGGCATGGGCTGAGTGTTTGGGGCCGCGGGCGGACCGGGGACAGGTGCGGTGGCGCTGGTCCCCGACGATGTTGCGGCCGGCAATGGCCCCCGGCCTCCGACGATCACCTCAACGCCGCTCGCCTGACCGTGGAGTCCAGAGTGACTCCGGGCGGAATGACCGCCATGAGGGCCCGGAGTCGGATGCCCTTGCGCTGGATCGATCTGTCCCGCGGAAGAGTTCAGCCCCTGTGAGCGGGACATGCCGCCCTCCCTGACGGCCGGCGATCCACGAAGTTGTGCACTGGTCAGGGCCTGCAAGACACCAGACACACCCGAGCCGGTGGGCCTGGCGATTCCCATCAGTTCATGCACATCAAGCAACCGATCCTCATGGGATTCTCGATCGGAGGGGTTGCGCAGCACTGCAGTCAGGCGGCCGCTGCGCTGGGCGACCACCAGCTTTTGCGCCTGCTCGGGATCGACCTCGACGGTGATCGCACTGAAGGTTCGCCCGGGCCCCTCTTCCGCAGGCACGGCCCGGGCATTACGACCCGTGGCAATGACCACGACATCTTGCATGACCGTACGGGTGAGTTCGGGCAGCGACACTCCCGCTGCGGGTGCAGGCCGCCACGATAGAAGCAGATCAATACGATCGCCAGGCTGCAGCAGACCCGAGATGGCATTGGTCTCATCGACGGCAATGGTGAGCGCGCGCACGCCATGACGCAGGCGGCTGGAGAGTCCCGCCGACTCGGCTGCAAACACGGCACTGGCGAGCAAGGGCTCACCGGCCTGCATGGGCCACTGCAGTCGCAGGCCTTGCACCGCATCAATGCGTGACGGTGAAAGGGCTCCGCCCGGGATCACTTCTCGAGGCAGGGATCGGACAGCAAGATTGGTTGTACCGACGGCTTCACCCCGCTGCAGTGCGCGCGCTGCGACCAGCACGTCCACGCGCTCATGAGCCACCTCAAGACGAGCCCGCTCGACTTCCACCCGCTCCTGGATGTACCGATAGGCACCCAGAGCGGCCAGCAGCCCGAAGCCCAGCATCCCCGCCATCAGACCGACGGTCCGCCAGGCGGCCCACCGGGTCTGGAGCGAGCGCAAGCCCTTGACGATGCGGGCCCTCATGGCAGCGCGAGCCCGCGCGCCATGCGGGCATGATGGTCATGCAGGGAGAAAACCAGTTTGGCCAGGGGTGAATCGTCGACCAGACTGAATACAGCGAGGGCGAGCAGCAGGGTCAACAGGACAGCCTCGAGCGCAGCCTGACCCTGTTGTTGGCACAAGGCGCGATGCCACAAGGACCTCCGAAGAGGGCGCAACCTCAATCGATTGAACTTCATTGCGCGCGACTCCAGTGCATGACAATCGAGGTGGTCTCACCCTGCGTGGCCAGAGTGGCAATGAGTTCGTCGCTTCGTCGACGAAACGCCATGGCCTCGCCAGGCTCTCCTCGATACCAACCCGCCCGCTGTGCAGGCATGCCTAGCGCACCATCGACCTGATAGCCCGCACGCTTTGCGCGATCGAGCAGCGTCTGAGACAGCACCGCTGCAGGACGGGCGCTGCTTGCCACCAGGGTGCCTGCAAGGCGTCCGGCATCATGGTGAGTAATTCTTCGCAGGACCCGAACGGACTCAGGTAACCAGTCCTGAAGCTCATCCAGTGCCGTGGCGGTAAGGCGCACATGACCCGACATCGGAGCACTGCCAGCATTTGCACCTGCTTCTGGTCGCATCCAGATCGAGCTCAAGCCCTCTGCACCTCGCGCGGTGCTGCGCACCTGAACGGTGTGGATCCCATCCGGGGCAAGTGCAGACACGATGCGCCAGTCGCCACGGGTGACGGCGATCACCTGGCGTCCGGCTTCCCTGAAATGAGCCTGGGCAGCATCGCTCAGGGCTTCGGCGCTCTGGCTGCTTCGAAATCGCCAGGTCTTCACCGACTGGCCATCGATGGCGGAATCACTCATGACGACTTCCTGGCGAAAAGTCTCGGGAAAGGCATCCACAGGGGTCTCCATTCAAGGGTTGAGGGAAAGTCGAGTCGGGAATCGAGTGCTGAATCAGGCGCCGTCCTGAAACCAGAGGCCGGTGCCGGAATCAATGACGGGTTCTTGAGGCGCAGGCTCGGGAGGCAAAGGCCAGGGACTCAGACCGAGTCGGTCAGGCGGAACCCGATCGACATCGATGAAGTAGGGCCTGAACTCGGAGGCACTGGACTCGAGTCCGACCCAGGCGGCGACCTGAAGCAGTCCACGCACCGGCCACCAGCCCGCACGCAGGGCCTCCTCGATGACCGGCACGCTCTTCCCCTGATCCACGCGAGAGCGCACCGTGTCCGCCGCAGGGCCTTCGGGCGCGCGCGCCATCCAGTCATCGGAAAGCACGGCGAGCTGAGATTCCAGCCGCAAGCCCCCAGCCAGAGGGACAGACACCCTGGATCGGGACAGGCCCGCATCCAGAGTCAGCCCGAATCGCCCCGGACCAGCGAGGTTGGACAGCAAGTTCACCGCGCCCGGGATGGATTGCGAAGCGGTCCCCCCCGCAAAGGCGAATGGGGTGTTGAACTTCAAGGTCTCCCACTGCACTCGAATGCCGGCATCAGGATCGCTGGAGGCACGATCGCGAAGCGCCGCCCACAGCACAGACGAGGCGCGATCAAAGGCCTGCAGGGAGGCCAACTCAGGCCCGCGGCCTGCAGGGCATCCTGAGGGCAGCACGGTGCACTCGAAGGCAGCCTCTCGGGCCGCCGACGCGGTGGCCTGTTGAAGATCGATCAGACGGGCCAGCCAGATCGCACCGAACAGCAAGGGAAGCAGAGCGATCAACCCCACCAGACCCTCGATGAGCGATTGCCCGGATTGTTGTGTCTGACTCGCAGCTCGCTGCCGCCGGTATCGAAGCGCAGAACTGCAGAAGGTTGAACTCATGTCAGTCAGCCTGTGCGAGCGCCAGTGCTCGCTCAGCGGTGGTCGGCGCCACCAGTCGGGCCTGCCAGTAGGGATTGAAGAGGCTTGCGTATTCGGTACGCGAGGGTGCCCCCGGGGGCCTGCGGAAATGAACTTCTGCCGCCGACAGCGCCCACATCTTTCGATGGGAGGAGCCGGTGCTGGCATTGACTGCCTTGAGCAGCGCGCCTGTGGTGCCTGCGGCCGATTCGGTAGCGGGGATGGACTGATCCGATGGATCGCGCCTTGCAATCACGGCAAGCCGACCTCGCGGGAACTGCGTATTGGCGAGCGCCTCGTAGTTGAGTTCGCGCAGCCGTGCGATGCCCTCATAGCCCGACTCACTGAACATCGACTCGGAGGCGAGCTGACGCGCCATGGGATTGAGCATGAGATCACCCGAGGTGGCCGTGACGGTGTTGAGCACCTGCCCAGCCTCGGCGGCACCCCAGCCCAGCGGCAAGGCCTCGCGTTCCCGGCACCGAAACCAGGACAGTCGCCGCAGATGGAATGACAGGGTGTCGACCGCTTCCCAGCGATCCAGGTCCTCGGACAGCGTGGTGATGCCGCGCTTGCGCAGGCGCATCAGATTCAGACACAGGGAGGGGATAGGCGTGTGAATGTCTTCGCTTCGGGCGCCGCCTACGAAGGGATCCAGCGAGGCGCGCACCAGATCGCCCACGCGAGTGCGATCAGGCCGCTCGGATACACGCGCAGTAAAGCTCGACCAGGACTGCACCGGGTCGGGAAGTACCCAGGCGAAGTGCGACGGATGACTCGCGCGAGCCACCTCGGCCGTGACCATATTGAGCCCGAAACCAAGGCTCGACAGGTGCATGACCTCCTGCGCCCCTTGAAGCAGAGCCTTGTAACCCACCAGGGGTGCGCCACGCGCAGGAATCTCGATTGAGGCGGTCACCCGGGACGTCTCAGCAGCAAGCGTGGCCGCTTCGGCGATCGCCGTGAGCCCGGGCTCTGCTGGCGGCAGATAGGCCCCGAAGGCCGCCGCATTCCCGGTCAGGGTTTCGAAGTAGTTGGCCCAGGCCACCAGGGTGACGGCCTGGGCAATGGCGACCTCGTTGGCGATGATGGCCCGATTGGAATACGCATGAAAATTCAGCACGCGGGCCCGCCAGGTGGCCGCGCTGAGGGCTGCGGCATCGGCCGTGTCGGTCAGGCGCTGTTTTGCCACGCTGAGCTGCCCGGACTCAAAGAGCAGACGCAGACAGACCGCCCCCAGCACCAGCAGCCCCAGAGCAAGCACCAGGGCCTGCCCCCGCTGCCCTACCCGGCACGAACCAGCAGCCGCGGACAGCCGGGCAGTACGACAAGGATGCGAGAGGACCCTCACGGCCAGACCCGCGCGCTCAGCGGTTGGCTTCGTTGTAATTGGCCAGACCCTTGCGGGTTGCGGCTGACGACTGGGCGGCGCCCGCCTGCCCCTGCGCAGCACCGATCGCCGCGCCGGCATCCTGACCTGAGACCTCCATGGCCAGGCCAGCGGTCTGGCTACGCAGCGTCTGTCCGAGCAGGGAATAGACACCGATGGCAGCAACGGCGATCAGCGCCACCACGATGAGGTACTCGGTCATGCCCTGGCCAGCAGAACGAAGGCGTGACCCGGGAGCGCGATGCGCAGGCGTGCTTGAAAGGCAAGTGGATCGAGACATGGCGGGACTCCTGAAATGGGTGGGATGGAGTCCCCATGGTCCTCGCCAAAGCGGTCGCGAACCATTGCACCAAAGGCCAAAGGCAGGTCGGTCGGCCTAGATCGTCAGCGCTACCTCCTGCGGGAAGGCGTGCCGAAAAAAACACCAAAGGAAGGGCAGAAAGGAAAAAGCCCACCGGAGTCTCTCAACTCGGTGGGCCTGCAAGACCATCGATCGGGCGAACAGGATCAGTCGGGCTCACCTGCTGCCAGCATCGCAGGGCCTTTCTCAAGGCCCTGGCGCAAACGATGCATCAAGACGGCTGCGCTCCGTTCAGGCCGCCTTCTTGTGGCCGTCGAAGAACTGCTCGTCTTCGGTCGAACCCTTGAGCGCTGCGGTGGAGGCGTCGCTCTCGATGGTGGTGGTGACCGCATCGAAGTAGCCCGTACCCACCTCGCGCTGATGCTTGACCGCGGTAAAGCCACGCTCGGCTGCCGCAAATTCGGCTTCCTGCAGCTCCACGAAAGCGGTCATGTTGTCGCGGGCATAGCCATAGGCCAGGTTGAACATGGAGTAGTTCAGGCTATGGAAACCAGCCAGGGTGATGAACTGGAACTTGTAGCCCATCGCACCGAGCTCGCGCTGGAACTTGGCGATGGTCGAGTCGTCTAGCTTCTTCTTCCTGTTGTAGGAGGGAGAGCAGTTGTAGGCCAGCAGCTTACCCGGGATCTTCGGGTGGATCGCCTCGGCGAACTGGCGGGCAAAGGCCAGATCGGGCGTGCCGGTCTCGCACCAGATCAGATCGGCATAGGGCGCGTAGGCCAGGCCCCGTGAGATGGCCTGATCAATGCCGTTACGGGTGCGGAAGAAGCCTTCGACCGTGCGTTCGCCGGTGATGAAGGGCTTGTCGTTCTCGTCGACATCCGAGGTGACGAGATCGGCCGCCTCGGCATCGGTACGGGCGAGCAGGATGGTGGGCACGCCCATGACATCGGCAGCGAGACGGGCCGCAACCAGCTTGGCGACGGCCTCGCGGGAGGGCACCAGCACTTTGCCGCCCATGTGACCGCATTTCTTGACCGCAGCCAGCTGGTCTTCGAAGTGCACACCCGAAGCACCGGCCTCGATCATGGACTTCATGAGTTCGAAGGCGTTGAGCACGCCACCAAAGCCGGCTTCGGCATCGGCCACGATCGGAGCGAAGTAG
>JBMSOD010000159.1:0-7364 GCA_049422085.1 Burkholderiaceae bacterium
GCGCCAGGTCCTGCGCAAGCCCGGCCGCGTACGAGAAAGGCGCGTGCTCGGCCTCGGGCTCGAGAAAGAAATCGAAGGGGTTGTAGACCGCCATCTCGGCGACCAGATCCACCGTGACGGTCAGCGACCGCGTCTTTTCCGGGAAGACCAGGCGGGCCTGATAGTTGGCGTAAGGGTCCTGCTGCCAGTTGGTGAAGTGGTCTTCTGGCTCCACCCGCAGCGAATACGACAGGATGGGCGTGCGGCAATGGGGCGCAGGGCGCAGCCGGATCAGCTGAGGCCCGAGCGTCACCAGCTTGTCGTAGGTATAGCGGGTGACATGATGAAGCGCGACGTGAATAGCCATGCCTGCCCTTTTGCAAGAGGGATGCCAGCCCTCGCTGGCGATGCCGAGAGCCAGCCCCTGCTGGCGATGCCGAGACCGAGCCGCGGCTGACCGATCAGTCCCGGATCTGAAGCACCATTTCGACTTCAACCGCGATCTGGTTGGGCAAAGCAGCCATGCCGACCGCCGAGCGCGCGCCGCGCCCCTGCGCCTCGCCCAGAAGCTGCACAAACAGATCCGAAAACCCGTTGATGACCTTGGGCTGCTCGCTGAACTCCGGGGTGCAATTGACCATGCCCAGCACCTTGACCACCCGCTCAATGCGATCGAGCGACCCGAGCACCGACTGGATGTTCGAGAGCATATTGAGTGCGACCAGACGGGCCGCCTCGTAACCCTCCTCCACCGTCAGGCTCTCGCCCAGGCGACCGGTGATCGAGCCGCCCTCCAGGCGTCGGGGGCCAATGCCGGACATGAAGAGCAGGTTGCCGGTGATCACGCCCGCCACATAGTTGCCGATGGGCTTGGGCACCGGAGGCAGTTGCAGGCCGAGTTCTTTAATGCGTTGTTCGATGCTCATGGAAACTCCTTTTCAGACAAAAGACGCGCCCAGCGTGCCGAGCCAGCCGTAATCGGCCTGCACCTGCTGACCGGGCAGCACCGCAATGGGCACCACGCAGGCACCCGTGGTGACAAACTGTCCGGCCTTCAGGGACAGGCCCTGCGTGTTCAGCTCATTGGCCAGCCAAGTCAGTGCCGCCGCAGGATCGCCCAGCACATTGCTGCCCACGCCTTCAAAGGCCCGGCCATCGCTCACACGGGCCTGCACCCTGAGACCGGCCAGCTGGTGCAGCCGTGCATCGCTGCCCTCGATGGGCAGCATGTCACCGAGCACCATGTCCCGGCAGCAGGCGCAGTCGGCAATGAGTTGCGCCTCGCCGGCTTTTTCGAACACCGCAAAGCGCGAGTCGGGTACTTCAATGCCGGGCCCGATGCCGTCCACCGCATCAAGCACCTCGTCCATCGAATACGTCTCCTCGCGCACCGGCAAATCACGCGCCATGCGAAAGACCACCTCGCACTCGGCCACACGCATGCGGTTGCCCCGCAAGGACACGGTGGCCGATGGGCCCTGTACGCGATTCGCAAAGACCGGCCCCGCGAGCGGACCACTCACGGCAATGTGTTTCTGGCCAGCCAGGCTGGTGGCTGCAATCTTCCAGCCAGCGGCAGGACCAAGTCGCGTATCAATCAGTCGCTGGATGGCATAGCCCTGGGCGCGGTTGGTTGGCGCAAGGGCAACCGGGAGCAGATCACCCTGAAGATCGGCGCTCCAGGCGGCACTCAGCAGGTCGGCGGCGGGGGTGGGGTCAAACATCAGACGCCCTTGATGCCAAGCAGCTGAACAATGCGCGTCCACTTGTCGATCTCGGTACGCGTGAAGGCGGCGAGCTCTTCGGGGGAGCGCGACAGCACGATGTCTGTTGCCGATCGCTCTGCATGCTCCTTGACCGACGGTGAGGCATGCGCGGCATGGGTGGCTTCGAAGAGCTTTCGGATCACCTCGCGTGGCGTGCCCGCGGGCACCCAGAAGCAGCTCCAGGACTCCTGCACGAGAAGGTCCGAACCTTGCACGCTGGCATACACCTCCTTGAGCGAGGGCACATCAGGAAGCTGGGCGATCCGCGCCGGGGTGGTCACTGCGAGTGTTCTCACCTTGCCCTGGGCCAGACCCGCCATCGCGGTGCCGGCGATCGGAAAGGCAAACTGGATCTGACCTCCGATCAGACCAGGCACGATCTCGACCGACCCCCGGTAGGGCACATGCACGGCATCCAGGCCCAGCACTTTGCAGAAAGCGCCGCCAGCGAGATGGGCCGCAGTTCCGATGCCGCCCGACCCATAGTTGAAGGCGCCTGGCTTTGCACGGATGGCGGCCACCAGATCCTGCACCGTGCGATACGGTGAATCGACCGGGACCACCAGCACCGTGCCCGAAGACGCCACGGTGGTCACCGGATCAAAACTCTTGAGCGGGTCGTACTTGACCGCCGGGTTCATCGCCTTGTTGATGAGATGGGTCGCACCGCCAATCAGGACGGCATAACCATCGGGGGCCAGGAGCGCCGAGGTCTCTCCGGCAACGATGCCGGCCGCACCCACCTTGTTCTCCACGACAACATTCACGCCCAGCGCCTTGGCCAGCTCCGGGGCGAGCTTGCGTGCCGAAAGGTCAGGGCCGCCACCTGCCGCGTAGGGCACGATCAGCCGAACCGGACGCGAAGGATAGGCGGCCTGAGCCCAGGCCTGCTGTCCCAGGACCATGCCGCCCAGTGCGGCCGATAGGACGGTTCTTCGCGATTTCAGATGTGACATGGGAGCTCCTTGGCTCTGGGTTGCTTTGCTTGGGCTCAGTGTAATGTTCCCGGCATGAGTACATCCGCCAGCATTCCACAGGTCGAGGCCGGAGAAGAGTCCGCCCTCATGTATGCCCCGCGGGGCATGAGCCCCTCCATTGCCGCCACCTCGCGCCATCGTGGCAACGGCCCCTTCCGAAGGCTTGTGCTGCGCGGAGCCACCGTCATCGACGGCACCGGTGCACCGCCCTGGGGCCCGGTGGACATCGTGGTCGAAGGCGATCGGATCACCGATATCGTGAATGTGGGCACCCCGCACAAGCCCATCAACCCGGCAAGAAGGCCGGCCGCAGGGGATCATGAGATCGACTGTCACGGCCGCTTCGTGACGCCTGGCCTGATTGATGCGCATGCCCATGTGGGCACCCCCTGGCATGCCATGAGCGGTCCGCCCCTGCCCGCCGACTATGTCTACGCGCTGTGGCTGGCGCATGGCGTGACCACCGTGCGCGAAATGGGCTGCACCAACGGTCTGGGCTGGATGCTCGAACAACGCGAGGCCCAACGCGCCCACCGCATCGCTGCGCCCAACTTCGTGTTGCACAGTGTCTTTCCGGCCGTCAGCGACCGGGTCAAGACCATCCATACCCCGCAGCAGGCCCGCGACTGGGTGCGGGCCCTCAAGGCACGCGGCGCCGACGGCATCAAGTTCTTTGGCGCACCCCCTCGCATCTTCGAGGCCGCGCTCGACGAAGCACGCGCACAGGGCCTGCGCTCGGGCTGCCACCATGCCCAGATGGGCGTGACCCGCGTCAATGCCCTCACCTCGGCACGCTGGGGGCTCAACAGTTCAGAGCACTACTACGGCATTCCCGAGGCCCTCTTTGATCAGCGGGTGGTGCAGGACTATCCCGATGACTACAACTACAGCGACGAGTACTTCAGGTTCTCGGCCTCGGGTCAGATGTTCATGCAGGCCGCCAGGCCTGGATCCGCGCATTGGAATGAGGTGCTGCACGAGTTTCTCGAGCTCGGTCATACCTTCGTGCCCACCTTCAACATCTATGACGCCAATCGCGACCTCATGCGCGCGCGGCGCGCCGACTGGCACGGGGCCTACACCATGCGCACGCTGTGGCGCTACTTCCAGCCGCAGCGGGGCGGACATGGCGCCTACTGGTATCGCTGGAGCACGCGCAACGAGATCGAGTGGAAGCGCAACTACCAGCTCTGGATGCAGTTCGCGAACGACTACAAGAATCTGGGCGGCCGGGTCTGCGCGGGTAGTGATTCAGGGTTCATCTTTCAGGTCTATGGCTTTGGCCTGGTGCGCGAATGCGAACTGTTGCAGGAGGCCGGCTTCAATCCGCTCGAGGTGCTGCGCTCGGCAACGGTCCAGGGGGCCGAGCTGCTCGGCATTGAGGAGGAGACCGGTTGCGTCGATGTGGGCAAACGCGCCGATCTTCTGATTCATGAACACAATCCGCTCGAGGACTTCAAGCTGATGTATGCCACTGGCGCCTGGCGGCTCAACGATGACACCGGTCAGCCCGAATGGCATCGCGGACCGCGCACCACGATCTGCGCAGGCCTGGTGTACGACGTGGCCGAGCTGCTTGCCGATGTGCGCGCGATGGTCGACGAGAGCTGGAAAGACGCCCCCGATGAGCGACCGCCCGGCCCCTGAGCCTGCCGATGCGAGCGGCCCGGCACTTGAGCTGATCCTGTTGTGCGGGGCGCTGGGCAGCGGCAAGACCACCCTGCTCGGCCAGTTCCTTGCCGGGCACGACCTGCGCGATACCGCGGTCATCGTGAATGAGGCGGGCGCAGTGGGCATCGATGCCGCCGTACTGCAGGCAGTCAGCCCGCAAGACCCGGTGCTGCTGCTGGACAATGGCTGCGTGTGCTGCTCGCTGCGCAGTTCGCTGGTGCAGACCCTGCTCGACCTCTTGCACCGGCCACGGCCCGACGGGTTTCCGCCCTTGAGGCGGGTGGTCATCGAAACCAGCGGCATCTCGCGCCCGGGCCCCCTGCTTTCGAGCCTGCGCGACCGCGACCTGCTGAACTTCAGGCCCGCCCTGCAGGTGCTCTGCACGCTCGATGCGTCCGCGATCAAGGCCGACACCCCAACATCTGCGTCCGATGCAACCGATCTGCTTGCGCAGTGGGCCGCAGCACATCGCATCGTGATCACCCGCACCGACCTCGAGGGCGCGCTCGGACTGCACGCTGCAGCGGCACGGGCCCGCGCCTTAAACCCTCTGGCCGAGGTGATCGCCGAGCCCGATCTGTCAGAGCGGGCCAGGCGTGCCTTCTCGCACCGGGGTCACGGACGCACCCAGCTCCCCGAAGCACGAGGCCAGTCCGACGAGGGCAATCAACAGGCGGCGCCTGCTCAGGGCGGCCTGCTCAGCAGCCTGCTGCAGGCCACCGAATCGCATGGTCAATCGCACCATGAATCGCGCCATGAGTCGCCCCATGAGTCGCCCCATGAATCACCCCATCCGCGTCTGCTGGTGCTGCGAGGCGAGCCCGAAGCGGATCTCACCTGGGAGGCCTTCGCCGTCTGGGTCGATGATCTGAGCGGTCTGCTGGGCGACCGCCTGCTTCGATTCAAGGCCGTACTGGCCCCGTCGGACCAGCCTCAGCCCCTGATGCTGCAGGGGGTGGGCAACAGCTTTTCCGCGCCCGTGCCCGCCGCGAAGATCTACGCGCAGATGGGCGGTGTGCCCTCGATCATTGTGATCGCGCGGGATACCAGCCCGGCCGAGATCGCATCCGAACTGCCCGGTGCGCCCGTGCGCCTGACGCGGGCAACACCCTCGCCTTGAGGCCCGTGATACGCTGGATTCAAAACCCGGAGGAGACCCATGAAAGCTGCCGTCCTGCACACCGTCAATCAGCCCCTGTCCATCGAAGAAGTGGCCGTGGCCAAACCGCAGCGTCGCGAAGTGCTGGTGCGCACAGCCGCCACCGGCCTGTGCCATAGCGACCTGCACTTCATCGAGGGACTCTACCCCGCACCCCTGCCCGCCGTGCCGGGCCATGAAGCCGCCGGCGTTGTCGAGGCCGTGGGCGAAGACGTGACCTACCTCAAGCCCGGCGACCATGTCATCTCCTGCCTGTCGGTGTTTTGCGGACACTGTGAATACTGCCTTGGGGGGCGGCCCTCCATCTGCTCGAACACCGAAGTCAAGATGCCGCATGGGGTGGCCAAGCGCCTGACCTGGAAGGGCCAGCATCTCGGCCAGATGTTCAATCTGTCTTCATACGCCGAGCAGATGCTGGTGCATGAGAACGCCCTGGTGAAGATCACGCGTGACATGCCGCTGGATCTGGCCGCCCTGATCGGTTGTGGCGTCATGACCGGCTATGGCGCGGTCACCCGCACGGCGGCCATCGAGGCCGGCAGCACGGTGGCCGTGTTCGGAGCCGGTGGCATTGGCCTGTCGGCCATCAATGCGGCGGCACTGGCCGGGGCCGAGCGCATCATCGCCATTGATCGCGACCCCACCAAGTTCGACATGGCCCGGCTCTTTGGCGCCACCGATATCGTCGATGCCTCCAAGGACGATGTGGTCGGGCGCATCCTGGAAATGACCCAGGGCGGCGTGCATTACTCCTTTGAAGCGGTGGGTCTGAAGATCACCGCCGAGCAGTCCTTTGCCTGCCTGCGTCCGGGTGGCCTGGCCACCGTGATCGGCATGATTCCCTTCGGCACCAAGATCGAGCTGCATGGATTCGATCTCCTGCGCGAGCGGCGCATCCAGGGTTCGTCCATGGGCTCGAACCGCTTTCGGACCGACATGCCCCGCCTGATCGAGTTCTATCGGCAGGGCAAGCTGCGCCTGCAGGAGATGGTCTCGGCCCGCATCAAGCTCGACCAGATCAATGACGGTTTCGTCAACATGAAAAAAGGCGGCATCACCCGCAGCGTGATCATGTTCGATCACTGAGGCCTGAGCGATCACCGAGGCCTGAGGTCCTCGGGCGGCGCAGGCAGGGCATCGCCGGTGCGGGCCACTAGGCCTGGACGCGCATGCTGTCACTGAAGCTTCATCAAATTGACGCGCGGCTGTCATCTGCCCTGAAAAAAATCGGAGGCTCCTACTCTGGAGTCCTCCATGCCTGCCCTTCGCCTTTCGGCTATTGCCCTGGCCGTCGCCGCCTTTCTTCAAGCCTGCTCGTCGGGTGACAACGTTCAATCGGGCGTCTTCCTCGATTCTGCCGTGCAAGGCGCGAGCTACAGCACTTCCTCGGGGCTGATCGGCACGACCGACGCAAGCGGCAAGTTCGAGTTTCGTGAAGGCGATGAGGTGACCTTCAAGCTGGCCGGCATTGCTCTGCCGGCAGCCAAGGCGCGTGCGCTGCTGACCCCGATGGAGCTGGCGTCGGGCTCCTCGCCGGATGATCCCGCAGCACTTGCGATTGCTCGCCTGCTGCAATCGCTCGACAAGGACGGCAACCCCGACAATGGGCTGCAGATCGACCTGACCCGCCTGGCCGCCAACGCAACGGCCCCGGCAAAGTGGGAGTCGACCAGCGACGATGATCTCAGCAGCAAGCTGGCCTCGGGCGTGAGCCTCAAGAGCGCTGACGATGCCCGAAAGCATTTCCGCAAGACCTATGAAGCTGTTCGTGCCGAGCCCAAGCTGACCCTGGTGGCACGTTATGCGCCGTTT
>JBMSOD010000160.1:0-7273 GCA_049422085.1 Burkholderiaceae bacterium
CTGCGCCGATGCCGGGGTCACCCTGATCTCGCCCTTTGTGGGCCGGATCTACGACTGGTACCGCAAGCGGGACGCACGCGACTACACCGCCGAAGAGGATCCCGGGGTGGCCTCGGTCCGAAGGATTTACGCCTATTACAAGGCCTGGGGCTATCCGACCGAGGTCATGGGGGCAAGCTTTCGCAACGTGGGCCAGATTCTTGCACTTGCCGGGTGCGACCTGCTCACCATCAGTCCGGAGCTGCTCGAGCAACTGCGCAGCAGCGAGACCCCCGTGCATCGGCATCTCGACCACAGCCTGCGTGACACCGATTCGAACCCCAGGGTGCGGTTTGACGAAAAGGCCTTCCGCTTCGATCTCAATGAGGACGCGATGGCGAGCGAAAAGCTCGCCGAGGGCATTCGCGCCTTCGTGGCCGATGCACGCAAGCTCGATGCCCTGATCGCTTCGGTCTGAACCCGGCGACTGCCTCAGGCGGTGCCGGTGCTTCCGAAGCCACCGCTACCGCGGTCGCTGGACTCGAAGGCTTCGACAAGCCGGAAACGGGGCTGCAGCACCGGAACGATGACCAGCTGGGCAATCCGCTCCATCGGGTCGATGGTGAAGGCACCAGCCCCTTCGGCACCGGGCTGATTGCGGTTCCAGCACGACACCATCAGCGGCCCCTGGTAGTCCGAGTCGATCAGGCCGGTGCCATTGCCCAGCACGATGCCGTGCTTGTGGCCCAGGCCCGAGCGCGGCAGGATCAGCGCTGCCAGCCCTGCATCGCCCAGGTGAATCGCCAGTCCGGTCGGAATCAGCACGGTCTGTCCGGGAAGGACGGTGATTGGCGCATCAATACAGGCACGCAGGTCGACCCCGGCACTGCCGCGCGTGGCAGGCACAGGAAGATGGTCACGCATGCGTTCATCCAGCACGCGCAGGTCGATATCGATCATCGTGAAGACTCCATCGGGGGCAGGCGGCGCGAGATCTCGGCAACCAGCACCCGGGCCAGTGCGTCCTTGGAAGCACGGGGGACCCGGCTCACGCCCCGGTCGTCGACCAGCAGCAGCTCGTTGTCATCCTTGCCGAAGGTGGTCTGCCCGAGGTTGCCGACCAGCAAAGGCACGCCCTTGCGCCGGCGCTTGTCCTGCGCATTGGCCTCGAGGTCTTCGGTCTCGGCCGCAAAGCCCACGCAGTAGGGGGCCTGGGGCAGGGCCGCGACCGTGGCCAGGATGTCCGGATTCTGCGCAAACTCGAGCACGGGCGCGCCGCCGCCTTCGGTCTTCTTGAGCTTTTGGTTGGCGGCATTGGCCACGCGCCAGTCGGCGACGGCTGCCACCGAAATGAACACCTCCTGGCCCGCCAGTTCGGCTTGAACTGCCGCAAGCATGTCCCGCGCACTGCGCACCTCAACCCGTCTGACCCCCTGCGGACAGGGCAGGGCCGTGGGTCCGGAGACCAGAACGACATCGGCGCCGGCATGCCGCATGGCTCGCGCAATCGCGTAGCCCATCTTGCCGGAGGACAGGTTGGTGATGACCCTGACCGGATCGATCGCTTCGGAGGTGGGACCCGCCGTGATCAGGATGCGTCTGCCCGACATGGTCTTCGGTGCAAAAAACGCAATGACCTCCTCGACCAGATCCTGCGCCTCGAGCATGCGGCCGTCGCCGGTTTCACCGCAGGCCTGGGCGCCACTGCCCGGACCGAGCAGACTCACCCCGTCTGAGCGCAGTTGTTTCACATTGCGCTGGGTGGGGGCTGCCTGCCACATCTGCCTGTTCATCGCAGGCGCCATCAGCAGCGGGCAATCGCGCGCCAGCACCAGCGTGGACAGCAGGTCGTCTGCCAGTCCCTGCGCAACCTTGGCCATGAAGTCTGCGCTTGCCGGCACGATCACGATGGCGTCGGCCTCACGTGAAAGGTCGATATGAGGCATGCCATTGGCGATGCGACCATCCCAGGCGTCGGTGTAGACCGGGCGGCCTGTCAGGGCCTGAAAGGTGGCCGCGCCAATGAACTGGAGGGCCGCCTCGGTCATGACCACCTGGACGGTGGCGCCACGCCGCTGAAGTTCACGCGCAAATTCGCAGGCCTTGAAGGCAGCCACGCCCCCCGTGACGCCGAGCAGCAGATGGCGGCCCGCAAGTTCACCTGCATCGGAGGTTGAGCCCGGAGCTTCGGCACTCGGGGCATCAGGTCGGTCAGTCATGAAGCAGGCTCCTTGTGAAGCAGGTTCCATGGGGTTGGGCTGGAGTCCATGGCGTAGACGGCCTCGAGGGATCAGCGGCTGCGGCGCACCCGCAGCAGTTCATCCAGAATCAGCAGGATCGCACCGATTGTGATGGCCGAATCGGCCACATTGAACGCAGGAAAGAACCACTGCTCCTTCCAGTGCACCAGCACGAAGTCGACCACCTTGCCGTAGGCGAGCCGGTCGATCACGTTGCCGATCGCACCCGAAAGGATCAGCGCAAGCGACAGGCCAAAGAGTTTCTGATGTCCATGACGGGCGAGCATCCAGGTGATCACGATGCTGGCCACGACAGCCACGCCCACGAAGAACCACCGCTGCCAGCCGCCGGCACCGGCCAGAAAGCTGAAGGCGGCTCCGGTGTTGTAGACCAGGGTGAGGTCGAACCAGCCCTCGATCACCGGCAGCCGCTCGCCCAAGGTAAATCGTCGCAGCACGAGCAGCTTGGTGAACTGATCGAGCAGCAGGCCAATCAGCGCAAGGGCGAGCCAGGGCCACAGCAGACTGGTCCCCCTGGCTGATGAGCCCTCAAAACCCAAGCCCGAGCCGCGTTTGCTGCCTTTCCTGCTCATGCGCATGTCCTGGGCTCGCCCGCCCCATGCAGATTGCTGACACAGCGCCCGCACAGCCCAGGATGCGCCGGATCGGCGCCCGTGTCCGAGCGCCAGTGCCAGCACCGGTCACACTTGGCATGGGCACTCGGGTGGACCCTGAGACTTGCGCTCGCGCCTTCCTGCCCGTCTGCAGCCTGGGCAGCATGAAGCCTCGCCGCCGAGGTGATCAGCACGAAGCGCAGATCGTCGCCCAGGCTGGCCAGGTCTTCGTGCAGCTGACCGCCTGCTGTGACATCCACCTCGGCCTGCAGTGAGGAACCGATCCGGCCCTCTGCGCGCACGGCCTCGATCGCACGGGTCACCTCGCCCCGCCAGGTGCGGATGCGATCCCATTTTTCGAGCAATGTTCCAGCGTCCGAGACCTGCGGGAAGTCATGCCAGACCTGGGTGAAGATGGTTTCACCGGCTTCGGCATGGCGACGCGGATCCAGTAGCGGCCAGGCTTCTTCGGCCGTGAACGACAGGATGGGGGCCATCAGCCTCAACAGGGACTGGGTCAGGTGCCAGAGTGCGGTCTGCGCCGAGCGCCGCGCCACTGACCCCGGCGCCGTGGTGTAGAGGCGATCCTTGAGAATGTCGAGATAGAAGCCGCCCAGGTCCTCGGAGCACCAGGTCTGCAGGCCCGAGACCACCGGATGAAAATCGAAGCGCATGTAATGCTCGGATATTTCGGCTTGCCAATGGGCAGCACGGGCCAGCATGTAGCGATCGATTTCGAGCATCTGGTCAATCGGCAGCGTCTGCGTGTCCGCATTGAAATCCGCCAGATTGGCCAGCAGAAAGCGCAGCGTGTTGCGGATACGCCGGTAGGCCTCGACCACGCGCTTGAGGATCTCGTCGGAGAGCGCGATCTCTCCGGAATAGTCGGTCGACGCGACCCACAGTCTCAGGATTTCGGCACCCAGCGTGCTTGAGACCTTCTGCGGCAGGATGACATTGCCCAGGGACTTGCTCATCTTGCGGCCATCGCCGTCGACCAGAAAGCCGTGGGTGAGCAGCGCCTTGTAGGGCGCCCTGCCGTTGAGCATGCAGGACACCAGCAGCGAGGAGTGGAACCAGCCGCGGTGCTGGTCGCTGCCTTCGAGGTAGAGGTCGGCAGGAAAGACGGACTGCGCCGCATGCGAGCGACGCAATACGGTCTCATGGGTGCTGCCCGAGTCGAACCAGACATCGAGCGTGTCGCGGTTCTTGTTGTAGTGCTCGGCTTCATCGCCCAGCAGTTCACGGGCGTCGAGGTTTTGCCAGGCTTCAATGCCCTCGCGCTCGATGCGCTGGGCCACCTGCTCGAGCAGTTCGGGCGTGCGCGGATGCAGCTCGCCGGTTTCCTTGTGCACGAAAAAGGCCATTGGCACGCCCCACTGACGCTGACGCGAGAGCGTCCAGTCGGGCCGGTTGGCGATCATGGCATGCAGCCGGGCCTTGCCCCAGGCCGGGAAGAACTCGGTGGCCTCGATGGCCGCCAGCGCGCGTTCGCGCAGCGTGGGGCCGCCGTCCCTGGGCTTGAGGTCCATGCCGGCGAACCACTGGTGCGTGGCCCGGTAGATCACCGGCGTCTTGTGGCGCCAGCAATGCATGTAGGAGTGCTTGTATTTCTCGACCTTGAGCAGCGCGCCGCGCTCGCGCAGCGTCTCGACGATCTTCGGATTGGCCTCCCAGATCGACAGCCCTGCCCAGGGCTCGAGCCAGCTCGCATAGCGGCCGTCACCCATCACCGGGTTGAGGATGTCTTCATCCTTCATGCCGTAGCGCTTGCAGGACAGGAAGTCTTCAACACCGTAGGCTGGCGAGGAGTGGACAATGCCGGTGCCGGTATCGAGCGTGACATAGTCGCCCAGAAAGACCGGGGCGAGACGATCGGCAAAAGGATGCGCAAAGGCCTGGCGCTCGAGGTCCTGACCCTTGCAGGTGGCCAGAATCTCACCCTTCATCCCCCAGGCGGCCAGGCAGGCACTGACCCTTTCGGCAGCGAGCAGCAACAGAACAGGCTGACCCTCTCGCACGGTCTGGACCAGGGCGTAGTCGAATTCCGGATGCAGGTTGAGCGCCTGGTTGGCAGGGAGCGTCCAGGGCGTGGTGGTCCAGATCACGGCCATGCCCGGGACATCGGGTATGGCGGTCAGGCCAAAGGCCTGGGCCAGGGCGGCACGGTCAGTGAAGGCAAACCCGACATCGACCGCCAGGTCGGTCTTGTCGGCATATTCGACCTCGGCCTCGGCCAGGGCCGAGCCACAATCGAAACACCAGTTGACCGGCTTGAGGCCTCGATAGACAAAACCGGCCTGCAGAATGCGGCCCAGCACGCGCAACTCATCCGCCTCATTGCCGGGCGCCATGGTGAGATAGGGAGTGTCCCATTCGCCCAGCACACCCAGCCGCATGAAATCGCGCTTCTGGCTTTCAATCTGACCAGAGGCATAGGCCCTGGAGCGAGCCATCACCTCGGCCGGCGGAAGATTGCGGCCATGCTGCTTTTCGATCTGGATTTCGATCGGCATTCCGTGACAGTCCCAGCCTGGCACATAGCGCGCATCAAACCCGGCCATGTTGCGCGACTTGACGATGATGTCCTTCAGGATCTTGTTGATGGCATGCCCGGTGTGGATGTCGCCATTGGCATACGGCGGGCCATCGTGCAGCACGAAGATCGGACGGCCTGCACTGGCTGCACGAATGCGCTTGTAGATGCCCTTGTCCTGCCACTGGGCCACCCAGCCCGGTTCACGCTTGGCCAGGTCCCCTCGCATTGGAAAAGGGGTGTCGGGCAGGTTCAGCGTTGCCCGTGTGTCCGGACGGTCGGCGGGACGGTCGGAGGGGCGATCGGCGGGACGGTCGGTGGCAGCCATGGAAAGCGATCTCGGGACGACGTTGGATGTGTGTTGAGCAGGCAAGGATGGGCGGGGCGCCTGATTGATCAGAGCGCCTCGGAGGCCCGTGCGAAATAGTGGCGGGCATCCTGGGCGTCACGATGAATCTGTGCGGTCAGTGCGTCCAGGGAATCGTAGTGCGCCTCGCCACGCAGGTGTTGCAGGAACTCGATGCGCACCAGTCGACCATAGGCATCTCCCTGCCAGTCGAGCAGGTGGGTCTCCAGCAGCCAGGTGCCATCGGACTCCACCGCAGGCCGGGTGCCCAGGCTGGCGACAGCGGGCAGCGGCGCTGCGCCCAGGCCGTGGACCTGAACCACGAAGATGCCGGCCAGCGCGGGGCGTCCTGGCGGCATGCGCAGATTCAGTGTCGGAAAACCCAGCGTCCGCCCGAGTTTGCGTCCATGTATCACATGACCGCTGACCGAATAGGGCCGCCCGAGCAGGGCGCGCGCGAGGCCCAGATCACTTGCGCCAAGGGCCTCCCGGACTGCCGAACTCGAGATTCGACGCCCTGCCTCGAGCACCGTGGGCATGCTGTGCAATTCGAATCCGTGGCGGATCGCAGCGCGATGCAGATGATCGAAGTCGCCCCGTCGTTGAGCCCCGTAGCGAAAATCATCACCGATCATCAGCCAGCGCACCTGCAGGCCCCGCACCAGGATCTCTTCGACGAAGGCATCGGCGTCGAGCCGTGCCACCCGATCGTTGAAGTGCATCACGCAGGTGCGCCCGATCCCCAGACCGGCGAGTTCAAGCAGCTTGTCGCGCAGACTGCCGATTCGATTCGGCGCACTCAGGGCCGGATTCATCCGGGCGAAGAACTCGCGTGGATGGGGTTCGAACGTCAGCACGCAGGCCTCCACGGACAGCCGTCGGGCGGCCTCGCGGACCTCGGCCAGCAGCGCCTGATGCCCACGATGCACCCCATCGAAGTTGCCGATGGTCAGTGCACAGGGCGCTCGGTGTGCGGGCGGTGGAAGATTGCGGAAAACCTGCATGGATGCCGAAAAAGTCGAACCCGGCATGATAGATCAAGGCGAGGCTTGCGCCTGCGACGGCAGGGGCGCGGTGGTGGGCCGGTGCTACCATTGAGGGCTTGAAACGGATCGCCATCCTCTTTTCCGGTCAGGGCAGCCACATGCGGCAGTTGGCCCTGGCCTGTGCTTGCGGACAACTGCCCGCCCGGGTGGTCAGCGTGGTCTGCAACCGCGCTGATGCCCCCGGACTGGCGCATGCCCGAAGTCTTGATCTGCCGGTGCATCTGCTGGAGCACCGCCAGTTTCCCGACCGCGAAACCTTCGATGCCGCGCTTGCAGAGCATCTGCAGTCGGTACAGCCTGATCTGATCGTTCTGGCGGGTTTCATGCGGATTCTCACGCCTGGCTTTGTGCGGGCTTTTGCAGGCCGTCTGGTGAATATCCATCCCTCATTGCTTCCCGCATTTCCCGGGCCCCGAACCCATGCCCGCGCTTTGGAAGCAGGCGTGAGGGTGCATGGGGCCACGGTGCATCTGGTGACCGCCGAGCTCGACCATGGCCCCATCCTGGCGCAG
>JBMSOD010000161.1:0-7215 GCA_049422085.1 Burkholderiaceae bacterium
CTCCCGCTTTGCCGCGCAGGGCGTCACCCCGACGGCGGCCCAGTCGGCCAGCGCCGCGCTGCGACTGCTGAAGCTCTCGGCGCCGGACTTCAGCAGCAGGTCGCCTTGATGGTCGAGTTCGAACGGACTCGGAGGCTCCAGCACCCGCCTGAGCCAGCCCTCATGCACCCGACCGAGACCTGTGCCGTTCACGCGAAAGACGGCGCTTGCTGGCAGGCGCATCATGAACGGCCTGGCCTGCGCAACAAACCCTGCGGCCTGGCTCAGTCGCGGAAGTTGCCAAAGCCCAGGGGCAGCTGGCTCATGTCCTTGCGAATCAGGGCGATCGCGGCCTGCAGATCGTCCCGCTTGGTCCCGCTCACCCGAACGGCATCCCCCTGGATGGCGCCCTGCACCTTGAGCTTGGCGTCCTTGAGCAGGCGCACGATCTTCTTGCCGTCTTCGGTGGACACGCCGTGGCGCACCGTGATGGTCTGCCTGACCTTGTCACCGCCCGCCTTTTCGATACTGCCGTAGTCGAGGAAGCGGACATCGACATTGCGTTTGGCGAGCTTGGCAAGCAGGACATCGCGTACCTGTCCGAGCTTGAAATCGTCGTCTGCAAAGGCCGTGATCAGATGCTCTTTGAGCTCGAGCCTTGCGTCCGAGCCCTTGAAGTCGAACCGGTTGGTGATTTCCTTGTTGGCCTGGTCGATCGCATTGCGGATCTCCACAGCATCGGCTTCGCAGGTCACATCGAATGAGGGCATATTGGCGCTCCAGTCAGACAGGCCACATTCCAGTCAGTCGAGCCATTTCTCGAAGAACATCGCTCGACCCATGGCAGGGTCGAGTTCGTAAGGATCGAAGCCGGCGCTGCGGTAAAGACCGATCGCGCGGGTATTGCCTTCGAGGACCTCAAGCGTGAGTTTGCAGCAGTCGCGGGATTTTGCGTAGGCCTGCGCAGCCCCGATCAGGGCCCGCCCTGCACCCCGGCCTCGCCACGCGGCGGTCACCACAATGTCATGCAGGTTGAGCAGCGGACGGGCCCGGAAGGTGGAGAGTCCTTCAAAGGCGTTAAGCAGCCCTATGAAGCCTGCCTCTCCAGGGGCACAGGCCAGCCACCCGGCATAGTGAGGACGGCTCGCCAGTTGACCAGGCAATCGCTCGAGAGCCTCGGTCGAAAGAGGCTCGCCGCCACCTTCAGGGGTCAACGCGTACTCCATCAGAAGGCCACGAAGCGCCTGAACATGCAGGCTGTTTTGAAGATCAAGACGGACGATCTTCATTTCATACCCGGATGACAGGCTCGTCGTCATCTTCGAGGGTCTGCCCCGCCACCCGAATTCAGTCCCGTGCAGCGACCCACCCGGGATACTCAGCTGCGCTTCTTGCGTGCGGCCTGGGCCTTTGCGCCCGCAATCCGCATGCGAAGGGCGTTGAGCTTGATGAAGCCGGCGGCATCAGCCTGGTTGTAGGCGCCTCCGTCATCATCGAAGGTCGCGATCCTGGTATCGAAAAGCGATTGCTTCGAACTGCGGCTGGTGACGATGACATTGCCCTTGAACAGCTTGACGACCACCTTGCCGCTGACATTGGCCTGTGTATGGTCAATAAGCACCTGCAGCGCCGTGCGCTCGGGGCTCCACCAGTAGCCGTTGTAGACCAGGCTCGCATAGCGCGGCATCAGGTCATCCTTGAGGTGAGCCACTTCGCGATCGAGGGTCAAAGACTCGATGGCACGATGGGCCCTGAGCAGGATGGTGCCTCCGGGTGTCTCGTAGCAGCCACGCGATTTCATGCCGACATACCGGTTCTCGACCAGATCGAGACGTCCGACGCCGTGTTTGCCACCCAGGCGATTGAGTTCGGTGAGCAGTTCGGCGGGCTTCATCTTGACGCCATTGATGGCGACCGGATCGCCCTTGACGAAGTCGATCTCGACCAGCTCCGGTCGTGCGGGGGCTTTTTCCGGGGATACGGTCAGCCGCCACATGTCCTCTGACGGTGAGCGTGCCGGGTCTTCAAGCACGCCGCCTTCGTAGCTGATGTGCAGCAGGTTGGCGTCCATGGAATAGGGCGCCTCACCCTTGCGCTTTTTGTAATCCACGGGAATGCGGTGCTTGTCGGCGTAGGCCAGGAGCTTGTCGCGCGAGAGCAGATCCCATTCGCGCCAGGGTGCGATGACCTTGACGTCCGGCATCAGGGCATAGGCACCCAGCTCGAAGCGAACCTGATCGTTGCCTTTTCCTGTGGCGCCATGGCTGATCGCATCGGCTTTCTCGCGTCGCGCGATCTCGACCAGGCGCTTGGCGATCAGCGGACGGGCGATGGAAGTGCCCAGCAGGTATTCGCCTTCGTAGAGCGCATTGGCGCGAAACATCGGGAAGACGAAATCGCGCACGAACTCCTCGCGCAGATCTTCGATGTAGATCTTTTTCACACCGAACATCTCGGCTTTCTTGCGCGCCGGCTCGAGCTCCTCTCCCTGACCGATATCGGCCGTGAAGGTGATCACCTCGCAACCGTAGGTGTCCTGAAGCCACTTCAGGATCACGGAGGTATCCAGCCCGCCGGAGTAGGCGAGCACAACTTTCTTGACGTTCGACATGACGACAGTGACGCAGGGATGACAAACCATCCATTGTGCCAGTTTCGGGGCAGTCTGACGCATCCGGTCCGGGGGACGGCGGACGCTCGTGCGAGAATCGGGCATGAATCCGAACGCGTTGCAGGTCCCCGGGGCGGGCTCGCCCCTTCAGCGTCGCCTGCCCTGGATTCTTGCGGGTCTGTCCACGCTCGGGCCCTTTGCAATCGATACCTATCTGCCCGCCTTTGGCGCGATTTCGGCCGACCTGCAGGCCAGCGAGTGGCAGGTACAGCAGTCCCTGACGGCCTACATGCTGCCCTTTGCCATCATGGCACTCTGGCACGGAGCCGTGTCCGACGCGCTCGGTCGCAAGAGGGTCGTGCTGACCGGGCTTGTGGTTTTTGCGCTGGCGTCGATCGGTGCGGCCCTGTCCTCCAGCATCGGGGAGCTCTGGTTCTGGAGAGCGATCCAGGGCGCGGTGGGCGGTACCGGCATGACGGTCGGTCGGGCCGTCATTCGCGATGTGGCCGATGGCCCGATGGCCCAGCGAATGATGTCGCAGGTCACCATGATGTTTGCCATCGCACCCGCAATCGCGCCCGTGCTGGGCGGCTGGCTGGCCGTGCACTTTGGCTGGCGTGCAATCTTTTTCTTCCTGGCCGGGGTGGCCGCCCTGATCGCACTGGCCTGCTGGCGATGGCTCCCGGAAACCCGGGGCAGGGAGCATCGCCAGCCGCTCGAGGTGGGGTCGATGCTGGCCGCCTATGGCCGGCTGTTTCGCCATGCCGGTTTTCTGCGGATCGCATTGACCCTGGGTCTGAACTTTGCGGGCTTCTTTGTGTTCGTGCTGGCTGCCCCGGTCTATCTGCCACGGGTGCTGGGCTTGCAGAGCACCGAGTTTGCGTGGCTTTTCGTGCCGGCTGTGGCCGGGACCATGCTGGGCGCCTTTCTTTCATCACGACTGGCCGGTCGGGTCTCGCGGCTCGATTGCATCCGGATCGGTTATGTCCTCATGTTTGCTGCCCTTGCGATCCATCTGGCCCAGGCCGTGTTTGTGCAGCCGCTTCGGGTGCCCTGGGCGACCCTGCCCCTGCTTGTCTACAACACCGGTCTTGCGCTCGCGATGGCGCCGCTTCAATTGATGCTTCTCGATCTGTTCGGAAGCCGACGGGGGATGGCCTCCTCGGGCATGGCCTTCACCCAGAGTGCAGGCAACGCGCTCGTCGCCGCCATCATTGCCCCGCTCTTGTGGCACTCTGCGCTGGGCATGGGGCTGGGAGCACTGACCGGTCTTCTTGTTGCAGTGGGTCTATTCACCTGGCACATGCGAACACCCGCCCGGGACTGAGACCCGAGTCCTTCACTTCATTCAAGCCTGAACTCATGAGCCCACCTGAACTCAAACCCCGCACCGGCGGGCAGATTCTGGTCGATCAACTGGTGCTGCATGGCGCCAGTCGTGCCTTTTGCGTGCCCGGAGAAAGCTTTCTTGCCGTGCTCGACGCCCTGTACGACGTGCGTGACCGGTTGCCTCTGGTTGTCTGCAGGCAGGAGGGGGGTGTCGCGAACATGGCAGAGGCCTGGGGCAAGCTGACCGGGACCCCGGGAATCGCGTTCGCGACCCGAGGTCCTGGCGCAACCAACGCCTCGATTGGCGTGCACACCGCCTATCAGGACTCCACGCCCATGATCCTGTTCATCGGTCAGGTCGGCACCGATTTCATCGAGCGTGAAGCTTTTCAGGAGGTCGATTACCGACGCATGTTCGGACCCATGGCCAAGTGGGTGGCGTCGATCGACCGGGCCGACCGGATGCCCGAATACATCCAGCATGCCTTTCATGTGGCGACTTCCGGAAGGCCCGGGCCTGTGGTGCTCGCGCTGCCCGAGGACATGCTGACCGCCGTGGCCACGGTGGCCGATGCCATGCCCTATCGGTCAGCCATCCCGGCGCCCGGGGTGCAGGCCATGGCTGCCCTTGAAGCGCGGCTGGTTCAGGCGCAAAGGCCCCTGTTGCTGCTGGGGGGCTCGCGCTGGGATGCTGCGTCGCGTGCAGCCATGCAGGCCTTTGCCCACCAGTGGGGTTTGCCGGTGGCCTGTGCCTGGCGCTACCAGGATGCCTACGACAACACAGACAGCCACTACATCGGTGAGGTCGGAATCGGGCTGAATCCGAAACTGGCTGAACGCGTGAAACAGGCCGACCTGCTGATCGCGGTGGGTGTGCGACTGGGCGAGATGACCACACAGGGCTACACCCTGGTCGAGTCCCCGACACCCAGGCAGCAACTCGTGCATGTCTTCCCCGGGCCGGACGAGTTTGGACGGGTGTTTCATGCCGCGCTGCCCATTGTGTCCGGGTCGATCGAGTTTGCGCACGCACTGGCTGATCTCGGCGCCTCTTCGGCCGCGGATTGCGCACAACGCTGGAAGCCGGCCCTGGAGCAGGCCAGAGCGGAGTTCGCCGAATGGCGCGTGCCACGCAGCCAGCCGGGATCACTCAGTTATCCGCAATGTGTGCTGCATCTGGACGAGGTGCTGCCGGCCAATGCGCTCTTCACCAATGGCGCAGGCAACTTCGCCACACCCCTGCACCGTTTCTATCGGCACCGTACCCACAAGTCCCAGCTGGCGCCAACCTCGGGGGCAATGGGCTATGCCGTGCCCGCCGCGGTGGCCGCCGCCCTGCGTCATCCCGACCGTCCTGTCTTTGCCGTGACGGGCGATGGCGACTTCATGATGAACGGGCAGGAACTTGCCACGGCGGTCCAGTATGGCGCGCGTCCGATTGTGCTGCTGGTCAACAATGGCATGTACGGGACCATCCGCATGCATCAGGAGCGTGAATACCCGGCCCGGGTCTATGGCACGGCCCTGCAGAATCCGGATTTCGTGAAGCTGGCTCAGGCGTACGGATGCCATGCCGAGCGGGTCACGCACACCGAGCAGTTTGCCGGGGCGGTCGCCAGGGCCCTGGCCTGCGGCAGTGCCGCGCTGATCGAACTGGTCATTGATCCACAGGCCATCACGGCGGCGCAGACGATTGACGAGATTCGCAGCAAGGCACTGCAGGAGGCGGCCAAGGCCTCAGGTCACTGAAGTCCGAAAGCCTCGGCCGATGCGGCCAGAAAGCCGGTGGGTAGTGTTTTGCGACGACGTTCTCCGAAAAGATCCACGATCCGGGTGCGGATCAGGGTCGCTTTGGCGTCCCACGCTGCGCGCAGGGCCTGAGCCATGATCGAGTCGTGATCCTGGGCGCTGGCGTGGCGCAGGTAGGCCGCGCGCGAGGCATTCAGGGCTGGTTCGCCGTTGAACAGCACCAGATCTGCCTGTCGCAGCAGAGCGCGGTCCCGCTCGACAAAGCCAGGGTTCCACCGATCCATATGCAGCATGGCGCAAGCCCGGTCATAGATGGTGCCCAGGCATCCAAAGCGGCCGATCAGGACAGGCGCTTCCATGGGCGTGCCAAACCACTGCACCGGTGCCGCAAAACGCTGGGCGAGGTTGCGGGCGATGTGCAAGGCTCTGGCATGACCGCCTGCACCATCGATCTCGACACCATCACTGAAATGCACCTCGGGCAGGCCGACCACCAGTCCGTCGATTTCGCCCGCGCGTAACGGCGGGGCGCCCTCAAGGCCCGGCTCATCAAAACCCGGGTCTGTCTGAGGGGAGAGCAGATGGGCGAGAAGCCAGGCAGACAGGCCACGCTGGGCATCGGGTTCCTGCGAGGCTCTGAGCGGCAACAGGGGTACGGCTCTGACCACCTGCGGATGGGGCTCACTCAACTGCATCAGAGGATGATCCACCGCCGCGTGCAGCGGGGGCTCGATGAACAGCACCGGATGATGATTCGACAGGCGTGACAGCAACGGGCGTGCCCGGTCGGATGCCTGGATCCAGCGCTGCCCTGAATGCACGATCAGGGACAGGCTGGCAGGGTCGACGGTCGTGTTGTGTTCGTCTGTCAGGCCATGGGATTCAAGGGTGGAGTGCGGCTCGGTCCTTGCCATGGCATGGGGGCCGGGTCGTGCGAGACGATGCTGGGAAGGGTCTGTTGCGACCCGGGCAGGGCGTCGAAGCAGGGCAAGTTCGGGCGGCATGGCTGTTCTCCGTGGTCCAGGCAAGGTGTTCTCGGGCGCGGCGGGATCCGGTTGTTCCCGTTGCGGACATCCAAGGGGAGCAAGACACATGCCCGGTTTGTGCTGAGCGCGCCTGCTGAAGGACAATCCGCATCTTTCGAAGCCCGGTGACGGGCAATCGAGCTGGGCTTCAAGGGAGAAGATGCAATGACATCGGTACTGATCATCGGCGCAGGTCATGCGGCGGGCGCTGCCGCAGCGGCGCTTCGTCAGGCGGGGCATGAGGGGGAGATCACGCTGGTCGGCGCCGAGCCGGTTGTGCCCTATCAGCGCCCACCGCTGTCCAAGGCCTGGCTCAAGGGCGAAGCTGCTGAAGCCGATCTGCTGCTGCGTCCGGCGAGTTTTTACGCCGAGAAGTCGATCACCCTCGAGTTGAACCGTCGGGTCGATGCCATTGATCCGCAGACCCGAACGGCGACGCTTGATGGCGGCCAGGTTCTATCTTGGGACGCGCTCGTACTGGCGACCGGCTCGCGCCTGCGCAAACTGCCAGTGCCCGGCGCC
>JBMSOD010000162.1:0-7175 GCA_049422085.1 Burkholderiaceae bacterium
CTCCAGCGAAAGGGTGTTTGGACCGTGGTGCGCGGCAGCCGCGCCGACTCGAGCAGGTCCAGGGCGTGGCCCAGGGTGGCCCGCTGCATGACCGCGTCATCGGCCTTGCCCACCGGATTGCCCAGCGGAAAGTCATTGAAGATGAAGCGCGCCACACCGCACTCTTCCACGATGTCGCGGGCTGAACCGATCACCACGGTCGGAATGCCGTGGGCTTCAAGATACCGGCTGACCAGACTCACGGTCTGGTGACAGACGGGTCAGAGCGCCACCAGCACGACCGCATCGACCTGATCCTCGCGACACATCGCGAGAATGGCCGGTGCGTCTTCGCGTTCGGTGCGGCCCTGCGAGTACTCAGTGGGCACGCCGTAGTAGCGCGCGCTCACACTGCCGATGCGCCCAGCCTCTGCTGCGGCCTTGAGATGTCGCAGCGGCAGGAAAGACTCGACATCGTTGGTGTGCGTGCTCTCCTTGTCCCAGGCCAGGTTGTCGGTGAAGAGCCGCTCGGGCGGATGCGCGGCATCGCCCGCCCACACGCCATGGCGCTCAAAGGGCTTGAGCTTTTTGGCCGGGTCGTCCTGCCAGGGGCTGGCTGTGGTGACCAGCGCCACGCGGCAGGCCGAGAGCGGTTTGGGCAGCGCCGCGAAGGGCGCGTCGTCGTGGTGAGCCCAGGCATAGGGCCTGGGATAACCGAGCGCCGCGTAGTACTCGCGCGTGCGGTCGATGTAGCTCACGGGGGAGCGGTGGGTGCGTGCAGCCATGGCCTCCTCGATGCTGTTGGTGTCTGCTCGTTGCAGCTTGATTCGGGTTGATTCTGGTTGATTCGAGTTGTTGCGTGTCCTAGCAGGGCGCAGCGGTTATGCTCCCCGAGTATGCGCCGCCAGAGCGCCGCTCGCCATCGGAGACTCCCTCATGCCTTTTCGCAAACTGCTCATCGCCAACCGCGGCGAGATCGCCATCCGCATTGCCCGCGCTGCGGCTGAACTCGGCATACCCACGGTGGCGGTGTATTCAAGCGACGATGCCACCTCGCTGCATGTGCGTCAGGCCGATGAGGCGGTGGCCCTGCCCGGCTCGGGCGCGCGCGCCTATCTTGCCATCAGCCAGGTGATTGCCGCGGCCCGTCAGACCGGCTGCGACGCGCTCCATCCTGGCTATGGGTTCTTAAGCGAGAACCCTGCCCTTGCGCAGGCTTGCGCCGAGGCCGGCATCATCTTCGTGGGT
Source organism: Burkholderiaceae bacterium (assembly GCA_049422085.1). Taxonomy (GTDB): domain Bacteria; phylum Pseudomonadota; class Gammaproteobacteria; order Burkholderiales; family Burkholderiaceae_E; genus UBA4615. Next base: position 1,228 of record JBMSOD010000162.1, read on the forward strand.
CCGGGCGTGCAGGCCCTGCAGACCTTTGGCGACAAGGTGCTCGCCAAGACCCTCGCGGCGCAATGCGGCGTGCCCCTGATTGCCGGCAGCGAAGGCCCGGTGGATGTGGCCGGTGCTCGGGCCTTCCTGGACACGCTCGGCCCGGGTGGTGCGCTCATGATCAAGGCCGTGGCCGGTGGCGGCGGGCGGGGCATGCGTGCAGTGCATCGCGCCGAAGAGCTCGAAGAAGCGCATGCCCGTTGCCGCTCCGAGGCGCTGGCCGCCTTCGGCCGCGACGAGGTCTATGTCGAGCGGCTGATCGCGCAGGCCCGGCACATTGAAGTGCAGGTGCTTGCCGATGCGCAGGGCGAGGTGGTGCATCTGTGGGAGCGGGAGTGTTCGGCCCAGCGGCGCCATCAGAAGATCGTCGAGATCGCGCCCAGCCCCCGGCTGGACGCCGGTCTGCGCGAGCGCATCCTGCAGGCCGCCGTGCGTATGGCGCGGGCGGCGGGCTACTGCAACCTCGGCACCTTCGAGTTCCTGGTCGACGATGCGGTCGATCCGGCCAGCGACGCCGCCTTTGTCTTCATCGAAGCCAATCCGCGTCTGCAGGTCGAGCACACCGTCACCGAGGCCGTGCTGGGTGTCGATCTGGTGCAAGCCCAGCTGAAGGTGGCTGCAGGCGCCACGCTCGCATCCCTCGGTCTCACCCAGAGCGAGATTCCTGCGCCGCGCGGCCATGCCTTGCAGTTGCGTATCAACATGGAAACGCTGGACGAGCTGGGCAATACCCGGCCCAGTGGGGGCGTGCTCTCGGTGTTTGCACCGCCCACCGGCCCGGGCATTCGGGTGGACAGCTTTGGCTATGCGGGCTATCGCACCAGCGCGGCCTTTGATTCGCTGTTGGCCAAGCTCATCGTGCATAGCGCATCGCCCCGGTTTACCGATGCCGTGGCCAAGGCGCAGCGCGCCCTGCGCGAGCTGCACATTGAGGGTGTGGCCACCAACGCCGCCTTCCTGGAGTCCCTGCTGGCCCATCCGGATTTTTCGGCGGCGCGCATCACCACCCGGTTCATCGACAGCCATGTCGGCGAGCTGGTGCGGGCGCAGTCGCAGTCCCAGGCGCCCCGGCTGCATGCCGCATCCCCAGTCGCCATGGGACGCTCGGCCACCTCTGCCGGGCTCGCTGCAACTGGCCACCCCGGGGCATCCAACGCATCATCCGGCCTGTCTGGCGCGACGGGCGCAGCCGGTGGACAGGGTGGACAGGGCGCACAGGCCGCATCGGCCGCGGGCCCAGAGGGTAGCGAGCCGGTGGCCTCGCCCTTGCAGGGCACCGTGGTGAGCCTGTCGATCGACATCGGCCAGCGCGTGCGTGCGGGCGAGTCGATCGCCGTGCTTGAGGCCATGAAGATGGAGCACCTGGTGGCCGCACCCCAGGCAGGGATCGTGCGCGCGATTTGCTGCGCGCCAGGCGTCACGCTGATGGAGGGCGAAGCGATCGCCTTCATTGAACCCGTGGAAGGCGAAGACGGCGCACAGGTCGAGCGTGTCGCGCTGGATCTGGACCATATCCGACCGGACCTGGCCGACCTGCAGGCCCGCGAAGCCTTCCTCTGGGACGCGAACCGGCCCAAGGCAGTGGCCCGCCGCCGTGCCACGGGTCAGCGCACTGCACGCGAGAACATCGCCCACCTCTTTGATGAGAGCAGCTTTACTGAATACGGGTCCCTGTCGTTTGCTGCCCAGCGGGCGCGTCGCAGCATCCAGGACCTCATCGAGAACACGCCGGCCGATGGTGTGATTGCCGGCACCGGCACCATCAATGCCGAACACTTCGGTCCCGAGGCCTCGCGGGCGCTGGGCATCATCTACGACTACACCGTGCTGGCCGGTACACAGGGCCACATGAACCACAAGAAGCAGGACCGCATGCTGCAGCTCGCGCAGCGCTGGCGGATTCCGCTGGTGCTCTATGGCGAGGGTGGGGGTGGTCGCCCCGGAGATACCGAGGGCCTGGGCCTGACCGGTCTTGATGGCCCGACCTTCGCGCAGTTCGCCCGGCTCTCGGGTCTGGTGCCTGTCGTGGGCGTGGTCTCGGGCTATTGCTTTGCGGGCAATGCCGCACTGATCGGATGCTGCGATGTGATCATCGCCACCAAAAACAGCTCGATCGGCATGGGCGGCCCGGCGATGATCGAGGGCGGCGGCCTGGGCGTGTATGCGCCTCAGGATGTTGGCCCGGTGAGCTTCATGTCCCCCAATGGCGTGATCGATGTGGTGGTTGAGGATGAAATCGAGGCCACCGAGGTCGCCAAGAAATACCTCGGCTACTTCCAGGGCCCGCTCAAGGACTGGACCTGCAGCGATCAGCGCCTGCTGCGTCATGCGATTCCCGAGAATCGTCTGCGGGTCTATGACGTTCGCGAGGTGATCGACACCCTGGCCGACGACGGTTCGGTGCTCGAGCTGCGGAGGGACTTTGGCGTGGGCATCATCACTGCGCTGATTCGCATTGAAGGCCGTCCGATGGGCCTGATTGCCAACAATCCGCGCCATCTGGGGGGTGCCATCGATGCGCCTGCGGGCGACAAGGCCGCGCGCTTCATGCAGCTCTGTGATGCCTTTGATCTTCCGGTGGTGTCACTGTGCGACACGCCCGGGTTCATGGTGGGCCCTGAGGCCGAAAAGACCGCCGTGGTGCGGCATGTCTCGCGCATGTTCGTGGTGGGGGCGAGCATGACGGTGCCGATGTTCACCCTGGTGCTGCGCAAGGGCTACGGCCTGGGCTCACAGGGCATGGCGGCGGGCGGCTTTCATGAGCCGGTCTTTACCGCCGCCTGGCCCACGGGTGAATTTGGCGGTATGGGACTCGAAGGCTATGTGCGCCTGGGCTTTCGCAAGGAAATGGAGGCCATCGAAGACCCGGCGGAGCGCGAGGCCTATTACCAGCGCAAGGTGGCCGAGCTCTATGACAAGGGCAAGGCCACCTCGATTGCCTCGGTGCTGGAGATCGATGCCGTGATCGATCCGGCCCGCACCCGGGAGTGGATCATGGCCGGCCTGCGAAGCGTGCCCCAGCCGCCGCCCCTGCACCAGCGAACCCAGCGCAAGCGGCCCTGCATCGATACCTGGTAGGAGGCTTCCTCCGGGCAGACCCCTGCTCAGGTAAGCGGCCTACTCGGATGAGCGGCCTGCTCGGGTGCGCGGCCTACGCAGTTGAGCGCCCTGCTTGTCCCGTCACCACCGCCGCCACAGGCGGCGAGCAGCGTCGCGCTACCCAGGATCAAGGCCAGGGGCCATCATGGATATCCCTCGTGTGGTTCGCTATGCCCGCGCCCTCGCGCGGAACAATTCACCCAGACGCACTTCTCGCGGGCCTGGCACGACATGCACCGCGTCGCCGGCACCGAGCGTGCCCGGGGCGATCACGGCGAGATAGGCGCCACACCAGCCCGACTGCACCATCATCTTGCCCGCCTGGGCAAAGCCCATCACGGTGTTGAACTTGCCGCACGGAAAGCGCGGCTCGCTCACCGCCAGGACGCAATCGGGCAGATGCCACTGGTCGCCGACCCACAGGTCGCTTTCATCGAGCTGATCGAGGCTCAGGTTCTCGCCCAGGCTTCCTGCGGGCAGCGAGTCATCCCACAGGGAAACCCGTGCTTGGGCACGGACCGTTTGCCAGAAGCGGTAGTGCTGAAGGCCGTAGGCATACAGGGCTTTCGAGGGGCCCCCATGCACCGAAAGGTCGGCCTGTTCGTCGCCCTCCAGCCCCATGCGGGAGACGGCGACGCGGCCCTCGACGGGCTGTTTGCCAATGGCGGTCATGACGCGCCGCCCGTTCATCTGCACCGGGCGCGCCCGCGCCCGGTTGACCGAAACGATCAGCACACCTGCGCTCGGCTCATTCCTGCGGAATGCCAATCGCCTTCATGGTATTGCCGAAGGCCGCCAGCTGATCCCGAACGATACCGGCCAGCTGCTCGGGTGATGAAGGCAGCGGCAGCAGGCCGAGCTTGTCGTACTGCTCGACCACATCCTGCCGGCGCATCACCTGGACGAAGTCCTTGTTGATGCGTTCGACCAGGGCCTTGGGCAGATCCTTCGGACCGAACAGGCCGCCCCAGGGCGAGATGTTGACCAGGGGCTGGCCCGCCTCGGCCATGGTGGGTACATCGGGATAGGTCCGGGTGCGTTGGGGAAGGAGCACCGCGAGGGCCCGGAAGTTGGCCTTTTGCAACTGGGGCAGGATCGCGGGGGTGGCGAACATCATGGGCACGCGCCCGCCCACCAGGTCGACCACCGCCTGTCCTTCGCCCTTGTAGGGCACATGCACCATGTCGAGCTTGTTGGCGTGCACAAGCTGACCCATGGCCAGAATGCCGGTGCTGTTGGCGGTCGCGTACTGCAGCTTGCCCGGGTTGGCCTTGATGTGGGCGACCAGCTCGGCCAGCGTCTTGCCCGGCACATCCGGGCTCACCATCAGGTAGAAGGTGAAGATGCACAGGTTCGAGATCGGCGTGAAATCGGCGATCGGGTTGTAGGGAGGGGCCTTCTTGATCGAGGGCACATAGGACATCGAGGTGGCCGTACCGAAGAACAGGGTGTGTCCATCGGAGGGCGAGCGCAGCACTTCAAGTGCGGCAACGGCACCGTCACCACCCGCGCGGTTCTCGACCAGCACGGGCTTGCCGAAGGCATTGCCCATGTGAACCGAGATCGTGCGTGCACCAAGGTCTGCGCCACCACCGGCGGGGAAGGGCACCACGAAGCGCACGGGCTTGCTCGGCCACTCGGACTGTGCCGAGGACAGCCCCGGCAGCAGCCCGCCTGCGGCGAGCGCGCCCGCTCCGGTGATCAGGCGCCTGCGGGGATGAGTCGCATCGAGTTGACTCGACAGGGCTTTGGGGAACAGGAAATTGGACATGAGGTCTCCATGTGACTGGGTTTCTTCGGAGGGAGCCTGTCGGCCCAATCGCTGCGCGAAGGCAGGTCCCTGGGGAACCCGAAGCAGTCGCATCGTACACTCGACCGATGATGATCGACCCCGTGCCCGGATGGGCAGCTCACCGAGACCCTCGTCGTGTCCTGATCGCCGGGGCGCCCGGCCGATTCGGTGAGGCTCTGCTCAACGAGGCGATCGCGAGACGCACCCTTTTGGGGTTTGACGAAGTCGTGGCCCTGTCCGAGGCTGCGGCATCGATGTCGTTCGGCGTTGCCGGTCTTGCCATGGCTCCGATCAGCGCACTACCGCGCATCGATGCCGTGATCGTGTCGCTCAGCGACGACCGCGACGAAGGCGCACGCTCCTTCCACGGCCGAGACGCCCCCTTTGTGCTGGTGGATCCGCCTCGCGCCCTGTCGGTTGCCAGTGCTGCAATCGCAGCCGGAGCGCAGCGTGTGCTGCTGGTCCATCCCCTGCCCGCGTGGCAGCAGCTCTCTGGCCTGCATCAGGGGTTGGTGGGTGAGGTCGAGCTCCAGTTGTCCGCGTTGCCCTGTCGCAGTGTGCTCATGATGCGGCCGCTGGCACAGAGCCGCACCACTGGCGGCAACCTGCTGCAGCGAATCGCGCAGGTCTATCTCAGCCTGCAGATGCTGATGATGCCCCGCTCAATGCCGCATCACACCTCGGCTCAACTCGCGCGAGCGGTGATGGGTCAACTGAAGGAATCGCCAGGCCCCGGGGTGAGTGCCATGGGTGCCGCCGATATTCAGACCTGGCTGACTCGCGACGTCCGCAGCTGAGGCCTCAGCCGCCGCGTGGACGCGCTTTGCGCAGCCCCGCCCACAACGAAACCAGACCGCCCAGCAGCAGCCATACCGAGCCCGGCAGGGGAACCTCCGGAGGCTGCGGTGGAGGTGGAGGCGGAGGTGGAGGCGGAGGCGGAGGCGGAGGCGGAGGCTCGGCAGGCGGCGGGCCCGGAGGTGGCGAGGCCGGAGGTGGCGAGGCCGGAGGTGGCGAGGCC
>JBMSOD010000163.1:0-7172 GCA_049422085.1 Burkholderiaceae bacterium
AAACCATGCAGGCTTTTCTCGAGATTCAGTCGAAATTTCATGAGCAATCCCGCTCCTATTACGAGGGCAAGGGACTGCCGGCCAACCCGGAACTCTGGACGCAGTTCATGCAGGTTCAGGCACCCATGGTGCAGGGCATGATGTCGCACTACATCGACCAATCCAAGCAGATGTTCGTACAGATGCAGGAACAGATGCAGCATCAGGCCAGAACAATGTGGCCGGGGTTCCCGTTTCCGGCCGCGCCGGTGCAACCGGGTCCCAATGGCGCAGCATCCTCGGGCAGACCCGCCGAAACGGTCGGTGCCGGTTCGTGAGGTCAGGCGGCCCGCCTTCTCGGCGCGCCGGCGGCAGGCGGTGTTGCCTGGTCGGGTCGGGTTTGTTTCGCTTGGTTGTCCCAAGGCACTGGTCGATTCAGAGCGAATCCTCACCCAGCTGAGAGCAGAGGGCTACCAGGTCTCGCCGAGTTACGCAGGCGCCGATCTGGTCATCGTCAATACCTGTGGATTCATCGATGCGGCGGTTCAGGAGTCCCTGGATGCGATCGGTGAGGCGCTCAGTGAAAACGGCAAGGTCATCGTCACGGGCTGCCTTGGCGCCAAGCCTGGCGAGACCGGGGATTCGCTGGTGCGGGAAGTGCATCCTTCGGTGCTCGCGGTCACCGGGCCGCATGCACTGGAAGAGGTGATGCAGCACGTGCATGAGCATCTGCCCAAGCCCCATGACCCGCTGACCGATCTTGTTCCCGAGGCCGGGATCAAGCTCACTCCGAGGCACTATGCCTACCTGAAGATCTCCGAGGGATGCAATCACCGATGCAGCTTTTGCATCATTCCGTCGATGCGGGGCGATTTGGTCAGCCGGCCGATCGGAGAGGTCGTCACCGAGGCGAAGGCGTTGTTTCGTGCCGGCGTCCGTGAGTTGCTGGTCGTTTCCCAGGACACCAGTGCGTATGGGGTCGACGTCAAGTATCGGACAGGATTCGTCGACGGGCGGCCCGTGCGGACCCGCATGACCGAGCTATGCCGGGAGCTTGGCCTGGCGGCCCGGGAGCACGGGGCCTGGGTTCGTCTGCATTATGTCTACCCTTATCCCCATGTGGACGAACTGATGCCGCTGATGGCCGAAGGCCTGGTTCTGCCTTACCTCGATGTGCCGCTTCAGCATGCCGATCCGGTGGTCCTCAAGCGCATGAAGCGTCCCGCGAGCGGCGAGCGACATCTCGAGCGCATTCAGGCCTGGCGCGAGCAGGTGCCTGCTCTGACGCTGCGAAGCACGTTCATCGCAGGATTCCCCGGCGAAACCGAAACACAGTTCGAGAACCTGCTTGAGTTCCTGCGTGAGGCCGAGCTCGACCGGGTGGGCTGCTTTGCCTATTCTCCGGTCGAAGGGGCGACGGCCAATGACCTTGATGGTGCCTTGCCCGAAGCCGAGCGGGAAGCCCGGCAGGCCGAGGTGATGCGTGTTCAGCAGGAGATCAGCCGGGATCGACTCGCACGCAAGGTAGGCACCGTGCAGCAGGTCCTGATCGATACCGTCGGACCTGAAGGCGTGATTGCGCGTTCCAGCGCGGACGCTCCCGAGATCGATGGGGTGGTGCGGGTCTCCATGCCCCAATCCATTGGCCTGCAGACCGACCCAGGTCGAGGGCCGGCTTTCAGACCCGGTCAGTTCGTCTCCGTCAGAATTACCGGTTCGGATGAGCACGACCTGACCGGTATTCTTTTAGGAGACACAACAACATGACCGAATCAACCAAATATCTTCTTCCGGAAAAACCGGATTCCCAAGGCCTGGTACAACATTCAGGCAGACCTGCCAAAGCCCGCCCCTGCGGTGCTTCATCCGGGCACGCTGCAGCCTGTCGGGCCAGACGATCTTGCGCCGCTGTTTCCGATGGCGCTGATCATGCAGGAAGTAACCACCGAGCGTGAGGTCGAAATTCCGGAGCCGGTGCGTGAGGTCTATCGCCTGTGGCGTCCCGCGCCCCTGATTCGTGCCCATCGTCTGGAGAAGGCCCTGGGCACTCCGGCAAAGATCTTCTACAAGTACGAAGGTGTGAGCCCGGCCGGCTCGCACAAACCCAATACCGCAGTGGCGCAGGCTTTCTACAACAAGGAAGCAGGCATCAAGAAACTCTCGACTGAGACCGGAGCAGGGCAGTGGGGTACATCACTGTCATTTGCCGGTTCATTGTTCGGGATTGAGGTCATGGTGTTCCAGGTCAGGGTGTCTTATGACCAGAAGCCCTATCGGCGCGCCCTGATGCAGACCTACGGTGCTCGTTGTTTCCCGTCGCCCTCGTCTGAAACCGAATACGGCCGCAGCGTGCTGGCCAAAACCCCTCAGCATCCCGGAAGTCTGGGGATTGCCATTTCTGAAGCCGTTGAAGTGGCAGCGAAGAACGAGGACACCAAGTACGCCCTGGGATCAGTGCTCAATCATGTGCTGCTGCATCAGACCATCATCGGCATTGAAGCCATGGAGCAGATGCAGATGGCCGATGCCTGGCCTGATGTCGTGGTGGGGTGTACCGGCGGTGGATCCAATTTCGCCGGTATCGCCTTTCCCTTCATCGGGGACGCGTTGAGAGGGGGTCGAAAGGCACGCATCGTCGCTGTTGAACCGGCAGCCTGTCCCTCATTGACCCGTGGCAAATATGCCTACGACTTTGGTGACACCGCGCACATGACGCCGCTCACCAAGATGCACACCCTGGGCTCCACATTTACGCCGCCGGGGTTCCACGCAGGTGGTCTGCGCTATCACGGCATGGCCCCATTGGTGTCCCATCTGAAGGAGCTGGGTCTGATCGAAGCGACCGCCTATCATCAGACCGAGTGCTTTGAGGCCGGCGTTCTCTTCGCCAGGCACGAAGGGATCGTGCCGGCTCCCGAGGCGAATCACGCAGTCAAGGGAGCCATCATGGAGGCGCTTCGCTGCAAGCGCGAGGGGCGCAGTGAAACCATCCTCTTCAATCTGTGCGGGCACGGTCACTTCGACATGCAGGCTTACGCCGATTATGCGGCGGGCAAGCTGCATGACCAGCACTATGATGAGTCTGAACTCGCCATGGCACTGGCTGGACTGCCCAGCGTTCCTCAGGCTGCCTGATCCTCGAAGAGGTTGAGGAGGGCATCCAGGCCGCAGTGATTGATGGCATGGGTGGTCTCATCACGGACCACCGGCTTGGCGTGATAGGCGACCGACAGGCCTGCAATGGACATCATTTGCAGGTCGTTGGCACCGTCGCCGACAACAATCGCCTGCTGCGGGCTGATCTGCATGAGGCGACACACCTGTTCGACGATGCGGCGCTTGAGCGCTGCATTGACAATGGGCCCGATCAGCCTTCCGGTGAGGCGCCCCTGATCGATTTCGAGCAGATTCGAGCGGGCCCAGTCCAGCCGAAGCCGACGACGCAGGCGCTCGGTAAAGAAGGTGAACCCGCCGGACACCAGCAAGGTCACCAGGCCGGCACCTTGGAGCGCCTCGACGAGAGTCTGTGCACCAGGGGACAGACGGACCCGCTCATGCCAGACGCGTTCGAGGCTGTCTTCACCCAGGCCGGCGAGCAGCCCGACCCGTCTGCGCAGACTGTCATCGTAGTCGGCAATCTCTCCTCGCATGGCGGCTTCGGTAATGGCAGCCACCTCTGCTTTGCGGCCGGCAAAGTCGGCAATTTCATCGACGCACTCGATCGTGATGAGCGTTGAGTCCATGTCGAACACCGCCAGACGGAAATCCGCCAGCCTGAGTCCGGGCGCAACAATTTCAGCATCGACCTGGTGGGTTTCGGCCAACGCGCTCACATGCTGCCCGTCGATTGCTGCGCGTGACCAGATGGCCAGCGACCCCGATCGTTGGTCTGGTGCGGCACCGCAGGATTGACTGAAGGCCTGTATGGCGGTGTCGGCGAGCTGGGGATGCTGAATGATCAGACGACTCATGTGGACAGGGCCTTGATCACTTCGCGCAGACGGAGCACCCGTTGGGCAAGGTCGGCGGTGGGCAGGGTCAGACGCAAGCGGTTGGGACCGCTCAGGCGGGCATCCCGCCTGGACTGGATGAAGCGGATGATGCGCTCGGGCGGGATGGGCGGTGTGTCCATGAACTGCAGCATGATGGCCTCCGAGGAGGCATCAATACGCACGAGCCCCAGCGGGGTTCCAAGCAGCCGCAGGCGATGGGTCTCGAGCAGGGCCCGAGCCGCCTCGGGCAATTTGCCGAAGCGATCGACAAGCTCTTCATGCATTCGTTCGAGTGCATCGAGGTCATTGCAGTTGGCTAATCGTTTGTACAGAGTGAGACGTTCATGGACATCGCCACAATAATCTGCAGGCAGCAGCGCAGGTTCATGCAGATTGATTTCGGTGACGGCCTCGAGCGGCGCGCTCAGATCAGGTTCTCGTCCAGCCTTGAGTGCCCTGACCGCATGGTTGAGCATGTCGTTGAAGAGCCCGAAGCCCACCTCCTGCATATCGCCTGACTGCGAGTCGCCGAGCACCTCACCCGCCCCTCGGATCTCAAGGTCATGCATGGCCAGGAAAAAGCCGGACCCCAGCTCTTCCATGGACTGGATCGCCTCCAGACGTCGCGTCGCGTCGCGGGTGATTGCGGATTCGTCAGGAATCAGCAGATAGGCGTAGGCCTGATGATGAGACCGGCCCACCCGACCGCGCAGCTGGTGCAACTGGGCCAGGCCGAAGCGGTCTGCGCGGTGCATGACAATGGTGTTCGCGGTCGGCACGTCAATCCCGGTCTCGATGATGGTCGTGCAAAGCAGAATATTGGCCCGCTGCGCATGGAAGTCGCGCATGACCCTTTCGAGTTCGCGTTCATGCATCTGGCCGTGCGCGACCACGATGCGTGCTTCGGGCACGAGCTTTTCGAGCATGGCCCTGCGGTTCTCGATGGTCTCGACCTCGTTGTGCAGAAAGTAGGCCTGACCGCCGCGTCTGAGTTCCCTGAGGAGGGCCTCGCGGATGACGCTGTCACTTTCGCGGCGCACAAAGGTCTTGATGGCCAGTCGCTTTTGCGGCGCAGTTGCGATCACCGAGAAGTCCCTGATGCCTTCCAGACTCATGGCCAGTGTTCTCGGGATGGGTGTCGCAGTCAGCGTGAGCACATCGACTTCCGCCCGCAGCGCCTTGAGGGCTTCCTTCTGTCGAACGCCAAAGCGATGCTCTTCATCGATGATGACCAGACCCAGACGTTTGAAGCGCAGCTCGCGTCCGAGCAACTTGTGGGTGCCGATCACGATGTCGACGCTGCCGTCTTCAAGCCCCTGCAGGGCTGCCTTGACCTCCTTGGTCGATTGAAACCGGGAGAGTTCGGCGAGTCGGAATGGCCAGTTCGAGAATCGGTCGCTGAAAGTCGCGAAATGCTGCTCCGCAAGCAGCGTGGTGGGACACACGATCGCCACCTGCTTGTTGTCAGCCGCTGCCATGAACGCTGCCCGCAGGGCGACCTCGGTCTTGCCAAAACCAACATCACCGCAGATCAGCCGATCCATGGGCTTGCCGGACACCATGTCCTGAGTGACCGCATGAATCGCCGCCAGCTGATCTGCGGTTTCCTCAAAGCCGAACCCCTCGGCAAAGGCCTCGTAATCCTGGACGTCAAACTTGAATGAATGGCCTTCGCGTGCAGCCCGGCGGGCGTAAAGATTGAGAAGCTCCGCGGCGGTATCACGAGCCCGCTTGGCTGCCCTCTGACGCGCCTTTTCCCATTGGCCCGAACCGAGAACATGGCAGGGTGCGTCGTCAGGGGAGGCGCCCGAATATCTGCCGATCAGATGCAACTGGGCGACCGGTACATACAGTTTGGCGTCGTTGGCATAACTGAGATGCAGAAATTCAGTCATGCCATCGCCGAGGTCCAGATTCACCAGACCCTGATAACGGCCGATGCCATGCTGTGCGTGAACCACCGGATCGCCGACCGAAAGCTCCGAGAGATCACGGATGATGGCATCAAGGTCGGTTGTGGCTTCGCGTCTGCGGCGCCCCCGTCGCGAGGCTTGTGAAGCGAAAAGCTCGGTCTCGGTGATGACCGCCAGGCCCGGAAGGACAAAGCCCTCGAGAATCGGTCCGACGACGATGCCTTCTCTGGGTCTGGACGCGGTGCCGGAATGAGGATCGGGTGACGTTCCGTCGAGGAAGGCTTGCCAGGTATCGACCGCAGGCCAGTGCAGGTGATGCTCGGCAAGCAGCTGCTGCAGGGTTTCCCGACGACCTGCGGATTCCGCAACCAGAAGCACCCGATCATCGGATCCGCCATGCCAGTGCTTCAGTCGCCCGAGCGGCTGCTCGGCTCGTCGCTCGATGGCAATCGTCGGGAGGGGCTGCCCCAGTGCTCTGGAATTCTCCTCGCCTGAGGCACTGATGGCATAGCGGCCATGCGCCCGGGCGGCGACGAAAAACTGCTCCGCATCCAGGAAGAGTTCATCGGGTCTCAACAGGGGTCGCGCGCTGTCATTGCCGAGAAAGGCATGGCGCTGACGGGCCTCCTGCATGAACTGGTGAGCGGCACCCTCTACATCCCCATGGGTCAGCAACACGGCCTCCTGCGGGAGATGTTCGAACAGGGTCGCTGTTGTTTCAAAGAACAGGGGTAGCCAGTATTCGATCCCCGGACTGGCGATGCCGTTGCCGACGTCGCGATACGGACCGGCCTTGCTGGGGTCACCTTCAAAGCGCTCGCGCCATCGTCCCCGAAAGGCGGCTCTGGCCTCATCATCCAAGGGAAATTCGCGTCCGGGCAGGAGTCTGACCTGATCCACCGGATAGACCGTGCGCTGCGTATCCGGATCGAACGCGCGCAGGGTGTCAATCTCGTCATCGAGCAGATCGACGCGATAGGGCAAGGCCGATCCCATGGGAAAGAGATCGATGAGGCCGCCGCGAACACAGTACTCCCCTGGTCTGACCACCTGTTGCACAGGTTCGTAACCGGCCACGGTGAGCTGGTGACGAAAGGCGGCTTCGTCGAGCGACTGGCCTCGTCGGAACGCGAAGGTATGCGCAGCGACGAAGGAGGGCGGAGTCAGCCGATGCAGTGCCGTGGTGGCGGGGACCAGCAGAAGATCGATCTGACGCTGCTGCAATGCATACAGGGTGGCCAGTCGATCCGACACCAGATCCTGATGCGGCGAGAGCGTGTCGTAGGTG
>JBMSOD010000164.1:0-7134 GCA_049422085.1 Burkholderiaceae bacterium
CATGATGGGCGAGGTCGCAGGCGGTCTGATCAAGCGCTGGTGCGAGACCAAAGGTGTTCGGGTGCTCACCTCCACCCGGGTCGAATCGCTCTCGCCCGGCGAAGGTGCCGATCCGATTCGGGCAAAGTTTTCAAATGGCAGCACCGAGCCCTTCGATCTGGTGATTCAGGCCACCGGGGTGCGGCCCAACATCGGCTTTCTGTCGGGCTCGGCCATCAAGTGCCTGCAGGGCGTGCTGACCGATACCCGGATGCAGACCTCGGTCGAAGGCATCTATGCCGCCGGAGACTGCTCCGAGTCGTACGATCCGATCACCCAGCAGACCATCGTGTCAGCCATCCAGCCCAATGCGGTCGATCAGGCGCGGATTGCAGCCATCAACATGAGCGGTGGTTTTGCCGAAGAAAAAGTGGTCACGCAGATCAACGTGCTCGACACCCTGGGCCTGATCTCCACGTCCTTTGGTCAATGGCAGGGCGTGAAGGATGGCGAGCATGCCGAGCTGAGCGACCCCGATCATTTCCGCTACCTCAGGCTCGAGTTCAGCGACGATGTTCTGGTGGGGGCCAACAGTCTGGGTATGACCGAGCATGTGGGCGTGTTGCGCGGACTGGTCGAGGGGCAGGTCAAGCTCGGTGACTGGAAAGACCGGCTCAAGGCCGATCCCACCCGACTGTCCGAGGCCTATCTTGCGGCGACCCAGTCGGCCGAACCTTTCCAGGGCAGGGCGCGGGGCACCTCCCGGTAATGGCATCCGCCGTCTGGGCGGATGAACTGGGCTTCTTAAAGCTCCCCCCAGGCTCACCTCGCGCTCCCATCAGGATCACGTGAAGATCACCTTCAAGCTCTTTGCCATGCTGGCCGATCATTTGCCCGATCAGGTCGATGGCGCGCGCCGTGAGGGCAACCTGATCGTGCTTCAGGTGCCTGAAGGCACCACCGTGCAGCAGATGATCGAGCGCTTCAAACTGCCCGAAAAACTCGTTCATCTGGTGCTGGTCGATGGACGCTACATCGAGCCTGCCCACCGCGCCACGCGGGTGCTGCAGGAAGGCGAGGCGCTTGCCATCTGGCCGCCCATCGCAGGCGGCTGATGCCCTTCTTCGGTTTTGATCGTGTGATGAGCTGCACGCGCGCCGATCTGGCGCGCTGGCTCACCGAGTTCTCGGGCAGTGATCACGGCATGGCCACCTCAGGCGAGGCGCGCATTTCGCAGCCTTGGGGCATTCTGACTGTGACCACTGAAGAGATGCCTGAGCGCCGCATCGGCCTCGCTCGCTTCAAGGCGCTGCAGGTGCGCTTCATTGCGCCCGAGGGCGAAGAGGCCCAGGCCAGGGAGTGGATCACGCGCTTTGACCGTCATACCCAGCGCGGCGGCGGTTGAACTGCCCGCTGGAGCCACCGTCTCGACCGGCGCTTGGACTTCTTGGCAGCACCGACACAGTCAGCAGACTCAGACCGGTTTTTTCTGCAGCAGCCTCACGCCATTTCTGACCGCGATGACCTCAGCCAGGATCGATACCGCGATTTCTGCCGGAGTTCTGCTGCCAATATCCAGTCCGATCGGGCCATGCAGCCGATCGAGGTCGGTATCGGTCAGGTCAAAGAGCTTGAGCCGTTCCTTGCGTTTCGCCGTGTTGCCACGTGATCCGAGAGCGCCCACATAAAAAGCCTCTGATTTCAGCGCTTCGATCAGCACCAGATCATCGAGCTTGGGATCGTGCGTGACCGCCACCACCGCACTGTGGGCATCGAGTCTGAGTTCCAGCACGACATCGTCAGGCATGTTGCGAGTGAATGTGGTGCCCGCAACATCCCAGGTCAGGTGATACTCCTCGCGGGGGTCGCAGACGATCACCTCAAAGTCCAGAGCAAGCGCCATCTGCGCCAGCACCCGCGACAACTGCCCGGCACCGATCACCAGCATGCGCCAGCGCGGTCCGAAGATCTGCTGCATGCGCGGGCCTTCAAGCGCAAAGGCATCGCCGCGCTGGGCTGAAGACAGGCTGACTTCGCCGGTATCGAGATTCAGTTGACGCGCGATCAGCTCATGGCGCGCAGTGCGCTCGAGCAGGGCATTGATCCAGCCCACATCAAGCACAGGCTCCTGAATCAGCTCAAGCGTGCCACCGCAAGGCAGGCCAAAGCGGGCTGCCTCGTCCTTGCTCACTCCGTAGGTGATGCGCTGCACCTGGTTCACGCGCTCGCCCTTGCGCACCCGGTCGATCAGATCATCTTCGACGCACCCGCCCGAGACCGAACCGACCACCAGGCCGTCATCACGCACGCAGAGCAGCGAGCCGGGTGGACGTGGAGCCGAGCCCCAGGTCTGCGCCACGGTCACGAGCCAGACCTGACGGCCGGCATCGAGCCAGTCGCGCGCCTGGGTCAGAACCTGCAGGTCAAGACTGTCCATGGGGCTGGCCTCAGGCCGGACCTTTGCCGCTCAGCCAGGCCATGAGGGCTGCTGCTGCACCCAGGGCCAGGGCCCAACGGAGCCAGCGCTGACGGTCCTCGCCTTTCGGGCCTTGCGTCGAGCGAGCGCCGGTGTTGTCTGGCGAGGAGGGCGGTGCTTCAGCTGCCTGCGCTGGGGGCGTTTCTTGAATGCCGCTCTGAGCCTGCATCTCTCCCGCCGGCTGCGTCGGAGCCTCAGCCTGCACCTGCGCTTCAGCCTGTGCCTGCTCGGTCAGTGCTTTTTCGAAGGAGGCGAAAAATTCGTCCGCGATCTTGGAGGCTGCTGCATCGACCAGCCGGGAGCCGATCTGCGCGATCTTGCCGCCGACCTGGGCCGTGGCGGTGTAGCTCAGCTGGGTTCCGCCCTCCACCGCATCGAGTCTGACCTCAGCCTTGCCTTTGCCAAATCCGGCCACACCCCCCTGACCGTCGAACGCCAGGGTGTAGGACTGGGGCTCGACGATGTCGCTTTGCGCGAGCTTGCCCTTGAACTTTGCAGACACCGGACCAATCCGCGCGGCCATCAGCACCTCGTACTGATTCGGACCGGTCTCGGTCACGGATTCGCATCCGGGGATGCAGGCCTTGAGCATCTGCGGGTCGTTCAGTGCATTCCATGCCTGCTGCGGGGATACCGGCAACAGGCGCTGTCCTGTCATCTGCATGGTGGGCGATCTCTAAAAAGAAGCTGGGATTCGGTGAACAAGAACCGGGTTTTAATTGGGCAATGACTGCGTTCGGTTCGTCTTGACCGAGCGACGGTCCGAAGAAAACGCCTGAGCCAGGTCCGCCAGACTGTTGAGGTTATGGACCGGAAGATGGCGGTCCACATGCGGCAACAGGGCCCGAATGCCGGCGGCGCGAGGCTCGAAACCAGCGAAGCGTAGCAAAGGGTTGAGCCAGACGAGCTGATGGGCCTGTCGTGACAGTCGTTGAGCGCCCGCCGCGACCCATGCCGGATCACCCCGGTCCAGACCATCCGTGACCAGCAGCAGCACGCTTCGGTGCTGGAGCACACGGCGTGCCCAGTCTCGGCTGAAGGCCTGCAGACAGGGACCAAGTCGGGTGCCGCCGCCCCAGCCGGGCATGCCAGCCTGGGCCTGGCGAAGTGCGCGGTCAGGGTCGGGCTCCTGCAATGCGGGGGTCAGGCGATGCAGCTCGGTGCCGAGCGCGAAGACCTCGATGCGTTGTCCGGGCCGATGCACGAGGCCATGACACCAATGCAGCAGGACCCGGCTGTAGCTCGTCATCGAGCCCGACACATCGAGCAGCACCGCCAGGCCCGGCGCCCGCTCGCGCGGACTTCGGTACACCAGTGGTGGCACATCGGGCGTGCGATGCCAGCGGGCCAGGCTGCGCCGCAGATCGAGTCGCCCCTGCGTGGCAGGCGCAAAACGGCGCAACCGCACCGGCTCGAACGCGGGCACGAGTGCCCGGGCCAGCCGGCAGGCTTCTTGCAACTCTTCAGCTCCAAGCCCCTCGAAATCCTTCGAACGCAGGCCGTGTTGGTGCGACCAGCCGAGGACCCGCTCGGTGTCCTGCCGCTTGTCCGCAGGGGCTTCGGAAGGCTCGCGTCCCTGGGCCATCAGCGCCTCGAGCGCCGACTGAACCCTTCGGGTCAGCGGATCGTTTTTCGCCGGATCGGCGTCTCCGCTTGGTGCGGGACCTCCAAGTCCTTGCGCGAAGGCCCGGTCGAGCCAGCGCGGATCCTTCCAGAAGGCTTCGAAGGCGGCATCGAAGATGGGCTGATCCTCGTGACTTTGCGTGAGCGTGCAGCGCAGTGCGGCGCGCACAGCCTCACGGGAGTCAAGTCCGATGGAGCCCACCGCCTCTTGCGCAAGCAGCAGGCGGTCAGTCCCCAGCCGCAGACCGCAGGTGCGCAGCAACCTGGCAAACAGCACCAGGTTATGGGCCAGTGCACCGGTGGCCGTCACCATGCTCAGGGCAATGCGCGCAGCAGTTGTTCGGCGCCTTCGCCCTGCATGCGGGCAAGGTCCTCCTGCACCTTGAGCACCACGCCCAGCGTGTCCTGCAGGGCAGAAGCATCGAGGGCATGACGATCGAGTGCGATCAGGGCATCGATCCAGTCCAGGGTTTCGGCAATCCCCGGAGGTTTGAAAAGACTCATCTGTCGCAGGGTCTGCACGGCGTGCACCACCTGGGCTGACAAGGTTTCGGCTGCATGCGGCGCATGGGCCCTCACGATGGCCAGTTCGCGGTCAAGGTCGGGATAGTCGAGCCATTGATACAGGCAGCGCCGTTTGAGCGCGTCGTGCAGCTCGCGGGTGCGGTTCGAGGTGAGCAGCACCAGTGGACGATGTCTCGCGCGCATCGTGCCTTTTTCAGGAATGCTGATCTGCCAGTCGGAGAGGAATTCAAGCAGAAAGGCTTCGAAGGCCTCATCGGCGCGATCGAGCTCGTCGATCAGCAGGACCACCGGCACGGTGCTGCGGAGTGCCGCCAGAAGCGGACGCTCGAGCAGCAGGTCATCGGTGTAGAGGTCAGACTCGGCGAGGGGCGAGTCGGTGCCTGCCATGCGGATGCGCAGCATCTGGCGGGCGACATTCCATTCATAGGCGGCCTGCGCCAGATCGATGCCGTCGTGACACTGAAGGCGGATCAGGCGGCGACCCAGGGTATCGGCCAGCGCTTTGGCCAGTGCGGTCTTGCCCACCCCGGCCTCGCCTTCGAGAAGAAGCGGTCGACCGAGTCGCAGCCCAAGCCAGCTCACGGTGGCCAGCGCGGTATCGGCCAGATAGCCCTGGGCCTGCAGCCGGTCCTTCAGCGCCTCCGGCGAATCCGGCAGGGTGGCCGTGGCAGGGTTCCCGTCCGGGCCGGCGGGCAAGGCTTGCGATGCAATGGGGGGAGCGCTCATGGCCCGAGGATAGCAACCGCCTTGCACAGTCGCGATCGCCGCTGTCTGCCACTGTGGAATTCCCGTTGCCTTGCTCAGGGGGGGCCGATTGTCGAGAATGGCGCACTGACCGCGATCGGGGCTGCCCGTTCGACCCCAAGCCCGAGCCCTTCAGGCGGGCCGCCTCCCACTCTGTGAGCCCTGCATGAGCATCAAATCCGACCGCTGGATCCGTCGCATGTCCGAGCAGCACGGCATGATCGAACCCTTCGAGGCCGGGCAGATCCGGCATGTCAATGGCCAGCGCATCGTGTCCTACGGCACCTCGAGCTATGGCTATGACGTGCGCTGTGCGGACGAGTTCAAGATCTTCACCAACATCAACAGCACCATCGTCGATCCCAAGGCCTTCGATGAGGGCAACTTCGTGGATTTTCGGGGCGAGGTCTGCATCATTCCGCCCAACTCCTTCGCGCTGGCCCGCACGGTGGAGTACTTCCGTGTGCCGCGCAATACGCTGGTCGTGTGTCTGGGCAAGAGCACCTATGCGCGCTGCGGCATCATCGTGAACGTCACCCCCTTCGAGCCCGAGTGGGAGGGACAGGTGACGCTGGAGTTCTCCAACACCACGCCACTGCCGGCGCGCATTTATGCGGGCGAGGGTTGCGCGCAGATGCTGTTCTTCGAGTCTGATGAGGTTTGCGAGACCTCGTACAAAGACCGCGGCGGCAAATATCAGGGACAGCGGGGCGTGACCCTGCCCAAGACCTGAGCGGCTGCGACATCGCGCTGATCTCGAGCCCGGCCTGACCGCACTTTCAAACCGACACGAGCGCCTCTGATGCTGTTGCGATACGGGGCGCTGGCCCTGGGTGTGCTGATCGTCTCCACCGCAGCGCTGCTGATCCGCTGGGCGATCGATGCCGGTGCACATCCGCTCACGGTGGCAGCGGCCCGGCTCACTCTGGCGGCGGCGCTGATCGCGCCGGTGGCCTGGCTGCGCCGCAGTCAGGAACTGCGTTCGCTGGGGCGTGCTGACTGGTCGGTCGCAGCCCTGTCGGGCGTCCTGCTCGCGGTGCACTTTGCCACCTGGATCGCCTCGCTGGTCTACACCTCGGTGGCTTCCAGCGTGGCGCTGGTCACCACCAACCCGGTCTGGGTGGGCCTGGCCGCCTGGCTGATTCTGCGCGAGCCACCTTCGCGCAGCACGCTGATGGGCATCCTGCTGGCTGCAGCCGGGACTGCCTGCATCCTGCTCTCCGATGTCCAGACCGCAGCCAGCGCCCCTGCGGGTCGTGAGCCGATGCTGGGCAATGGGCTGGCCCTGCTGGGCGCGATCAGCATCTCGGGCTACCTGCTGGTGGGGAGAAGGCTCAACCTCAAACTGTCGCTGCTGGCCTACATCGCGATCGTGTATGGCGCAGCGGCCATCGCCATGAACCTCATCGCCTGGGGGCTGGGGCATGGCATCGAGAGCCTGCCCTGGGCGGCGCTCGCGCCCATCGTGCTGCTGGCCCTGGGCCCACAGCTGGCGGGCCACACCCTCATCAATGCCTCGCTGCGGCATCTCACGCCTACTTTTGTGGCCCTGGCGATTCTGGGTGAGCCGGTGGGGTCAGCCATTTTGGCCTGGCTGCTGCTGGGAGAAAGTGTGGCCGGGCTGCAGTTACTGGGCTTTGTGGTGCTGCTGGGGGGCATTGTGGTGGCCGCGCGCGGGGAGCGCTGAAGTTGCCGCGCGGCCAGCGCCGAAGTCGACCGCGGCCAGCGCCGAAGTCGCCACGCGGGTTGCGTTGCAGTGACCAGGCGAATGGAACTGTGACGCCCAG
>JBMSOD010000165.1:0-7074 GCA_049422085.1 Burkholderiaceae bacterium
CCGTGCCCTGCAGGGCACGCAGCGCCGAACGGCACAGGTCTGACCAGGCCTTGGGGCTCAGAGGCGAGGACTCACCTGCCGAGACCAGAAGCACCCGCTCGATGCCTGCGGCGCCGGGCAACAGCAGCGTGGCGCCCGCCTTGCTGCCGAGGTCCTTTCGTTTGAGGGCGGCCCCGATCAGACCACCCAGAGCGGTATCGAGGGCCTGAGCTGCGGCCAGAGGCTTGCCCTTGCTTACGGCCACAATGGCGCAGGCCGTGCGGGTCTTCTCGGGGGAGGATGTCTTCGTGCTAAATTGCATTGATTCACCTGATTGCGCTGCGGGCCTGCGGCCCGGACCCGGCCGAGTATAAGCCTCCATGCTCTTCAAACAGGCACTTCGCCGGGATCTGTTCAACCTCTCTGGCGCTGTCTTTGCGGTGCTGTTCATCGTCATGGTGACCACCTCGCTGGTCCGCCTGCTTGGACGTG
This sequence comes from Burkholderiaceae bacterium, assembly GCA_049422085.1. Classification (GTDB taxonomy): domain Bacteria; phylum Pseudomonadota; class Gammaproteobacteria; order Burkholderiales; family Burkholderiaceae_E; genus UBA4615. The sequence goes on from JBMSOD010000165.1 coordinate 472, forward strand.
CTGCCACCGACCGGGTGGCTTCGGCCGACGTCCTGCCCCTGATCGCCTTCGCCTCGATCAACACCATCCCCATCCTGATGGGGCTCACCTTGTTCATCACGGTGTTGCTCGTCGTCTCGCGCGCCTTTCGGGATTCCGAAATGGTGGTCTGGTTTGCCAGTGGCCTGAGCCTGAGCGCCTGGATCCGCCCGGTGCTCGAATTCGCCTTGCCCTTCGTTGGTGTGATCGCCGTGGTCTCGCTCGGCGTGGGGCCCTGGGCGAACCGGCAGGCTGACGAATTGCGCCAGCGCTTCGAGCGTCGGGAGGATGTGTCCATGGTCTCGGCGGGCCAGTTTCGCGAGTCGAGTCAGGCCGACCGCGTGTTCTTCGTGGAGTCCCTGAACGAGGATCGAACCGAAGTGCGTAATGTGTTCGTGAGCCAGAGCGCCGGGGATCGACTGACGGTGGTGGCCTCGAGCGGCGGTCGCATCATCACCGAGCCCGACGGCAATCGATTTCTGATCCTCGAGGATGGTCAGCGCTGGGATGGCACCTGGGGCACCGCGCAATACCGCTTCATGATGTTCGAGCGCTACGGCATTCGACTGCAGGCCCCTTCGCCTTTGTCGGATGTGACGATTGCCAAGGCGCAGCCCAGCTGGCTGCTGTTCACGGATCCCAGCGCGGTCAATCTGGGCGAGTTGGCCCGTCGGGTGGGTGCCCCTCTGTCGGCATTGATCGTCGCGGTTGCCGCCATTCCGCTGGCCTTTGTCAATCCCCGCGCCGGTCAGTCGGTCAATCTGATCGTCGCCCTGCTCTTCTACCTGATCTACAGCAATGCGGGCAGCGTGATGCAGGCCTGGGTGGCGCAGGGGCGGGTGAGCTTCGCGGTCGGTTTGCTCGCACCGCATGCGGCCGTACTTGCGGTGGTGGCCTGGCTGTTCTGGCGGCGCATCAGCCTGTGGCGCAGCGTCTGGGGGATCGTCACCGGATGGGTGCGCCGATGAGGGTCATCACCCGTTACCTTGCCAAGGAAATCACCTGGGGCGTGCTTCTGGTGCTGCTGGCCTTTCTGGGATTGTTCGCCTTCTTCGATCTGGTGAGCGAGTTCGATGACCTTGGCCAGGGGGGGTACCGCATTCAGCATGCGCTGCTCTATGTGGCGCTGAACCTTCCGGGGCGGGTCTACGAATTGATGCCCATCGCGGCGCTGATCGGGGCGGTGTACGCGCTCGCCCGGTTCGCCTCGCAATCCGAGTTCACTGCGATGCGTGCGGCCGGCATGGGACGCGCCGCGGCGCTCCGGGCGATGCTCGTTCCGGCGCTGGGGTTTGTGGTGTTCACGGCCCTGATGGGCGAGGTGATCGCGCCGCCCTCCGAGCGGCTGGCGCGACAGGTGCGCACCCTGGCCAAAGGCGGTGTGCCAGCGGGTCTTCTGCGATCGGGGGCGTGGATCAAGGATACGGTTCGGGATGCCGAGGGGCAGGCTCAGGGGGTGCGGTTTCTCAATGTCGGGCAGCTCGATGGGCAAGGTGACATGCAGCGCTTGCAGGCCTACGAGTTCGATCAGGCCTTCGTGCTGCGCTCGGTCCTGCGGGCAGCCAGGGGTCGTTATCAGGGGGAAGGCCTGTGGCTTTTGAGCGAGGTTGAGGAAACGCGTTTTTTGTCGCGTCCTGCCCCCGATGGTGGCGCCGGCTGGGCGAGTCAGTTCACCCGTGAAGCCGAGCGGTCATGGCGTACCGGAATCGACCCGGAGCTCTTGAGGGTGGCGATGGTCGATCCGGCCAGAATGTCGGTGATCGCGCTGGCCCAGTTCACCCGCCATCTTGACGAGAACCGGCAGGCCGCAGAACGGTATCGAATTGCCTTGTGGAAAAAGATCATCTATCCGCTTGCGGTGGTGGTGATGATGGTGCTGGCCCTGCCCTTTGCGTATCTGCAGGTGCGCGCGGGCACCATGGGCTACAAGGTCTTCATCGGCATCCTGATCGGTATCGTCTTTCACTTCATGAACGGACTGTTTTCTCACCTTGGCCTGCTCAATACCTGGCCTGCCTGGCTTGCGGTCAGCATTCCGAGCCTGACCGTGCTGTCGCTCGCCATGGTCATGCTGTTTTTTGTAGGACGCATGCGATGACTCAGGCGATTGAGGCGGTGGTGTTGTTTGGGCATGGCTCGCGCGATCCGCGCTGGGCCCAGACCATGTTTGCGGTCGCGCAGCGTCTGGAGGCCCTTGCACCAGGTTTGCCGGTGCGCTGCGCCTACCTTGAATTCATGCGGCCCGACCTGCCCGAGGTGCTTCGAGCGTTGTATGGGTCGGGCTTGCGCCGCATCCGGGTTTCGCCTGTCTTTCTGGCGGCCGGCGGCCATGTGTTGAGAGATCTTCCCGAGTTGGTCGCTTCGGTCCGGGCCGAGTGCCCGGGTCTGGAGGTAGAGATCCAGCCGGTTCTGGGGGCCGCCCCGGGCGTGATCGAAGCGCTTGCGCAAGCCGCCTCGTCATGAAGCGCCAGACCGGCGTCAGGCTGTCGATCGCTTGTTCAATGAACGAGGCTGTCTGTTGCCCGACTGTCCATCGCCTGTCCAGCCCGCCTGAAATTTCTTCAGACACAATCGATTCGGGCCTTGAAAATGCTGGAACCGCACGGGGGATAGCGTGCTAGAGTGCAACGCATTGAGCGACGCGGCAGGCCAGTGAATCCAGGATTCCAGCCAGCCAGGGTCGGTCAAGAGGAGGAGGAGAGGCAGCCGAAGGGCTGCCACGTTCAGGGCGCTCGGCAACGAGCGCCTTTCTTTTTGTGCCGTTCAAAGCGAGCGGTCTCCTGGGCAGCTTCCTGTAAGCGCCGACCGGTTTTTCAGCGGCTGCGGCTTTGGGCTATCATTTGAGGCTTGATTGGGCCGATAGCTCAGCTGGGAGAGCGCCGCGTTCGCAATGCGGAGGTCGGGAGTTCGATCCTCCTTCGGTCCACCATCATTCAACGCCCAACCCCTATCGGTTGGGCGTTTTCATTTGTACGTTGAACTCTTCCCCAGGGCTGCTGACCATGTCTTCGATCGTCTCTCCCGCCATCCGCATCCACCCGCACGACAATGTCGTGATCGCGCGTCGTCAGTTGCTCGGCGGCACGGTGCTGACCGAAGAGGGCGTGACGGTGGCGGGGCTCGTGCCCCCGGGCCACAAGCTGGCCACGCGGGCCATTGCCGTGGGCGAGGCAGTGCGCCGCTATGACCAGATCATCGGCCATGCCACCCAGCCCATCGCTGCCGGCCAGCATGTGCATGTGCACAACCTGGCCTACGCGGACTTTGCCCGCCATCATGAGCCCGGCGCCGGGGTGCTGCCCACCGCCTATGTGCAGACTCCCGCGACCTTCCAGGGCATTGTCCGTGCCGACGGACGCGTGGCCACGCGCAACTACATTGGTGTGCTCACCAGCGTGAATTGTTCGGCGACGGCCGCGCGGGCCATCGCCGATCACTTTCGTCGGGACATCCGGCCCGAAGCGCTGGCCGACTACCCCAATGTGGACGGCGTGGTCGCCCTGACCCACGGCATGGGCTGCGCCACCGACAGCGAGGGGGAGGAGTTGCGCGTGCTCAGGCGCACGCTGGGCGGCTATGCGCGTCATGCCAACTTCGCCGCTGTGCTGGTGGTGGGCCTGGGCTGCGAGACCAATCAGATCCAGGGATTGATTGCGCAGGAAGGCTTGGCCGAAGGTGCAAAGCTGCAGACCTTCAGCATCCAGGACACGGGCGGCACGGCGCGGACTGTGGCGCATGGCGTGGCGCTCATCAAGCAGATGCTGCCCGAGGCCAACCGCGTGCAACGTGTGCCGGTGCCGGCAAGCCACCTGGTGGTGGGGCTGCAGTGCGGCGGCAGTGACGGCTACTCGGGCATCAGCGCCAACCCGGCCCTGGGTGCGGCGGTAGACCGTCTGGTGCGCCATGGCGGCACGGCCATCCTGTCTGAAACGCCCGAGATCTATGGCGGTGAGCATCTGCTCACGCGTCGCGCTGCAAGCCGTGAAGTGGCCGACAAGCTGCTGGCGCGCATCGCCTGGTGGGAAGCCTATACAGCGCGCAACGGCATGAAGATGGACAACAATCCTTCTGCAGGCAACAAGGCGGGCGGGCTCACCACCATTCTGGAAAAAAGCCTGGGCGCCATCGCCAAGAGCGGCACCACCTCCCTGGTGGATGTTCTTGAATTTGCCGAGGCGGTCCGGGCGCGTGGCTTTGTCTACATGGACACACCGGGCTATGACCCGGTCTCGGCCACAGGGCAGGTGGCCGGCGGCGCCAACCTGATCTGCTTCACCACCGGCCGCGGCTCGGCTTACGGCTGCGCGCCCAGCCCCTCGCTCAAGCTGTCGACCAACACGGCTCTCTGGACCCGGCAGCAGGAAGACATCGACATCGACTGCGGCACCATCATTGATGGCCTGGAGTCGGTGGACGAAGTCGGTGAGCGCATCTTTCGCCTCATGCTCCAGACCGCCTCAGGCCAGGCCACCCGCAGCGAGCTGCATGGCTACGGGCAAAACGAGTTTGTGCCCTGGCAGCTGGGTGCGGTGATGTAGCTGGAGTCGAGAGGGATGACGCGCAGCTGAAATGGGGAACGAAGACCGTGGGCTTCAGCGGCTCTGATGGGCCCGCATGAAGCTGCGGATGTGGCGCAGTGCGAGCGCAATCCGCTCGCTTGGCTCTTTCCAGGGATAAAGACTCACCTGTGAGTTGGGCGCGAGCATGGCCGACTCCATGGCGACTGCGTAAGGGTGCGCCGGAATGTCATCGGGCAGGATCAGGACTGGCGTCTGACACTGCCGCACGAAATCGCGGCTGACCGTGAAGACAAAGTCATCGCGCTCACGATACATCCGGGTCAGGAATCGATCGACCTGTTCTGGCCCGACCTCGGGGCGACGCGCCATGAAGGCAGGGCCCCAGCCTGTACTGTTGGATTGATAGAAGAAGTCGCGCTGTTCCGGGCGAGATCCGCTGGGTTGAACGATCACTGCTGCCGCGATCCGGTCGCCTGCCCGCTTGAGCAGATTCCAGGTCATGGGCCCACCGATGCAAAAGCCCATCACGATGAAGCGCTCGCAACCCAGGTGGTCCATCAGGGCCAGCTGATCATCGGCAAAGGCGTCCCAGGGCCGGTCGGGCTCGAGCGGCCCGCTGGACTGCCCCCCGTTGGCATGGCGAAGATCGCCCGCAATGCACCGGTATTCATCGCTGAACTCGGCCATCGGATCAAACGGCCCCTTGCGCATGAAGTTGAGATCCGAGTTGAGGCCACCGCCAGGAATGATCAACAGCGGAAAGCCACTGCCTGCGGTCTCGAAATGGATACGTACATTATCGCGTTCAAAAAACGGCATGGAGGGGTTTCCTGCAGGGTGAGTTCAGGATCAGTATGCCGGGGTTTCGCCGCGCAGTAAGGCGATGACGACAGACACTATCGGAGGAGACATGCAGCAACCCCCATCGTCCTTGCCGCTTGATGGCATCGTGGTCCTCGACCTCACCCGGGTGCTGGCTGGACCTTATTGCACACGGCAGCTCTCCGACATGGGCGCGCGCGTCATCAAGGTGGAGCGGCCCGAAGGCGGGGACGACACCCGAAACGCACCCACGCAGCTCGAGCCTGGCCGCACTGACCAGAGCTCTTATTTTGCGCGCGTGAATGCAGGCAAACAGGGCGTGGCCATCGATCTCGCAAGCCCCGAAGGTATGGCTGTACTGATGGATCTGGCACGGCAGGCCGATGTCTTCATCGAAAATTTCGCGCCAGGCGTGGTGGGCAAGCTCGGCTGTGATGTTGAGGCCATCCGAAAGGTGAGACCCGACATCGTGTACTGCTCGATCTCGGGCTACGGCCAGACCGGCGAGTGGCACAAGCGCCCGGCCTTTGCGCACACCACCAATGCCATTTCAGGAATGATGCATCTGGAGCAGGGCGATGCGCCCGACCCGCGAGCCTCCAACCTGCAGGCCGCCGATGTGCTTGCCGCAGCCCATGCAGCCAGTGCCATCGTTGCGGCGCTGTTCAGGCGCTCCCGCACGGGACAGGGTGCCTATATTGATGTGTCCATGCTCGAGGCCCTGATCGGTGCCGACAGCGTGACCTATCCCTCGGTACTCAACGGCGGCGAGCCCTATGGCAACCCCCGGCCGGGCATGATGGTGCACCGTCTCGGCGACCGGCATCTGGTGCTGCAGATCGTGGGCGCAGGCGATCTGTGGCCACGTTTGCTCAAGCTGATGAACCGCCCGGAGCTGGCTCAGGATGCGCGGTTTGCAAGCGCGTCTGATCGCGCAAAGCATTGGGCAGAGCTCAATCGCATCATTGGTCAGTGGCTCGAACATTTCGCTGACGTGTCGACCGCGCTGGCCGCACTCGAAGCCGCGCGCGTGCCCTGTGCACCTGTGCTTCGGCCGGACGAGGTGATTGCTTCAAAGCATCTTGAGCAGCGCGCGTTTTTTCCTGAGCTGGAGCATCCGGTGGCGGGACCGGTGCGCGTCACCGCCAGCCCGTATCACCTCGACGGTCAGCCGGTGCATCCGCGCAGCCGCGCGCCGCATCATGTAGGTGAGCACACCCGCGAGGTGCTTGCCAGCCTGCTG
>JBMSOD010000166.1:0-7060 GCA_049422085.1 Burkholderiaceae bacterium
ACGCAATGCAGACTGCCGCTCACGGCAGGACGACGCCGCGCTCGCGCAGCAGGGCGCACAGACGGATCAGCGGCAACCCGATCAGAGCGGTCGGATCGCTGCCGTCCTGGCTTTCCAGCAGACTCACGCCCAGACCTTCCGATTTGGCCGCGCCGGCGCAGTCGTAGGGTTGTTCGGCCCTCAGGTAGCGCTCGATTTCGTCGTCATGCAAGGTTCTGAACCGGACGAAGGTCGCAATGCAATCGAGCAGGGGCGGCTGGCCCTGCTGCCAGAGACAGAGCCCGGTATGAAAGGTGAGGGTGCGGCCGGAAGCGGCGCGCAGTTGCAGCACGGCACGCTCATGATTGCCTGGTTTACCGATGATCTGGCTGCCATCAATCGTGGCCGTCTGGTCTGATCCGATCACCAGCGCGTCCGGGTGAAGAGCGCCGATTGCCTGCGCCTTTTCGAGGGCAAGTCGCCTGGCCACCGCCTCGGCACGCTCTCCCGGGCGCGGGGTTTCGTCAATCTCGGGTGAAATCGATTCGAAGGGCAGCGACAGGCGCTGGAGCAATTCGCGTCGATAGCGTGAACTGGAGGCGAGAATCAGGCGGGTCATGGATGTCGCCCGTCTTGAGCTGAACGGGTCATGGGACAATGGGAATCATACGCTGGGCTGCCCATGCTGCTGATGAAGGGGCAGTCTGGGTGGCGTGCAATGAACGGGCAATGAACGGACAATTAACGGGCACTCCCATGGCTTTTCAGCTTCCAGGACCGATCGATATTCATGCCCTGACGCAAGCCGCAGGGCGCTTGTCGGGCCACTGCGCTCCCCGAGACCTGCCCAGGCTGGTCGATCTGACGGCGGGCGAGGCAGGGGAACTCGAATGGGAATTTGAAGGCAGCAGCCTGTTGCGAGCCGACGGCAGCCGACAGGCCCGGGCCGATCTGTTCGTGAAGGGTTGTGTGATGCTGCCCTGCGTGAGATGCCTGCAGCCGATGGCCTGCCTGCTCGATGAACATCGGCGCTATCGCTTCGTCAGGACAGAGGAACAGGCCTCCACGGAGGACGCCCAGGACGAGGAGTTTGATGTTCTTGTGGCGTCGCGCAATTTCGATCTTGCCGGTCTGATCGAGGAAGAAATTCTGCTGGCCCTGCCCGGTGCCCCTCGACATGCCGATTGCGGACTGCCGGTCGAGATTCAGGCGGGGCCGACCTGGGCACAAGGGCTGGCCGATCTTCGTTCTCAGGTGGGTCAGGAAAAGGGTGGCGCAAAAGATTGATTGTCCGGCTATAATCCGCGATTCACTTTTTTATCCGGTGACCAGAGATGGCCGTCCAGCAAAACAAGAAGTCGCCCTCCAAGCGGGGCATGCACCGTTCGCATGATTTCCTTTCTGCGCCCCCTCTGGCGGTTGAGCCGAGCACGGGTGAGGCCCATCTGCGTCACCATGTCAGCCCCAACGGCTTTTATCGGGGCCGCAAGGTCATCAAGACCAAGAACGACGAGTAAGTCGTGCCGGTTGGTTCGGTTGAGAGTGCCCGGCGATTCATGCCGGGTGGATCATGACCGTTCGGCTCGCCATTGACTGCATGGGTGGGGATCATGGCCTGCCGGTCACGATCCCTGCCTCGGTCAGCTTTGCCCTGTCTCACCCCGACGTTCACCTGATCCTGGTGGGTCGCGAGGCCGAGGTTCGTGCTGAGGTGTCGCGCCAGCCCGGGCATGAAGCCCTCAACGATCGGCTGACCTTCGTTCAGGCCGCTGAGGTGGTGGCCATGGACGATCCGGTGGCGCTGGCGCTGCGCGGCAAAAGAGACTCCTCCATGAGGGTGGCCATCGAGCAGGTTCGCGATCGCGCGGCCGATGCATGCATCAGTGCAGGCAACACAGGCGCACTCATGGCGATCTCGCGCTTTGTCCTCAAGATGCTCGATGGCATCGAGCGGCCGGCGATTGCTGCGCCCTTGCCCAATCGGGCCGGCGGGCAGACCATGGTGCTGGATCTGGGGGCCAATGTAGATTGCGAGCCCGCCCATCTGCTGCAGTTCGGCATCATGGGCGCAGCGCTTGTCAGTGCACTCGGCACCGCCTCATCCGGCGCAGGGGCCGCGCCCGGCGATGATCAGGCGCACGTTCAGGGGACTGTTCAGGCGACCGTTCAGGCGACCGTTCAGGCGCCCCGGGTCGGGCTGCTCAATATCGGTGAAGAAGTCATCAAGGGCAACGAGGTCGTGAAACAGGCTGCCGAGTTGCTGCGAGCCAGCGGCCTGAATTTCATCGGCAATGTCGAAGGCAACGACATCTTCGCGGGTGTGGCCGACGTGGTGGTCTGTGACGGTTTCGTGGGCAACGTGGCGCTCAAGACCTCCGAGGGTCTTGCCCAGATGCTGTCGCAGTTCATCCGCGAGGAGTTCACCCGCGGCTTGCTCTCCAAGATTCTGGCCGGTCTGGCCATGCCGGTCCTCAGAAGAATTCGCAATCGCGTCGATCACCGGCGCTACAACGGGGCGAGCCTCGTCGGATTGAGGGGCATCGTCATCAAGAGCCATGGTTCGTCCGACGCATTCGGCTTCGAGCAGGCCATTCGCCGCGGGTATGATGCGGCTCGCAACGGGCTGATCCGGCGCATCACCGATGCGCTTCCCCCGGTGTCTCAGGCATCACCCTCGGTCTGAACGAATCGATCCCAGGCCTCGACCGTATCTCCCGGAGACCTTCCCGCCGCCATGTCGTCCGTGCCTGCCAACCCCACCCTGTTTTCCCGTCTGATTGGTACCGGTAGCGCGCTGCCAGAGCGGTGCGTGAGCAATGCCGAGCTCGTGAAGGAACTTGCAGCGCGCGGAATTGAATCGTCGGATGACTGGATTGTCGAGCGCACCGGCATTCGCCAGCGCTACCTTGCCCAGCCGGATGAGTCCAGTTCCATGCTGGGAGCGAGGGCGGCGCAGGAGGCACTCAGGGCGGCAGGGGTGGCTGCCAGCGAGATCGATCTGATCATCGTTGCAACATCCACGCCCGACATGATTTTTCCGAGCACAGCCTGCTTCGTGCAAAAAGCGCTGGGCGTTGTGGGCTGCCCGGCTTTTGATGTCCAGGCCGTGTGTTCCGGATTCGCCTACGCCGTGTCCATCGCGGATTCGATGATCCGCGCTGGCAGTGTTCGAACTGCTGTGGTCATCGGCGCAGAAGTCTTTTCGCGCATTCTCGACTGGAACGACCGGGGTACCTGTGTGCTGTTCGGCGACGGTGCAGGCGCGGTGGTGCTGAGAGCCGATTCGCGTCCCGGCGTGCTAGCAACCCGTCTGCATGCCGATGGTCGTCATGAACACATTCTTCGCACCGCGGGAACGGTCTGCAAGGGTGAGCTGACCGGTCATCCGTTCCTGACCATGGACGGACAGGCCGTGTTCAAGATGGCTGTCAGCGTACTTGATGAGGTGGCCCGCGAGACCGTGGCTGCTGCCGGCCTGACGGTTGCAGATATCGACTGGCTGATTCCTCATCAGGCCAATGTGCGCATCCTTCAGGCCACGGGTCGCAAACTGGGAATTTCTGCCGATCGGGTGGTGGTAACCGTCGACCGGCATGCCAACACCTCCGCGGCTTCGGTGCCACTGGCCCTGGATGTTGCCGTTCGTGATGGTCGGATCCGGGAAGGTCATCGCGTGATGCTTCAGGGCGTCGGTGGCGGATTCACCTGGGGTGCGGCGCTTGTCCAGATCTGAGCTCCTCGTTGCGGCCATCCGCCTGCCTTCGGGCCTGAGCATCCCGGGCCCGCGCGGCCTTTACCAACCGCTCCACATCTCAACATGAAGCGCGCATATCTCTTTCCAGGTCAGGGTTCCCAGGCCGTGGGCATGCTGGATAGTCTGGCGTCCCGACCCGAGGTCGCCGATCTGATGGCCCAGGCCGACTCGGCGCTGGGTGAGTCTCTGTCCAGCCTCATTGCCCAGGGTCCTGCCGAAGCGCTTGGCCTGACGGTCAATACCCAGCCCGCGATGCTGCTGGCAGGCCTTGCCTGCTATCGGGCCTGGCGAGCAGCCGGTGGGCCGGAGGCCGACGCCATGGCGGGTCACAGCCTGGGTGAATACACCGCGCTGACCGCCGCAGGCGCTTTCGATCCCGGCGCAGCTTTCGCGCTGGTTCGTCTGCGTGCTCAGGCCATGCAGGAGGCCGTCCCGGTGGGGACAGGCGGCATGGCTGCGATTCTCGGATTGACTGACGATCAGGTACGACAGGCCTGCGATACCGCCCAGAAGGCCTTGGCTGATCAACCCAGGGCACATGAGTCCGTGGCCGAGGTGGTCGAACCCGCCAACTTCAATGCCCCTGCGCAGGTGGTGATCGCGGGTAGCAAGGCCGGCGTCGAACGCGCCTGTGAAGCGGCAAAAGCCCTGGGAGCCAAGCGCGCCTTGCCCCTGCCGGTCTCGGCGCCTTTTCATTCCAGCCTGTTGCGTCCTGCGGGCGATCGGCTGGCGAAGGCCCTGGCGTCCACGCCTCCCGCATCGCCCAGGGTGCCGGTGATCAACAATGTCGACGTGGCTGTCTGCACGCAGACAGCCGAGATTGTCGATGCTCTGGTGCGTCAATCCTTCAGTCCCGTCCGTTGGGTCGAGCTTGTTCTGAAACTTCAGGCCATGGGCATCGATCATGTGATCGAGTTTGGCCCGGGCAAGGTGCTGGGCGGACTCGTCAAGCGCATCGCCCCCGAGATGAAAATCTCCTATGTCTTCGACGCGGCAAGCCTTGATGCCGCATTGGGAGAACTCGCATGACGAACGACGCAGTGAGCCCGGCTTCCACAGGCCCGTCCTCCGTGACCAACGCCATGCCGTCGGCGCTCGCAGGCCGGGTCGCACTGGTGACGGGTGCCTCACGTGGCATTGGCCGCGCGATCGCGATCGAACTGGCCCGGATGGGGGCCACCGTGATCGGTACGGCCACCAGCGAAAGCGGTGCGCAGTCCATCACCGAGGGGCTGCAGGCGGTCGCGGGCGCGGGCAGAGGGCTGGTCCTTGATGTGGCGAACGCGGCGGCGATCGATCCGCTCATCGATACCATCGGCAAAGCCGAGGGAGCCCCGCTGATCCTGGTGAACAACGCTGGTATCACGCGTGACAACCTCGCCTTGCGGATGAAGGCAGATGAGTGGAATGCGGTCATCGATACCAATCTTGCAGGCGTGTTTCGCATGTCCCAGGCAGTGCTGCGTGGCATGACCCGGGCCCGTTGGGGGCGGATCGTCAACGTCACCTCGGTGGTCGGATCCATGGGCAATGCCGGACAGGCCAATTACGCCGCAGCCAAGGCCGGGGTCGCAGGGATGTCTCGAGCACTGGCCCAGGAGATCGGCAGCCGGGGAATCACGGTGAACTGCGTGGCGCCGGGGTTCATCGATACCGACATGACCCGTGCCCTCAATGCCGAACAGACTGCTGCGATGATGCAGCGCATCGCGCTTGGCCGTTTTGGCGATGCGGCCGAGGTGGCTGCAGTGGTGGGCTTTCTGTGCTCACCCGCAGCGGGCTACATCACCGGAAGTACCTTGCATGTCAATAGCGGCATGTACATGTCCTGAACCGATGCGTTCCTCCCATCGCGGTGCATCTGCCGCGTGAGGGCCGGTCATCGTGAAGCAAGCCGTCAATGCTAGAATCCCGCCGTTTCCAGAGAACCCCTTTTTTCAACCGGGCATCCTCCTTCGCCCGAATTCTTTTTTAAATCCTAAGGAACAAGCATGAGCGACATCGAGGCACGCGTACGCAAGATCGTGGCCGAGCAGCTGGGCGTGAACGAAGCCGAGATCAAGAACGAGTCGTCCTTCGTGGATGACCTGGGCGCAGATTCGCTCGATACGGTCGAACTGGTCATGGCGCTTGAAGACGAGTTCGAGACCGAAATTCCTGATGACGAGGCTGAGAAGATCACCACCGTCCAGCAGGCCATCGATTACGTCAAGGCCCATCCCAAGGCCTGACCGGCAGGAGCCGACCGCATGAGCCGTCGACGCGTAGTGGTGACCGGACTGGGTCTGGTCAGCCCGGTAGGCAATGATATTGCGACCGGATGGGCCAACCTGGTGGCGGGAAGAAGCGGCATTGGCCGGATCACCCGCTTCGATGCCACGCCCTTTGCCTCGCAGATCGCGGGCGAGGTCAAGGACTTCGCGATCGACGCCTACATGTCGGCCAAAGAGGCCCGGCCCTTCGATACCTTCATCCATTACGGCATTGCCGCGGCATGCCAGGCGGTCAAGGATTCGGGGATCACGGCCGAGAACACCAATCCCGAGCGGATCGGTGTGATCATCGGGTCGGGCATTGGTGGCCTGCCCATGATCGAAAACAACCATACCGAACTCACAACCCGAGGACCGCGTCGGATCTCGCCCTTCTTTGTTCCAGGCTCGATCGTGAACATGGTGTCGGGTCAGGTGTCGATCATGCACGGCTTTCAGGGACCCAATTACGCGGTGGTGTCCGCCTGTACAACCGGATTGCATTCCATCGGTGATGCGGGCCGCCTGATCGAGTACGGTGATGCAGATGTGATGGTTGCGGGGGGAGCCGAGTCCACGGTTTCGCCACTCGGAATCGGCGGTTTCTGTGCCGCAAGGGCCATGTCCACACGCAATGACGACCCGACCACGGCGAGCCGTCCCTGGGACACCGACCGGGACGGTTTCGTCCTGGGTGAAGGGGCAGGGGTTCTGGTCCTTGAGGAGTACGAGCACGCCCGTCGTCGCGGTGCCCGCATTTACGGTGAGCTGGCCGGTTTTGGGATGAGCGCCGATGCGCATCACATCACCGCTCCCGATCGCGAAGGGCCCAAGCGTGGCATGCTCGCCGCCCTGCGAAATGGTGGCGTCAATCCCGATCAGGTGCAGTATGTCAATGCGCATGGCACCTCGACGCCGTTGGGCGACAAGAACGAGACCGAGGCGATCAAACTGGCCTTTGGTGCCCATGCGCCCAACCTGGTGATCAACTCCACCAAGTCCATGACGGGCCATCTGCTTGGCGCGGCCGGCGGCGTCGAGTCGGTATTCACCGTGCTGGCGGTTCATCATCAGG
>JBMSOD010000167.1:0-7056 GCA_049422085.1 Burkholderiaceae bacterium
CCTCATCTCGGTGGGCGAGAGGCGGCCGTCCCGGTCGGCATCCGCTGCGTCGAAGGCCGCCATGCGGCGTGCCCTCATGCGCTCGTGCTCTGCTTCGAACTCTGCCCGGCTGAGGTGGCCATCGCCGTCGGTGTCCAGGGCCTTGAAGCGCTGCTCATGAAAGCGCTCGGCCGCCTTGCGATGTTCGCCGTGGCCAGGGTGGGCCGCTCTCGGGTGTTCGGCATGCGGCCCGGGTGTTGAAGCGCCTGCAGGCGCTGGGGGTGAGGTCGGCGAAGTCGTTTGCGCCTGTGCGCTTGCGAGGCCCAGAACGCCTGCCGTGATCAGGACGAGCAAGGAGGCTGAGAAGGAAACCGGGCGCGAGCTTGCGAATGGACGGTGAGTCGGGAGGGACGCGGCGATGAAAGACATGCTCATGACGATGTCCGATCAGCAGGAGTGGAAGAACCTCCAGCCTGCCCCGCGCTGCCCGCCCAGGCCAGCGGAGTTACTCGCGCTTGCAGTGTTTACAGTTGTAACGCAGCCTGGCTTCAGTCCAGCGAGATATTGGCGGCTCGAGCCACCTTGCCCCAACGCTCGACTTCACCCCGCACATAGGCCCTGAACTCCTCGGGCGTGCTGCCCACCGGCTCGGCGGCCTGGGTCGACAACCGTTCGCGGACATCGGGCAAGGCCACGATCCTGGACACCTCGCGGGCCAGCTTGGCCACGATGGGCGCGGGTGTTCGCGACGGTGCGAACAGGCCGTTCCAGGAACTGACCTCCAGGTCTGGAACTCCGAGTTCGGCGAGCGTCGGTACCTCGGGCAGCTGGGCCAGGCGCTTGTTGGCCGCGACGGCGATCGGCCGCAACCGGCCCGACCTGATCGGCGGCACCGCGGTCAGTGCGGTCTTGAATCCGAGGTTGACCTGGCCGCTGATGACATCGGCCAGAGCCGGTGCAGCCCCCTTGTAGGGCACATGCACCATGCGGATATCGGTGCGCAGGCAGAAGAGCTCGCCAGCCAGATGGGGAGACCCTCCTGCGCCCGAGGAGGCATAGGTGAGCACGCCGGGTTTGGCCTTGGCCAGCGCAATGAGCTCCTTCAGATCCTGGACGGGAAGCGTGGGCGAGACCACCAGCACGCTCGGTGCGGCCATGACCTGCGAGATCGCGACGAAATCACGCTGGATGTCGTACTTGAGGTTCTTGTAGAGCGACATGTTGGTCGCATTGGCAATCGTGCCGATCAGCAGCGTGTAGCCATCGGGCTCGGCACGCAGCACCGCTTCGGCACCCAGATTCGAGCCTGCACCGGGCCGGTTCTCTACCGTGACCGGCTGTCCCCATTGTTCCTGCATCTTGGCAGCAAGGGTTCGGGCGATGATGTCCGTCGAGCCCCCCGGTGCAAAACCCACCAACAGCCGGATGGGCTTCGATGGATAGCTTGCGGCGGCATCCTGGGCAACAGCCTGGGTCGACAGGCTGGCCAATCCGCCGAGCGTGGCAGGCGGCAGGAGTGCAGCGCCCAGTCCGGCAAGGGTACGACGGCGCAGGCTGCGGGCGTCGGAAAGTTCGGGCTGGAGGGCGTTCGGGTGAAGACGATTCATTGCATCAGGTCCTGAGGGGTCCGGAGGTTCACAGGGTCGTGGCGATCACAAGGCGTCATGCCGGCGGGCTTCGGAGCACCACCAGCCCGTCCACGGCCTGCACACCTTCGGCGCAGACCATCACGGGATTGGCTTCCGCTTCCATGACGGGTTGGCCGGGAAGCAGCGCCAATCGGGACAGGCTGACCAGCGCCCGGGCCAGTGCACCCAGGTCACCCCGAGGCAGGCCACGCCATCCGCGCACGATCGCCAGCGATCGAACCTCCTCGATCATCTCCCAGGCGGTGGATTCGTCGATCGGAGCCACCCTCAAGGCAAGGTCTTTCAGGACTTCGGCCATTCGGCCTCCTGCGGCCAGGGTGATCAGCGGACCGACCATGGCATCGTGTCGATAACCGATCAGCACCTCGGTCAGGCCCGGTGTCATGGCCTGCACCAGAACACCGCGGATCCTGGCCTGGGGCGCGTGCGCAGCCGCGCTGCGCTGCATCCGGGTCACCGCCTCCTGCAGGGCTGCGTGGTCCCTGACGCCCAGGGTCACCGCACCGGCCTCGGTCTTGTGGGGAAGGTCGGCCGAAACCAGCTTGACCGCGACAGGCCCGTCGAGTCCGTGGGTCCAGGGTGCCTGCGTGCACAGGGTGCGCGCGACCGTCGGGATGCCCAGATCATCGAACAGGGCCAGCGAATCGACCTCATCAAGCACGCCGCCCATGGGCCATGCCTTCAGTCGGTCCTGCGCAGTCTGCGGACAGGTCGCCTGGATCGCCACCGGAGGCTGATGCAACAGCACCGCCGAGAGTGCATCGGCACAGGCCTCGGGCGTGCGGAAACCCGCGATGCCATGCTCGGCCAGAAGCGCCAGGGAGGCATCGGCTTGCGGCGCCAGAAAGGCAACCAGAGGTTTGCCCCAGTCTCGCTCACCCTGCACGCGCACCATGGGTTCGACCGCCAGCGCAGGCTGAAATTGCGCGGAGGACCCGGCCACGGCCAGCACCGCATCGCAGAAGTCGGCAGCCATCAGGGCGCGCAGCACGGCGGCATAGCGCTGGGGTGTGGCCGCAAGGGTCAGGTCGATGATCGGCGCGGGCCTCAGGGCGATGCGCTCTTCGGCCATCTGTGCAATGAAGCTGTCGGTTGGCACGGCCGCTTCGATCCCCGACAGACCCAGCCGGTCGACCACCATGGCCGCGCCGCCGCCGGTGGTGCTCACCACCGCCACGCGGGGCTTGCGACGCGGGGTGGCGCCGAGCTCAGGCGATCGCCGGGTTGCGCCCGAACGGTTGACGGCCCCCAGCAGCGGCGCGATCTCGAGCAGGGTCTCCAGTTGATCGACCCGTACGATGCCGTGTGCCCTGAAAAACGCATCGAACGCAGCCGATTCTCCGGCCATCGCCCCGGTATGCGACACCGCGAGCTGCGCCCCCTGGCTCGAGCGTCCCAGCGCATAGGCGGCCATCGATTTGCCCGATGCGCAGGCCTTGCGTGCGGCGCGCGCCAGACGTGGCGCATCCCGCAGGGTTTCGAGAAAAAGGAGGATCACCCGGGTATGGGGGTCATCCACCAGCAATTCGGCCAGCTCGCCAACGCTGACATCGGCCTCGTTACCGACCGACACCATGCGTGAGAACCCCGTACCGCGAGCCTGGCCTCGCGACAGGAGTGCCCCCAGCATGGAGCCGCTCTGCGAGATCACGGCCACCTGCCCCGCCTCGGCCAGTTCGCCGGCCAGGGATGCATTCACGGTCAAGGGCATGCGGTTGACCACGTCGATCACACCGATGCAGTTGGGTCCGAGCAGTCGGACCCCCAGCTCGCGCGCGCGTCGGGCCAGAGCCTCCTGAAGCGCGGTCTCGCCTGCCTCGGCAAAGCCGTCGGAGTAGATGGTCACCAGGGGCACCCCGCGACGGGCGCACGCTTCGAGGGCCTCCATCACCTGGCTTGCAGGGACCATGACAAAGGCATGGTCGATTTCGCCCGGAACCTCGTCCAGGCTGGGCCAGGCCGGTTCTCCAAAAAGCTCGCTGCGGGTGCGGTTGACCGGCCGGATCACGCCTTTCCAGCCATGACGGCGCAAGTACTGCTGGGGTCGGGCGGTGTTCTTTCCGGGCTCGCCGGAGGCACCGATCAGCGCGATGGTGCGCGGCGCAAAGAGCGCTTGAAACAGGGGGTTCATGGACAGATCCGCAGGCGGGACGTTCCGGGTCATGGTGATTGGGCGGCGAGCATAGCAGTGGCTGCGGGCCGGACCGGGGGATTTGTTATCCTCGATCGGTCATTCAACATCATCGGGGCAGCCCAAGGGCCATGAAACTCGCCACGCTCAAGGACGGCAGTCGCGACGGCCAGCTGCTCGTGGTCTCACGGGACCTCGCCACAGCGCACATCGCCGCGGGCATTGCACCGACCCTGCAGCGTGCACTCGATGACTGGGCCTTCATCGCGCCTCAACTGCAGGATCTTTACGAGACCCTCAACCAGGGCAAGGCGCGTCATGCCTTCGCCTTCGTTCCAGAGCAATGTGCAGCACCCCTGCCCCGCGCCTACCAGTGGGCGGATGGGTCGTCCTATGTCAACCATGTCGAGCTGGCCCGCAAGGCGCGCAATGCGGCCATGCCCGAGAGCTTCTGGCATGACCCGCTGATGTACCAGGGCGGATCCGATGACTTCATCGGCGCGCGCGACGATGCCGCCTTCGGTTCCACCGACTGGGGCATTGATTTCGAGGCAGAGCTCGCCGTGGTGACCGATGACGTTCCGATGGGAACCCTGGCAGCGCAGGCGGCGGATCATGTGCGCTTACTCATGCTGCTCAACGACTGGAGTCTTCGGCAACTGATTCCCGATGAGCTTGCCAAGGGCTTTGGGTTCTTTCACGGCAAACCGGCCACCGCATTTGCGCCGGTGGCCGTCACGCCCGACGAACTGGGCAATGATTGGTCAGGTGGCAAGGTCCATCTGCCGGTGCTGTGCCACTGGAATGGTCGAAAGGTGGGCGAGGCCCTGGCCGGTGAGGACATGGTCTTCGATTTCCATCAACTCATCGCCCATGCCGTCAAGACCCGCAATCTTAGGGCAGGCAGCATTGTGGGCTCCGGTACGGTCTCGAATCGGGATGCCTCGCGGGGATGGTCCTGCATCGCGGAAGTCCGGGCTCTCGAGATGATCGAATCCGGCTCGCCCAGCACCCCCTTCATGGCCTTTGGCGACACCATCCGGATTGAGGTCATCGGTCGCGACGGACAGTCGATCTTCGGTGCGATCGACCAGACCGTGGTGCAGTCGACAGGACCTCTTTCCAGCGCCGGGCCCCGGGCCCGCTGATTCAGACAAGGACATTGATGTGGCTGCACTGCTGATGACCAAACCCATGCCGACCGAGCCCTTCACGCGGGCCCTGGCCGAGGCGGGGTTCGATGAACCGGTCCATACCTCGCTCGACACCGTCGATCCTGATGCGGTGCGATGGCTGGTGGCCTGGAGCCTGCCTGCAGGCGTACTGCCCCGGCTGCGCAATCTCGAATTGCTGTTCTGCCCGGCGGCGGGGGTCGACAAGCTGCTGGCCGTGCCCGACCGCCCGGACACCCTTGCCATCTCGCGGGTCAGCGACGAAGCGCAGTCGCTCGAGCTCTCGCAGTATGTCGTGCATGCAGCCCTCGACCATCTCCGGCTCGCCCCCCTCTATCGGCGTCAGCAGGCGGCCCGTGACTGGAGTCGCCATCGCGCCCCCACCGTCGGGCTGACCGCCCTGGTGCTGGGCATGGGACCCATCGGGCAGACCATTGCCCGGTGCCTGAACACCATGGGATTCGAGGCCAGCGGCTGGAGCCGCACCCCTCGGGAAATCCCTGGAATCCGCACCTATGCAGGAGAACAGGGTCTGGCGCAGGCGCTTCCTGAAACACGTGTGCTGGTCTGTGCTCTGCCCCTGACACCCCAGACCACCGGTCTGATCGATGCCCGCATGTTCAGTGCCCTGCCCAAGGGCGCGATCTTCGTGACCATCGGCCGCGGCGGTCAGGTGGTCGAGCGGGATCTGATTGCGGCCCTCGAAAGCGGCCATCTGGCCGGGGCCACGCTCGATGTCCAGGCCCGTGAGCCCATGCCGGCCGATGACCCGCTGTGGTCAGCACCGAATCTGGTGATCACCCCCCATGTGGCAGGTCAACTCAATCCTGCCGCCGTCATGAAGCAGTTCATGGCTGAAGTCGCCCGCCTGAAGTCCGGCCAGCCGCTGCTGCGCCGGGTCGATCCCCGGCTGGGCTATTGAGCCCGGTCACCGTCCAGCCACCTCCAGACCTTCTGTTCCCTTCCGTTTCCTTCTGTTTCCTTCTGTTCGTCGTCCTCCCTATCCTTCGATTGCTGGAGCCTGCCGTGAGTGACAAGTCTTCCAACCCCTTTACTGCGGGATTCCCGGGCTTTGCGGGCTTTGCGCCCATGATGGAGCAGATGGAGTCCTTCCGTAAGTTGTGGTCCTCGATGGATGTGCCGAGCCGGCTGGTCCCGACCCTCGACATCGGTGAGCTCGACAAGCGGATCGCCGATCTGAAGGCGGTCGAACAATGGCTCAACCTCAACCTGGGCATGCTTCGCGGAACGATCCAGGGCCTCGAGATCCAGAGAGGGACGCTGGCAGCAGTCCAGGCCTTCGGGTCGGCCTTCCAGGGACAGGGAATGGCTGCAGGCCCCTTGAACCCGTCTGCGGCAGGCGAATGGAGCAAGCCGCGCGCCGAAAGCGCCGAACCCTCCGCCGCCACCCCAGGCGCCTCGGCCAGCACGAAGGCCTCGACGGCGACCAAAGCCTCCGCAGCACCGACGGCAGCGAGCGCTGCCATCGACCCATCGGCCTGGTGGAGCCTGCTGCAGAACAACTTCCAGCAGATCGCCCAGGCCGCCTTGGCGGGTTCCCAGTTGCCGGGCACGCCCCGTGCTGCTTCTTCGGCCTCCGGCAAAACCGCAGCCAACCGCAAGACAGGGCCCGCCTCAGGCAAGACCGGAGCATCGCCGGCGGCGCGCAAGTCCACGCGCGGTCGCTGACGTTCAGGGCTGAACCAGGGCAAATCCCCCGACCATGGACCGTTCATGAGCCGTTTTCTGTATGGTCATGCGACCCATCCCGACTGGCGCATGGCCACCGAACTGGCCCTCGCACAGATCGAAGGCCGGCAGGGGCAGGCGGGCTGGAGTGCAGGCGGCACCCTGGGCCTGGTGTATTTCACTTCAGAGCTCGCCTCGCATGCCGAGGACATCCTTGCCCTGCTCAGATCAAGATGTGCCATCAATGACTGGGTCGGCACCTGCGGCCAGTCGATCATTGCCACCGGCGCCGAATACGACAGCGAGCCAGCCATCAGCCTGATGCTGCTGGATCTTCCCCCGGGCAGTTTCCAGGTGTTTTCCGGTCGTCGACCGCCGCCCCCGCCCGGGCAGGTGCTGGCGGGCCGCGGCAGCGACGAGGGCAGCGCCCTGCTGG
>JBMSOD010000168.1:0-7054 GCA_049422085.1 Burkholderiaceae bacterium
TGGACCTGTCAGTGGATTACGGCATCTTCGCGGTCTTTGCCAAGCCGCTGTTCTGGCTGCTGCAGTTTCTCTACGGCATCGTGCAGAACTGGGGCTGGGCCATCGTGCTGCTCACGCTGGTCGTCAAGCTGGCCTTCTTCCCGCTGCAGGCCGCGAGCTATCGCAGCATGGCCAACATGAAGCGGGTCACGCCCAAGCTGCAGCAGTTGCGCGAGCGCTATGGCAATGACCGGGTCAAGATGAACCAGGCCATGATGGAGCTCTACAAGACCGAGAAGATCAATCCGCTGGGCGGGTGTCTGACGGTGGTGGTGCAGATCCCGGTGTTAATTGCGCTTTACTGGGTTCTGCTCGCCTCGGTTGAAATGCGCAATGCGCCCTGGCTGGGCTGGATCCAGGATCTTTCAGCGCCCGATACGCTGTTTGGCACCATCCCGGGCATCGACATGCCGATCGGCCTGCTGCCCCTGCTGATGGCGGCCTCGATGATCATCCAGACCCGGCTCAACCCGACGCCTCCGGATCCCCTGCAGGCCAAGATGATGATGTGGATGCCGATCATCTTCTCGGTCATGTTCTTCTTCTTCCCGGCAGGTCTGGTGCTCTACTGGCTGGTCAACAACCTGTTCTCGATCGCGCAGCAGTGGGTGATCACCCGTCGCATCGAGGGCAAGCCGGTATTTGGCAAGGCATGACGGCCGCCTGCTGGCCAGCTCAGGCGTGAAGTTAAAGGGATGAACTTTCAGCAGCTACGGTCCTTTCGGGAAACCGTACGTCGCGGTCTGAACCTGACCGCGGCGGCTGAGGTGTTGCATACCTCGCAGCCTGCTTTATCCAAGCAGATCCGCGAACTGGAAGACGAGCTTGGCGTGCAGCTCTTTGTGCGCCATGGCAAGCGTTACACGGCGCTCACCGAGGCGGGCGAGCGCATCCTGGAGCATGCCAGCCGTGTGGTGGATGAAGCCGATGCGCTTCGCAAGGCCAGCGCCGAATATGGCAAGGGTCATGCGGGCACGCTCTCGATTGCGGCCACCCACACGCAGGCGCGCTATGTGCTGCCTGCCGTGCTGGCCCGCTTTCGTGAAGAATTTCCGGGCATGCAGTACAAGCTGCTGCAGGGCAACCCCGAGCAGGTGGCCGAGTATGTGGTGCATGGCGATGCGACCTTCGGTCTGGCCACCGAAACCCTGGATGACCATCCCTCACTGGATACCCGTCCGGCCTATGCCTGGCGGCATTGCGTGGTCGTGCCGCCTTCGCATGCCTTTGCCGCGGCAGGCGCATCACCCTTGAGCATTGCAGCCCTGGCTGATGAGCCCTTGATCACCTATACGCCGCAGTTTGCGGGCCGGCGGGGCATCGATGCCGCCTTTGCTTCTCAGGGTCGTTCGCCGAATGTCGTGCTCGAGGCCATCGATTCAGATGTGATCAAGGCCTATGTGGAGCTTGGCTTTGGCGTGGGCGTGATTGCCGATGTGGCGGTGGATCCGGCGCGCGATACCGGCATTGTGCGGATTGCGGCGGAGGGTCTTTTCCCTGAAAAAACCGCCCGGATTGCGTCGCGGATCGGCATGCCCCTGCTGCCCTTCGAGCGACGCTTCGTGCAACTCGTACGCGAGTTTCGCCAGCAGCAGGCGGGCTGATCGCAGGGCTTCTAAGCGCTGCGAGCCTGCTTTGAACGGCACTCCCCGAGCGACACGCCAATGACTGACACCATCGCGGCCATTGCCACGGCCCCCGGACGCGGCGGCATTGGCGTGGTGCGGGTGTCGGGGCCGCAGGCAGCGCATGTGATGCAGGCCGTGTGCGGTCGGGCTCTGGTGCCGCGCATGGCCACCCTGGTGCCTTTTCTGGATGCGCAGGGCGAGGCCATCGATACCGGGCTTGCGCTGTGGTTCGTGGCGCCTCATTCGTATACCGGCGAAGACGTGCTCGAGCTTCAGGGCCACGGCGGGCCGGTGGTCATGCAGATGCTGCTGGAGCGGGTGCTCTCGGTGGGGTCGGGTTCGGGCCTGGCATCGGACAAGGCCGCGGAACCCGGGCCGATGGCCGGGGTGCGGCTTGCACGCCCTGGCGAGTTCACCGAGCGCGCGTTTCTGAACGACCGCATGGATCTGGCGCAGGCTGAAGCCGTGGCCGATCTCATCGATGCGAGCTCGGCCCAGGCCGCGCGCAGTGCATCGCGGTCTTTGTCGGGCGTGTTCTCGCAGCAGGTGCATGGCCTGGTGGACCAGCTGATCGAGTTGCGCATGCTGGTCGAGGCCACGCTCGATTTTCCTGAAGAAGAAATCGATTTTCTGGAGCGATCGGATGCGCGCGGACGGCTCGCGGCGGTGCGTGAATCGCTTGAGACCCTGATGGCACAAGCCCGCCAGGGCGCACTGCTGCGCGAGGGTCTGCATGTGGTGCTGGCCGGCGCGCCCAATGTGGGCAAGAGCAGCCTGCTCAATGCGCTGGCCGGTGCGGAGGTGGCCATCGTGACGCCGGTCGCGGGCACCACGCGCGACCGCATCGAGCAGGCCATTCAGATTGAAGGCGTGCCTCTGGTGGTGGTGGACACAGCCGGGCTGCGCGACACCTCGGATGAGGTCGAGCGTATCGGCATCGAGCGCACCTGGCAGGCCGTGGCAAGGGCGGATGTGGTGCTGTTGCTTGAGGATGCGACCGAGCGCCGCGGTCTGGACCCGAGCTCGACGGAGCCCGCCCTTGACGAGGCGCTTCGAGCCCGCCTGCCCGAAGGCGCACCGGTACTGCGGGTTCTGAACAAGATCGACCTGGCCGGCCTGTCGCCCAAGGCTGGCGAGGACACGGTGTGGATCTCGGCCCGCACCGGCGCTGGTCTGGATCAGCTTCGCGCGGCGCTGCTGCGCCTGGCGGGCTGGCAGGGCGCGGGTGAGGGTCAGTTCATGGCTCGCGAGCGGCATCTGCAGGCCCTTCGCGAGGCAAGGTCCCATCTGAATGTCGCCCATGACCATGCGCAGCGCCGCGATGAGGTGCTCGACCTGTTTGCAGAAGAGCTCAGGCTGGCTCAGGAGGCGCTGAACCGCATCACTGGAGCGTTTGGTGCGGATGACTTGCTGGGTGTGATTTTTGGGCGGTTTTGTATTGGGAAGTAGGGGGGCCAAACGCCTCCCGGGCGTATGATCGGTTCGCCCCGCAGGAGCACACCAGGTCCGACCGGTTCGCATTGCAGAGGCGCTACCGCCTGCATCGTCACGGCGCAGGCCCATGAGGACAGTCAAAAGACTGAGGAGACTCCCATGATCCGAGCAGCAGTGCTTTCCGGCCTTGCGATGGCGGCGCTGATCGCATGCACGACTACGCGTGAAGAGCCCGCAACGCAAGCCACCGTGGACCGATACGTGGCAGACGCCGGTCGGATCGCCGCCGACGACTTGAAGTTCCTGATGCCGATCTGCAATCCGCAGCCTGCGGTTCGCGCAGCGCCCAGTGCGGCGATGGACGAGGGCCTTGCCAAACTGATCAATCGTCCGGCGCCCGAGCCGGGCCAGGCTTTCGACAATCTGTATTACGTGGGCTCGGCCTGGGTCAGTGCCTGGGTGTTGAAGACCAGCGAGGGGCTGATCCTCATCGATGCGCTGAACAACACGCGGGAGGCCACCCAACTCATCGAAGGCGGGATGCGCCGTCTGGGGCTCGACCCGGCGCAGATCCGGTACGTGCTGGTCACTCATGGTCACGGCGACCACTATGGCGGCGCGCAGATGATCGC
The DNA here is from genome assembly GCA_049422085.1 of Burkholderiaceae bacterium. Taxonomy (GTDB): domain Bacteria; phylum Pseudomonadota; class Gammaproteobacteria; order Burkholderiales; family Burkholderiaceae_E; genus UBA4615. Next base: position 3,734 of record JBMSOD010000168.1, read on the forward strand.
CGACCGATACGGCGCCCGCGTGGTGGCCAGCGAGATTGACTGGAAGATGATGGAGACGGGCCTCGAATTTGATTCCAAGCTCTGGGACCGTCCTCCCAAGCGGGACATCGCCGTCCATGATGGCGACACGCTCAAGCTGGGTGACACCACGATCCGCTTTCTGATCACCCCCGGTCATACCCTGGGCACCATTTCGCCGGTCTTCGAGGTCCGCGATGGCAAGCGTGTTCACACAGCCATGATCTGGGGTGGCACCTCGTTCAATTTCGGTCGCGACATGGGGCGGCTGGATGGCTATATCCAGCAGACCGAGCGGATGCGCCTGCTGTCGGCACAGTGGGGCATCGACGTTCCGCTGAGTAACCATCCTGGCTATGACGGCACGGTGGCCAAGCTCAAGGCTCGCGCAGCGAACCCGGGCGCAGGCAATCCTTTTGTCAGCGGGCAGCCGGTGGTCGATCGTGCCATGCGTGTGCTGAACACCTGTGCCCGGGCCCAGCGGGCGCGGTTCCTGCTCAGCGCGTCGGCAGGGACGTCCGACCCCGTGGCCCGGGCCGTTGCCGAACATCCGGATGCGCCTCATTCGTCGCCGGCGGCGCATGCGCGCGGCGGTGATACTGACCGCAAGGCCTCGGAGTCCGAGCTTTCGCCGCTCGCATTTCCCTACAGCAGCCGTCCCGGAATGCAGGCCGTGCCCTGCGATCACAGCGGGCATGACCATGACGAGGCGAGGTCTGAACCCAGCTGAACCCGGTCAGGCAGCCGGGCCCGTCCTGACCGAAAGCAGCAGTGCAAGGGCTGCGATGACGGCCAGCAGCCCGGTCACCGCAAAGGCAAGGGAGGCCCCCGCGACCTCCCACAGGCTGCCAAAGCCGATCGAGGCCGGAATCAGCATCAATCCGGTGACCAGATGGAACCAGCCGAAGGCCGTGCCCAGGCGCTCGGTGGGCACCAGGTCGGCCACGAGGGCCTTCTCGACGCCTTCGGTGGCGGCCAGCACCACGCCATAGAGCAGCAGCAGCAGACCGATGGCCATGAGGCTGTCGGCCCTGGCCCCAAGAACACCGAAGACCGCGCCATAAAGAAGCCAGCCGCCTGCGATCAGCCAGCGCCGGGGCAGGCGGTCGGACAGTCGGGTGAGCGGGGCGGTGAGCAGCATGGCCACCACCGACTGCAGGGCCCACAGCAGCGGGATCTGAGCTGCGGGCACGCCGATTTCGGCCGCGCGCAGCAGCAGGAACATGTTGCTTGCCTGCGAGAGCGTGAATACCGCCACGATCGCCAGATAGACGCGAAATGCCCGGGGCAGCCCGGTGAAGGCCCAATCCGTGCTCGATCTGGCCGCAAAGGGAATGGCCGGCTCGCGCACCGCCAGGGCGAGGGCGACGCACAAGGCCCCGGGCACGGCGGTCCAGAGAAAGATCTCGTGCAGGCCCATGCCCCGGGCCAGCAGCACGGCCGCCACGAGTGGGCCGACGACGGCGCCGGCATGGTCCATGCTGCGGTGGATGCCGAACGCCAGGCCGCGTTGCTCGGCCGGCACGGAGCGCGCGAGCAGGGCATCGCGCGGAGCGGAGCGCAGGCCCTTGCCGATCCGGTCGGCCACCCGCAGCAGCGCAAGCACGCTGGCGGAGCTGGCCAGTGCGATCAGCGGCCGGGCCAGTGCGGGCAGAGCATAGCCCGCCACCATCCAGGGCTTGGCGCGCGGGAGTCGATCGTAAAGTGCGCCGCTCACCAGCTTGAGCAGGGCGGCTGTTGCATTGGCCAGGCCCTCGATCAGGCCCAGGGCGGCCGGTCCGGCCATGAGCACGGTGGCCAGAAAGATGGGCACCAGCGGATAGACCAGATCGGACGCAGCGTCATTGAGAAAGCTGATCGCGCCGAGCATCCAGACCGTTCCGGGCAGGGGTGCCCCAAGGAAGGGGGTTTTCATGCAAAACCCCGGGGAAGGGGAAAAGCCTGACGGCGATCCGTGGTGGGTGTAAACTCGCCGGCTCCCATTTTTCGACCTTCATCCTTTCGGCCCTCAAGAATACGCGCGCCAGCCCTGCGGCCGGCGCCAATCCGGGACGCCCCGACCTAGGCTCGAGTCAGACAAGCTCGCCGGCCGCCGCCTCCCGCTCATGGATCCCTACTTAGAGCACTGGAGTTCCCCATGAATCGTCCGCAGCTGGCCCCGGGTATCGGGGTCGACCTGAATGTTCCGCAATACGTGCGCCATCAGGGCCTGATTGACTGGGTGGCTTCGATCGCCGCCCTGACCCAACCCGAACGCGTGGTGTGGGCCGACGGCTCTCAGGAAGAGTACGACCGCCTGTGTGCGGACATGGTCGCTGCGGGCACGCTGCGCCGGCTTGATCCGGTCAAGCGCCCCAATTCTTATCTGGCCTGGTCCGACCCGACCGACGTGGCGCGTGTCGAGGACCGCACTTTCATCTGTTCCGAGCGCAAGGAAGACGCGGGCCCCACCAATCATTGGGTGGCCCCGGCAGAAATGCGCAACACCCTCCAGGGTCTGTTTGCGGGCTGCATGCGCGGCCGCACGATGTATGTGATTCCTTTCTCCATGGGCCCGCTGGGCTCGCCGATTGCGCATATCGGTGTGGAGATCTCCGACAGCCCCTATGTGGTGGTCAGCATGCGCCTCATGACCCGCATGGGCCGTGCGGTGTTTGATGTGCTGGGTGAAGACGGCGGCTTCGTTCCCTGCGTGCATACCGTGGGCAAGCCCCTGGCGGCAGGCGAAAAAGACGTGGCCTGGCCCTGCAATCCGACCAAGTACATCGTCCACTATCCCGAGACCCGCGAGATCTGGTCGTATGGCTCGGGCTATGGCGGCAACGCGCTGCTCGGCAAGAAGTGCTTTGCCCTGCGCATCGCTTCCAACATGGGCCGTCAGGATGTTGCCGCTGGTGGCATCGGCTGGCTGGCCGAGCACATGCTGATCCTGGGCGTGACCTCGCCCGAGGGCCGCAAGTATCACGTGGCGGCGGCTTTCCCGTCGTCGTGCGGCAAGACCAACTTTGCCATGCTGATCCCGCCCAAGGGCTTCGAGGGCTGGACCGTCAATACCATTGGCGACGACATCGCCTGGATCAAGCCGCAGGCCAATGGCCGCCTGCATGCGATCAATCCTGAGGCGGGTTACTTTGGAGTGGCGCCGGGCACCAATGAGCGCACCAATCCCAACTGCATGGCCTCGCTGCGCGAGAACTGCATCTTCACCAATGTGGCCCTCACCGATGATGGCGATGTCTGGTGGGAGGGCATGACCAAGGAGCCGCCCGCCCATCTGATCGACTGGCAGGGCAAGGACTGGAC
>JBMSOD010000169.1:0-7044 GCA_049422085.1 Burkholderiaceae bacterium
CTTCGAGCATGCGCTCGAGTGCTTCTGCGATCATGGATGTGGTGTTCTCGCTCATCGCAGTCCGAGCCCCCGAGCAATCATGCCGCGCAGCACTTCTGGCGTGCCTCCGCGCAGCGTGTAAGACGTCGCATCGATGATGGTGTCGGCAAGCAGATCGCGATACGGGCGGCTCGACTCGGCACCCGGATCTTCAAGCGCGATCGCGCGCAAACGCTCAGGAATCTCGCGCTCGAGTGCGTTGCCAAGGTCCTTCATGAGAGCGGCCTCGGTGACCGGGTCCTTGCCCTCGTCAAGCTTGGCCGCCACGGAAATGGCCATGCGCCTGAGCGCGGCCAGATGCGCCACCGATCGGCCGATCTCGGCACGCGAGGCAGCATCGTTGCGCGGCCTTGCGCGGATGAGTTCCGTGAGCAGAGGAAAGACGCTGAGGAAGCGCTCGGGTCCGCTGCGCTCGAAAGCCAGTTCACCCACCACCAGGCGCCAGCCATCCCCCACTTCGCCAAGCACATGCGTGTCCGGCACGAACACATCGTCAAAGGTGATCTCGGAGAAATCTTCCCGACCACTGATGTTGCGGATCGCTCTGCGGGTGATTCCGTCGGCCTTGAGATTGATCGCGAACTGGGTCAGACCGGCATGTCGCCTGGAGGACTCGGGCGGATCCGTTCGAAACAGGCCAATCATGTAATCGGCGAGGTGCCCCCCCGTGGTCCAGATCTTGCGGCCATTCAGTCGCCAGCCACCATCGACCCGGGTTCCACGGGACCGTACGCTGGCCAGATCGGATCCGGAGTCAGGTTCGCTCATGCCGATGGCACAGGTGGTCTGCCCGCGCACGATCCCGGGCAACACCTCGGCCTTCAGGGCCTCGCTGCCATGGCGCAGGATCTGCGGCCCGCTCTGCCGATCAGCGATCCAGTGCGCGCCTACCGGTGCGCCAGCAGCAAGCAGCTCTTCGACAACCACATAGCGCTCGAGGGTGCTGCGCTCCTGGCCGCCCCATGCCTTGGGCCAGGTCAGGCCGATCAGACCGGCCTCCCCGCAAGCCCTGGTGAAGCGGCGATCGAAGAGGGTCCAGCCAGAGCACCGTGGGGTGAACGTCCCCGCCGCACGCTGTTGCTCAAGGAACTGGCGCACCTTGCTGCGCATCTCGATTGCCTGCGCGGGAAGGCGTACTGCTTCAAACGAAAGACTCATGCGACTCAGCCCAGATGCTTCTTGAGAAACTCGCTCATCCGATCCCAGGCCTGCTGAGCGCAGGCAGCGTCGTAGACATCGCCCCGGCGCTCGTTGAAGAAGCCATGTGCGGCCTCGTAGCGATGGATCTCGGGGGACTGGCCTGCCGCCTTCATGCTGGCCTCAAGTCCGTTGGCTGCAGCGGGCGTGCACCAGTCATCCTTATTGGCGAAGTGACCCTGGAAGGGAATCCGGATCTTGGCCGGATCGGCAAAATCGGCGGGCGGAATGCCATAAAAGCACACTCCGGCGGCGCATTCAGGGATGTGCACGGCCGAAGCCACCGTAAGTGCCCCGCCCATGCAGAAGCCCATGACGGCCACTTTCGCGCCGCCCTTGCCCAGATGCTGGACTGCACCACGGATGTCCTGGTGCGTGGCGCCCGGAAAGTCCAGCCCGGTCATGAGGTGGTTGGCCTCGTCGGGCTTCTGGGTGACCCGTCCCTTGTACAGGTCTGGGGCCAGGGCATTGAAGCCGGCGCGGGCAAAGCGGTCTGCCACGCCGCAGATCTGGTCGTTCAGACCCCACCATTCCTGAATCACGATCACACCGGGCCGGCCAGCGCCTGCCGATGCGAGATAGCCGCGGGTGCTGCCCCCGTCGGGGCGCGTGAAATCGATCATCTGACCCATGGTTGCTCCTCCTGATGTTGGTGAACTGACGTGCTGCAAGCCTAGCAAATCCATTGGCCGGCCGGCTCAAGCATCCCTGCGGCTTGCCAGAAATCTCAGATAGCTCCGGGCGAACCGATCGGGATGTTCGAAATGCGGCAAGGCGCCAGCCTCGAACACCTCGGTCTGCCAATGGTCGCGACTGCGCGTCCACTGTGCACCGCTGTAGTCCCGAAAGTCCCCTCGGGTGCCATGCGCCATCCAGACTGGACACTGCAGCGACTCGTAGACCGCCCGAATATCGCGCGCGAAGAGCTTTCCGGACAGGAAGGACAGGGGCGCATGCACCGCATCGGGCTGATGCGCACTTTGCCAGCAGGCCTGCAGCAGGTCGTCATCGATCTGGCGCGAGCCCCAGGTCCGCCTCAGGAAGTAGCGCATGCTGGGCCGGCTGACAAGCGCCGCAAACAGGGCATCCCGAAGCAACGGCAAAGCAAGGATGGCCAGCATCCCCGGCACTTCGCGGGTGGATCCTTCAAGGCCACGGAGCGCGTCGGAACGGCGATCCAGACCGGTCGGGGAGATAAGACAGAGACTCGACACACGATCTGGCCGATTGCGTGCATAGCGGGCCGCGAATTCACAGGACAGCGACAGGGCCACGAGATGAACACCCTGCCCGCAATGCATCGTCCCGAGCGCATCAACCGCTGCACCAATCGCATTGACGAAGGTCGGAATGTCATAGACCCGGGCAGGGCGATCCGAGGCGCCATAACCCGGAAGATCGAGTGCATACACCCGGCAATGCGGCGTCAGGCGCTCGAACAGGGGGCGCATTTCAGCGGCGCAGGCGGCTGCGTTGATGCTGTGCACCAGCAGCACCACTGGCGCATCGGCAGGAGGCGCGGGGGGTTGAGTGTCGCCCTCGCTCCGTTGATGCAAAGCCAGACGCCCCACTGGCCCGTCCAGTTCGAACAGGGTGCAGCCAGGCAGGGCGAGGACGCGTCGGTCGGCAGCAGGGACGGGGCTCATGGCGGTGAGATCTTAGCCGACCGCCGAGCGAGGACGTTCTGGCATATGACTGGTGCGGCGTTAAAATGGCGGGTTGAACAACGATTCTTCCGGCGATTCGTCTGATGGACATCGCAGTGGATTGATCTTCTCCCCGACCGTCTTCTCCTCCTTTGCCGCCATGACCGACCGCATCAGCCTCCACGGACTTCAGATCGACCGCCGTCTGCATCAGATGATCGAGACCGAGGCCCTGCCCGGTACGGGCATCGCACCCGACACCTTCTGGAAGGGCTTGTCCGATCTCATTCACGAACTCGGACCGCGCAACCGCGAGTTGCTTGCCACCCGCGAGTCGCTGCAGGCTCGAATCGACGCGTGGCATCGGTCCCGTGCCGGACAGGCCCACGATGCAACCGCCTACACCGCCTTCTTGCGGGAGATCGGCTACCTGCTCCCCGAAGGCGACGACTTCAAGGTTGATACCGCCAATGTTGACGACGAGATCGCCAGCATTCCGGGGCCTCAGCTGGTCGTGCCTGTCATGAATGCACGATATGCCCTCAACGCAGCCAATGCGCGCTGGGGCAGCCTCTATGACGCGCTTTACGGCACCGACGCGATGGGCGACGCGCCCCAGCCTGGTGGCTACGATCCGGTACGCGGCGGCAAGGTCATTGCCTGGGCACGCCGCTTTCTGGATCAGGCCGCACCTCTGGCCTCTGGCAGTCATGCCGATGTGACGGCTTACCGGGTCGAGGCCGGTGCCCTGGTCGCGCAGACCTCGGCGGGCGCGCAGCGTCTGGCCCAGCCTGGACTCCTGGCGGGCTACCGGGGCGACGCGGCGACGCCGTCCGCGATCCTGCTGCGTCATCACCACCTGCATGTCGAGATCGTCATCGACCGCAGCCATGCCATCGGCAAGACCGATGCCGCAGGTGTGGCCGATGTGCTGCTGGAGGCTGCCGTCACCACCATCATGGACTGCGAGGATTCGGTCGCAGCGGTCGATGGCGAAGACAAGGCGCTCGCCTATCGCAACTGGCTGGGCCTCATGAAGGGCACGCTGGTTGAGACTGTCGCCAAGGGCGGCGGCAGTTTCGAGCGCCGGCTGGCAGAAGATCGCGCTTACACCACCCCGACCGGAGGAAAGACATCCCTCAAGGGTCGCTCGCTCATGCTGGTCCGCAATGTGGGCCACCTGATGACCAATCCGGCCGTGATCGACCGCAACGGCCTGGAGGCCCCCGAAGGCCTGCTGGATGCCATGTGCACGGTCATGATTGCAATGCACGACCTGCGCAAGACGTCCGGGCTGCGCAACTCAGTGCGTGGTTCGGTGTATGTGGTCAAGCCCAAGATGCACGGCCCTGACGAAGTGGCCTTTGCCGATGCGATCTTCACCAAGGTCGAGCAGCTCCTTGGCCTTCCTGCCAATACCGTCAAGCTCGGCATCATGGACGAGGAGCGCCGGACCACGGTCAACCTCAAGGCCTGCATCCGCGCTGCAAGGCACCGCGTGGCCTTCATCAACACCGGCTTCCTCGATCGCACCGGCGACGAAATCCATACCTCCATGGAGGCCGGCCCGATGGTGCGCAAGGCTGACATGAAGGCTCAGGCCTGGATCTCGGCCTACGAGAACTGGAATGTCGATATCGGCCTCATCTGCGGTCTGACCGGTCGTGCGCAGATCGGCAAGGGCATGTGGGCCATGCCCGATCTGATGCAGGCCATGCTGCAGCAAAAGATCGGCCATCCGCAAGCCGGCGCCAATTGCGCATGGGTGCCCAGCCCGACCGCGGCCACCTTGCATGCCACCCACTACCATCAGGTGGATGTGCTTGCGCGCCAGGCAGAGATCGCACAAGCCGGTCGACGGGCCCGACTGGAAGACATCCTGTCGATTCCCCTGGCCGCATCGACAAACTGGTCGGCTCAAGACATCAATGCCGAACTCGAGAACAACGCGCAGGGCATCCTGGGCTATGTGGTTCGCTGGGTCGATCAGGGAGTCGGATGCTCCAAGGTCCCCGATATCAATAACGTGGGCCTGATGGAGGATCGTGCCACCTGCCGAATCTCCTCACAGCACATCGCCAACTGGCTGCGCCATGGCGTGGTCAATCGGGATCAGGTGATGCAGGTGATGCAGCGCATGGCTGGCGTGGTCGATGCTCAAAATGCCTCCGACCCGGCGTATGCGCCCATGGCCCCTGCCTTCAACGGGTTCGCCTTCAAGGCGGCCTGTGATCTGGTGTTCGAAGGCACCACACAGCCCTCTGGCTATACCGAGCCTATCCTGCACGCCCGGCGCCTGCAGCTCAAGGCCGCCTGATCAGGGCGGCCTGATTCTGAGCTGCCTACGGCAGAGCCTTCTGCAGTCGACCATCGCACCATGAACCGCCGACGCTCGCTCCTAGGACTCGGCGGACTCGGCGGTCTGGGGGGACTCAGCGCACTGAGTCTTACCGGATGTGCGAGTGATCCATCGAAGGCGCCGACATCCCAGGCAGGCCATGCGACGGGTCCCGACGCGCCTCGATCCAACCCGGATCTGCGAGCCGGAGCCGGCTCGGGGTTTCAATTTGAGGGTGGCATCGGACGCAACCCGGGTGGGCCTGACCGCGAGCGTTACACCGATTTCACAGGACGCTACGGCACGGCAACGCCTTTAAACTGGTGGAGCGTCGGTGCGAGTGTCGACGGGTTTTCCAGGCTGGACCAGATCCTTCCGTCCAGCGCCTCCCGAGCCGCCGCGCCAGGAACAGTGGGCGCTCTCCCCCGTGCAGCGCGCGAACCCGCCCTGCTCTACACGGGTGCGGGCCCACGCGGCACTGGGCGCTTCACCCTGGACCAGTACTGCGCCCGCAATCCGGTCACAGGACTGCTGATCGCGAAGCGGGGCGAGATCCTGGTCGAGCGCTACCAGTACGACCGGGGGCCCACCCATCGGATGACCTCGTTCTCGATGGCCAAGACCCTCACCGCCATGCTGACCGGCATTGCTGTGGCACAAGGCCGTATCCGAAGCATCGATGACCCTGCCGAGCGTTACGCATCCTCGCTGCGCGGTACCGAGTATGGTCGCACCCCACTGAGACACCTGCTGACGATGTCTTCGGGCGTGCGCTTTCGAGAAGACTACGACGGAGCCGACGACGCCTCCCTGCTCAGCCGCCGCGCCACCGGGCGCCAGAGTGCGGGTGGCGCAGTCGTGGTAGTGCCCGTCAATCAGCGCATTGCCCCGCCGGGTCGACAGTGGTACTACGCTTCGGCAGAAACCTTCGTCCTTGCGCTGGCCACACGCGAGGCATTCGGTGAATCGCTTGCAAGCGTGTTTTCACGCGAAATCTGGCAGCCTCTGGGCGCACAGACCTCCGGGGCCTGGCTCACGGACCGGTCGGGTCTCGAGGTCGGCTACATGGGTTTCAATGCCACCCTGTCCGACTGGGCTCGCCTTGCCATGATGATGGCCGAAGGAGGGCGGGTCGGCGCCCGACAGATTCTGCCTGTCGACTGGCTTGCCGAGATGACCCGAATGCAGTTCAGCCCGCAGCAGACACGGCGGTATTTCGGCTATGGCTTCCAGACCTGGATCTTTCCAGAGCAGGATGGTTCGTACGCACTACTGGGCGTTCGCGGCCAGGCAATCTTTGTTCATCCTGCCCGTGGCCTGATCATGGTGCACACCGCGGTCAGACCCGACGCTCGTGACGCCGGTGGGGTCGATGCCACCGCGCTGTGGCGTGCCGTCAAGATGCTTTGATCCTTTTTCCGGAGCCCACGTCATGCATGCATCATCCCTCGTTCAATATCGTGTCCAGGACGGCATTGCCTGCATCCTGATGGACCACGCGCCGGTCAATGCCATGACGGTTGCCCTGCTTGATGCCTTGCTTGCCGCCTTTGAACGCGCTGCCGCCGACGACAACATCGATGTGATCGTCCTGGGCAGTGCAGTGCCTGGCCGATTCAGCGCAGGACTTGATCTCAAGGCATTCGCCCAGGGCGACTGGGAGAACAGCCGGGCCCTGCTCGAGCGCCTCCGCCGACAGATGGAGCCCGGGGGCCGCGCGACCGACCGGCCGATGACCTTCGCCGTCGTCGGCGTGACTCCGGGCCTCGACCTCGAGGGCTTCACGCGGGATCTCGAGGCGGGCCTCGGCAGGCTCGGAGCGAC
>JBMSOD010000170.1:0-7019 GCA_049422085.1 Burkholderiaceae bacterium
CCGATGCGGCCGAAGACCGCATCCTCGACATCCTTCTGCCTTCGGCGCGTGGCCTCGAGACTGGCGATCCGGCCGAAGGCCGCATGGGCGCAGGCTCTCAGACCGACTCGTCCACCCGTCAGAAGTTTCGCAAGAAGCTTCGGGAGGGCGAGCTTGATGATCGCGAAATCGAACTGGACCTTGCCGCTCCGTCAGCCTTGCCCCGGATCGACATGAGTCAGATGCCGGGCATGGAAGATTTTGCCCGCCAGTTGCAAGGCATGGTTCAAGGCCTGGGTGCCGGCCCACGCAAGACCCGACGACTCACCATCCGGGAGGCGATGCTGGCCCTCAAGGAAGAGGAAGCAGCAAAGCTGCTCAATGAAGAAGACATTCGTCAGCGTGCGGTCGACCTGGTTGAAAACCACGGCATCGTCTTTCTCGACGAGATCGACAAGATTGCCGTGCGCAGCGAGGTGTCAGGGGCCGATGTGTCGCGTCAGGGCGTGCAGCGCGATCTGTTGCCTCTGGTGGAGGGCACCACGGTGAGCACCCGACACGGCATGGTGCGAACTGACCACATCCTGTTCATTGCCTCTGGGGCGTTTCATCTGTCCAGGCCGAGCGACCTGATTCCCGAGCTGCAGGGACGATTCCCGATCCGGGTTGAACTCGATTCACTTGGCGTGCAGGACTTCGAGCGGATCCTGACCGAAACCCATGCCAGCCTGACCCGCCAGAGCGCCGCACTGCTGGCAACCGAAGGGGTTCAGGTCGACTTCACCCCTGAAGGGGTTCGGCGCCTGGCTGAAGTCGCTTTCCGCGTCAACGAAAGTACCGAGAACATCGGCGCCCGTCGTTTGCACACCGTGATGGAAAAGCTCCTTGAAGAGGTGTCCTTCGAGGCAGCGCATCGCGGCGGAACGACCGTGACCGTCGATGCCGCCTTTGTCGATCAGCGACTGGCGGGTCTGGCAGGCAACGAAGACCTTGCCCGTTACGTGCTCTGAAGGCGCTCGCGGCGCCTGGGTTCAGAGCCCGGGCCGCCCGTCGTGCGATTCGTGCTCCAGCATGACCCACTGCTGTTCCTGGCGTTCAAATCGAACCAGCTGTCCGTAATCCACCCTGAATCCCATGCGCTGCAGAGGCTGTTCTCGCAAGCCTCGAACCAGGGTCTGGATCACGCCGGCATGGGTGACCAGCAGCGCATGTTCGTCTTCGGGCAAGCTGTCGACATACGCGAGGGTGCGCCGAGCCACCTCGGCAAGCGACTCTCCACCGGGTGGCGCATAGCCCGCCAGGTCGGCTCGCCAGGCACTCACCTCTTCAGCCGGAAGGTCCTTCCAGAGATGCCCTTCCCAGCGCCCGAAACTCATCTCCCTAAGCGCGTGTGCTGTGCGGACCGGACCGAATCCCCGCTCCGACAGGCCGTGGGCGAGCAGCTGACATCGGGTCAGCGGGCTGCAGTGGATGCGAATGTCCTGAGGCAGACGGGCCGGAAGGTGCTCAAGCAGTTCATCGCGATGGGCATGGACAATCGGGACGTCCATGGCGCCATAGCACAGGCCATCCGGCACATCCGGCTTTGGATGACGCAGGAGCCAGACCTTCATTCGGGTTCGATCTCGTAGCCGACCTGCGGGGCATTGCCTGTTGCCAGAATGATCAGCATCCCGAGCAGCATCGATGCCTCGCACACCTGCTGCAAGGCCCCCAGGCCGGCCTCACCCCCCGGGCGCGTGCCTCTCAGAATGGTGCGGCGGGCGAGCAGGGCTGCCGGCAGTGCACTGATCAGTCCGAACAGAGCCGGCCAGGCATCGAGGGTCCAGAGGGTGAGCGCAATCAGGGGCGCTGCTCCCAGGCCCGCAACCCTCAGCGCCTGGGCACGCGACCCGGGCGCAAGGGCGAGCACGGCGAGCGCGCGTGATGCCACGGCGGCGCAGATCAGACAGGCCAAAAGCCAGTCGGGCTCGATGCTCGAGAGGACTTCGATCTTGATCAGCAGCATCAGGCCTCCGGCCAGGGCGCCCACCAGGCCGATCGGGTCGGCGGGGCCGGTGGTGCGGGCTGCCCATCTCATCCAGCCCACTTCGTGCCGCGCGCTCGAGAGCCAGATGCCCAGGCAGAGCGTGAGGAGCACTGCCACGCCCTGCGGCCAGAGCAGGGTGCACAGCATGTAGAGCGCCCCCTGGGCCAGACTCAGGCCGAGTCCCTCAAGGGGTAACCAGCGCAATGCCTGAGGCAGGTCTGCTGGCGGGGTGGCGTCGATTCGCATGATGCGATGCGGATGGTATCAAGTCCGATTCAAAGCTGCGGGATGTGCGGACTTCCGGGGGTCGGAGTGCGCTGGCTTAGAATCGCGCCGTTTCCTGACCATTTCCGTGATCCCTCGCCCCTCGTGGAGCCTCCCATGTCCGCACAGACTGCGCCTTCCCGATCGAGCCCGGACCTCCCGCCCGCAGTCAAGGCGAGTGTGCTGGCCGAGTCCATGCCCTATATCAGGCGCTTTCATGGCCGTACCGTGGTGGTCAAGTACGGCGGCAACGCCATGACCGATGAGGGCCTCAAGCGGAGCTTTGCCCATGATGTGGTGCTGCTCAAACTGGTCGGTATCAATCCGGTGGTGGTCCATGGCGGAGGCCCCCAGATCGAGCAGTTGCTCAGCCGTGTCGGCAAGAAGGGCGAATTCGTGCAGGGCATGCGGGTGACCGACGAAGAGACCATGGATATTGTCGAGATGGTTCTCGCCGGTCAGGTCAACAAGGAAATCGTCGAACTGATCAATCAGGCGGGCGGCAAGGCGGTGGGCCTGACCGGGCAGGACGGAGGGCTGGTCCGCGCACGCAAGATGATGCTCGAGGATCCCAAGAGACCGGGAGAGCAGGTCGACATTGGTCAGGTGGGGGTCATTGATTCGATTGATCCGGCCATCATCCAGACCCTGACGGGGAATGGCTTCATCCCCGTCATCGCGCCGATCGGCTCAGGGCAGGCAGGCGAGACCTACAACATCAACGCCGATCTGGTCGCGGGCAAGGTGGCCGAAATCCTGAAGGCGGAAAAGCTGGTGATGATGACCAATACCGCAGGCGTGCTGGACAAGGACGGCAAGCTGTTGACCGGACTCACCGCCAAGCGCATTGACGAGCTGTTTGCTGACGGGACGCTGTCCGGGGGCATGCTGCCGAAGATTTCATCGGCGCTGGATGCTGCGCGGGGCGGCGTGCGGGCCGTGCACATCATCGATGGCCGTGTGGACCATGCCTTGCTGCTCGAAATCATGACCGACCAGGGCGTTGGCACCATGATCCTGAGTCATTGAGGCAGGAGCCCTGAAGTTCGATTCGCCCGCCCGGTCTGATCGGGCTCACTGGCTTTCTCTGGACGCTCCGATGCCATGAGGCCCGTCTGGCTGCTGGACCTCGACAACACCCTGCATGATGCGATGACCCACATCATGCCCAGGATTGATCGGGCCATGACCGATTATGTGATGCGGCATCTGCAGATCGATGAGAGCGGCGCCAATGCGCTCAGACTGCACTACTGGCAACGCTACGGGGCGACCCTGCTCGGCATGGTCAGGCACCATGGTGTTGATGCCGACCATTTTTTGCGTGAGACCCATCCGTTTCCCGACCTGCATCGTCTGGTTCCAAGGGACCTGCGCCTGCTGCACCTGCTTCGCCGATTGCCCGGCCGCAAGATCGTGCTGACCAATGCGCCCCGGGCCTATGCCTCGGGCGTGATCGGCGCGCTCGGCATCCTGCCGGCATTGCACGGCGTCGTGACCATCGAGGACATGCAGCATGCGGGCCGCCTGATGCCCAAGCCTTCCCGTGCCATGTTGCGCAAGGTGATGGCCAGACTTCGACTTCCCGCATCCCGCTGTGTGCTGGTCGAAGATACGGTCGACAATCTGCGTGCCGCAAGACATTGCGGTGTACGTACGGTCTGGGTCAGCGGAATCGTTCGCTCGGCGAGACGCAGCGTGTCGGTGCATCGCCGAGGCCATGGCGCCGTCGATATCCATCTGCGGACCGTAGTAGAGTTGGCGCGTACTTCGCTGGCACGTATCGATCATGAGCAACGACACCCCTTCGCCTGAGCGCCCCAAACGACCGCCTCGAGGCGAACGCAAGCTCCAGATCCTGCAGACACTCGCAGCCATGCTGGAGGAGCCCGGGGGCGAGCGCGTGACCACGGCGGCCCTGGCGGGTCGTCTGCAGGTCTCTGAAGCTGCGCTCTACAGGCACTTCGCCAGCAAGGCCCAGATGTTCGAAGGGCTGATCGAATTCATTGAACACAGTCTGTTCGGACTGATCAACCAGATCACGTCGGATCAGTCGCAGGGAACGCGTCAGGCGGCGCTCATCCTGCAGATGCTGCTTGGATTCGCGGAGCGTAATCCGGGCATGACCCGGGTTCTCATCGGCGATGCCCTGGTCAACGAGCATGCCCGGTTGCAGCAGCGGATCAATCAGGCGCTCGATCGGCTCGAGATGTCGCTCAAGCAATGCTTCCGGGTGGCGATTTCGCAGGGTCTGCTGCCCCCCTCGGAGGATCCGGCGGTCAGGGCCGATCTGGCGATGGGCTGGGTGCTGGGCCGATGGATGCGGTATGCCAAGGGCGGGTTTGCGCGCAAGCCCCAGGAAGCCAGCGCGGGCGCGATTGCACGACTCGCGGGGCAGTAGTCCGGGCTCAGTGTCCGCTGCCTGGACCGCAGACGGCGCAATGAGGGTCCCGCGGCACTTTCATGCGTGTGATCTCGAGCGTTCGTGCATCGACCAGAAGCAGTGACCCCACACAGGGTGAGCCAAAGCCACCCGCAATCTTCAGCGCCTCGGCGGCCTGCAGCGTACCGATGATGCCGGTTAGCGGCGCGAAGACGCCCATGGTGGCGCAATGCACCGGGTCAGGCAGATCGGTGTCCGGGAAAAGACAGTGATAGCAGGGGGAGTGTTCCTGGCGCGGGTCGAACACGGCCAGTTGACCATCGAACCGGATGGCCGCGCCCGAGACCAGAGGAACGCCCGCCTGCACGCAGGCCCGGTTGACGGCATGCCGGGTCTCGAAGTTGTCGCAGCAATCGAGCACCACGGTGGCCTGCGCCACGGCCTCCTGCAGGGCCTGCCCGGAAAGCCGGGTTTCGAGCGCAAGGATCTCGACCTCGGGATTGAGCTCGCTGAGTGCGACTTCCCCTGAACGGGCCTTGGGCCATCCGATCCGCGCAGGGGTATGCAGGATCTGCCTTTGCAGGTTGGTGAGGTCGACGGTATCGCCGTCGGCCAGGACCAGACGCCCGACGCCCGCTGCCGCGAGATAAAGCGCGGCAGGCGAGCCCAGCCCCCCTGCCCCGATCACCAGCACGCTGGACGACCGAAGCCGCTCCTGGCCTTCAATCCCGATCTCGTCGAGCAGGATATGCCTGCTGTAGCGCAGCAGTTCCTGATCGTTCACGGTCGCACGAGGCCGGTCAGCGACTGCCCGCCGGGGTCTCGGTGCCCGAGGAGGCTGCCGCCTCGACCTTGCGGGCCACCTGCACCGGGCGGCCTTTCAGATGATTGATGGCCTGCTGGAGCTGGTAGTCGTCGGCCGAGCCGAACTCGATTGGCTTGCGATCGCGCAGCCGCTCGGTGACCTGGGCGTCCTGCGCCGGGCGTTGTGGCGCGCGGGGCTCCTCGCCGCCCTTGCCGTCGCTCAGGTGGCGGTTGAGGTCCGCTTCCCGGACGCGAAATGCAGAGAGATCGCCTTCGGGTGTTTCTTCGACCACGAAATCCGGCGTGATGCCCTTGGCCTGGATGGAGCGGCCCAGCGGCGTGTAGTAGCGCGCGGTCGTGAGCTTGATGGCCGTGTTGTTGGCCAGCGGCAGGATCGACTGCACCGAGCCCTTGCCGAAGGTCTGCGTTCCGATGATGGTGGCCCGCTTATGGTCCTGCAGGGCGCCCGCGACGATTTCGGAGGCCGATGCCGAGCCGCCATTGACAAGCACCACCATCGGAATACTGCGGGTCCAGGCGGGCAGCTTGGCAATCATGTCTTCACGCCCGCCGCGCAGATAGTCTTCAGGGGCCGCCATGTACTTGCGCTTGGCATCCTCGGTGCGTCCGTCGGTTGAGACCACCAGGGTCCGGGCGGGCAGGAAGGCGGCAGAGACGCCCACCGCACCATGCAGCAAACCGCCCGGGTCGTTACGAAGGTCAAGTACAAGCCCGGTGAGCGGGCCTTGGCGGTCGAGAGTGCCCAGATGCCGCGCGAGATTGTCGACTGTCATTTCCTGGAACTGTGTCAGGCGCACATAGCCGAATCCGGGTTCGATCATGCGCGAGCGAACCGACTGGACCCGGATGACATCGCGTACCAGTGTGACCACGATGGGCCGGGTCTCGCCCTTGCGCGACAGCGTGAGGGTGATCGAGGTCTTGGGCTTGCCGCGCATCAGCTTGACCGCGTCATTGAGGGGCAAGCCCTTGGTGGGCTTTTCGTCGATCTTGATGATCAGGTCGCCGGCCTTGACGCCGGCCCTGAACGCGGGGGTGTCCTCGATCGGTGAAATGACCTTGATAAATCCTTCTTCGGTACCGACCTCAATGCCCAGTCCGCCGAATTCGCCCTGGGTTCCGACCTGCAACTCCTTGAAGGCTTCGGCATCGAGAAAGGCTGAATGCGGGTCCAGCCCGGTCACCATGCCACTGATGGCCTCACTGATCAGCTTCTTGTCTTCAACCGGTTCGACATAGAAGGCTTTGATCGCACCGAAGACGTCGCTTAACTGGCGAAGCTCGTCGAGAGGCAGGCTCGGGCGTGCGTCCCGCTGGGCGACAGCGGTGACGCCCAGGCTGACCAGCACGCCGGCGATCAGGCCGGCCGTGACGAGAGCAAGGGGTTTGAGCATCGATTTCATGCGCTGATCATACGCAGATTTGAGGGGCTGTGGCGCAGTGATCACACGCGCGAAGGGCTCAGCTGGCGGGCTTGGCCTTGCCCTGCGCGGCAACCGCGGCAAGCGCTTTCTCGATCTCGGCAGGGTCGCCCAGATA
>JBMSOD010000171.1:0-6982 GCA_049422085.1 Burkholderiaceae bacterium
ACGACCGTGCCATGCTCGAGGGCCTGTACGCCTGCCTTTTGCAAGGCCTCGGCCACCGACGCAGGCAGCGCCTGCGCGTGCACTCCAGGCACAAGAAACATCAGGGTGCCGGTCAGGAGCGCCAGCGCACTCCATAACGACAAGAACCTCATTGCAGAAGGCTGTCGCTGCAACACGTTGGCCGATCGCGTCATCTCGTTCATCATCCTCCGATCCTAACCGGCTCGGAGAGCCCCTCATGAAACTTGCATCCAAAGTCGCGCTCGTCACCGGCGGAGCACAAGGCATCGGACTGGCCTGCGCTCAACGCTTTGCCCGGGAAGGTGCCCGGGTAGCCATCGTCGATCTCGATTCACAGCGCGGCGAAGAAGCCGCCCGCAGTCTGGCGACACCCGGCATCTTCATCCAGGGCGATGTCGCGATCGACAGCACCGCGGAAAAGGTCCTGGCCACCGTCACGGCGCAGCTCGGCCCGGTCGATGTGCTGCTCAACAATGCGGGGATCACCCACGCCGCTGACTTCCTTGAGCTTCGCGTCGAGGATTTTGATCGGGTGCTGGGCATCAATCTGCGCTCCTACCTGTTGTTCGGACAGGCGGTGGCACGCCAGATGGTTCAACGCGGGGCGGCGGGCAGCATCATCCACATGAGCAGTGTGAACGCCGTGCTGGCGATCCCCAACCAGGTGCCCTATGTCGTGTCCAAGGGGGCAGTCAACCAGCTCACCCGTGTCATGGCGATGTCGCTGGCACCGCATGGAATTCGGGTCAACGCCATTGGCCCGGGCACGATCGGAACCGAGCTGGCGCGCAAGGCCGTGATGGGATCCCCCGAGGCGGAACGCATGCTGATGTCACGTACCCCGCTCGGTCGCCTGGGTGAACCCGATGAGGTTGCCAGTGTGGCGGCCTTTCTTGCGGGCGACGAAGGCTCCTACTTCACCGGGCAGACGCTTTATCCGGATGGCGGAAGGCTTGCACTGAACTACCTGATGCCGCCCAGAGACTGACGATGCCTGCCGCACCTCGTCGGGGCATTGCGCACCATTAACGTGCGATTTGTTCGGGAAATGAGGGATGCAGCCTGCGCCAGGGATCTCAGGGGCTCTTTTTTCCACTTTAAAGTTCCGGTCTTACAGAAAAAAGTCCTGCGCGGAACGTTTCATGCTTCCTGTTGAGGCACTTTGATCCCTCGCGGTGCATTCGCGCGGGCGGTATGCACTCAACAGGAGCATCCATTGGATAGTCTGAAGACAGGGACCGACACACTTTTCATCCTGCTGGGTGCGGTCATGGTGCTGGCCATGCATGCCGGGTTCGCTTTCCTCGAACTTGGCACGGTCCGCTACAAGAATCAGGTCAATGCCCTGGTCAAGATCCTGGTCGACTTTTCGGTCTCCGCGCTGGCCTATTTTCTGGTGGGCTACACGGTCGCCTACGGCACCGGCTTTCTGGTGTCGGCCGAAACGCTGACCGAGCGCAACGGCTACGACCTGATGAAGTTCTTCTTCCTGATGACCTTTGCCGCTGCGATTCCGGCCATCGTCTCGGGAGGCATCGCCGAGCGCGCCCGCTTCGGGCCGCAGCTGATCGCAACCGCGGTGATCGTGGGCCTGGTCTATCCGTTTTTTGAAGGAATGGCCTGGAGCGAGCGCCTGGGCCTGCAGCCCTGGCTGAAGGCGAGCTTTGGCGAAACCTTTCATGACTTTGCGGGCTCCGTTGTGGTTCACGCGGTCGGGGGCTGGATCGGTCTGATGGCGGTGCTTGCCCTCGGTGCACGGACCGGGCGCTATGGTCGGGACGGCCGGATGGCGGCCCACCCGCCCTCCAGCATTCCCTTTCTTGCGCTGGGCAGCTGGATCCTGGTGGTTGGCTGGTTCGGGTTCAATGTGATGAGCGCCCAGGAGGTCGGCAAGATCAGCGGGCTGGTGGCGGTCAATTCCCTCATGGCCATGGTCGGAGGCACCCTGACCGCGACCCTGATGGGTCGCAATGATCCTGGCTTTGCGTACAACGGCCCTCTGGCCGGACTGGTTGCGGTCTGCGCTGGCTCCGACGTCATGCATCCGCTGGGCGCGCTGGCGGTGGGTGTGGTGGCAGGCGGACTTTTCGTCCGGTGTTTCACTCTCACACAGAACCGTCTGCGCATTGACGACGTGCTGGGCGTCTGGCCCCTGCACGGTCTGTGCGGGGTCTGGGGCGGAATCGCCGCAGGCATTTTCGGCCAGCAGGCGCTGGGCGGCCTCGGAGGCGTCAGTCTGGTGTCGCAACTGATCGGCACGGCCCTGGGCGTGGCGGTCGCCTGCGTGGGCGGTGCTGTCGTCTACTTCGGATTGCGCATGCTGACCCCTGTTCGGCTCGACGCAGAGGAAGAGTACGAGGGCGCCGATCTCAGCATCCATCGGATTTCGGCCACGCCAGAGCGACGCACGGAAATCTGAAGGCAAGGGCGGGACTTTAAGGGTGGGACTTGCAAGAGCGGCCCTGCTTGGCTAAAATTAGCACTCGCAGTCATTGAGTGCTAACAACACATCGCCCTGGCTGCCCTCCCAAATCCATTCCACTGCACCTTCACAGGAGCCTTGTTTCATGAAGCTTCGTCCTCTGCACGATCGCGTGATCATCAAGCGCCTCGACAATGAGCGCAAAACCGCCTCGGGCATCGTGATTCCCGAAAACGCCGCCGAAAAGCCCGATCAGGGCGAGATCCTCGCTGTGGGCAACGGCAAGGTGGGCGATGACGGCAAGGTGCGTCCGATGGCCGTCAAGGTCGGCGACAAGGTGCTGTTCGGCAAGTACTCGGGCCAGACCGTCAAGGTCGATGGCGATGAGCTCCTCGTCATGCGCGAGGAAGACATCATGGCCGTGGTCGAGTAATTCGCCCCTGCCTCTGCATCCCTTTTCTTGATGAACGTCTGAGCGCCTTGCCGGCGTCAGGCGTGTTTCAAAGCAATTCCAGGAGTTTCAACCATGGCAGCCAAACAGGTTTTCTTCGGTGACGATGCCCGTCACAAGATGGTCGAAGGCGTGAACATCCTCGCCAACGCCGTCAAGGTCACCCTCGGCCCCAAGGGCCGCAATGTGGTTCTCGAGCGCAGCTTCGGCGCCCCCACCGTCACCAAGGACGGTGTCTCGGTGGCCAAGGAAGTCGAGCTCAAGGACAAGTTCCAGAACATGGGCGCCCAGATGGTCAAGGAAGTCGCTTCCAAGACCAGCGACAACGCCGGTGATGGCACCACCACCGCCACCGTGCTGGCCCAGGCCATCGTGCGCGAAGGCATGAAGTTCGTGGCCGCCGGCATGAACCCGATGGACCTCAAGCGCGGGATCGACAAGGCCGTGACCAGCCTGACCGAAGAGCTCCGGTCCCTCTCCAAGCCCTGCACCACCACCAAAGAGATCGCCCAGGTCGGCTCGATCTCTGCCAACTCGGACACCGAGATCGGCAACATCATCGCCGAGGCGATGGAGAAGGTGGGCAAGGAAGGCGTCATCACCGTTGAAGACGGCAAGTCGCTCAACAACGAACTCGACGTGGTCGAGGGCATGCAGTTCGATCGCGGCTACCTGTCGCCCTACTTCATCAACAACCCCGACAAGCAGATCGCTGTGCTGGACGACCCCTTCGTGCTGCTGCACGACAAGAAGGTCTCCAACATCCGTGACCTGCTGCCGGTGCTCGAGCAGGTGGCCAAGGCGGGTCGTCCGCTGCTGATCGTGGCCGAGGAAGTCGAAGGCGAAGCCCTGGCCACGCTGGTGGTCAACAACATCCGCGGCATTCTCAAGACCGTCGCCGTCAAGGCCCCCGGTTTTGGTGACCGTCGCAAGGCGATGCTCGAAGACATGGCCATCCTCACCGGCGG
This sequence comes from Burkholderiaceae bacterium, assembly GCA_049422085.1. GTDB lineage: Bacteria > Pseudomonadota > Gammaproteobacteria > Burkholderiales > Burkholderiaceae_E > UBA4615. Next base: position 3,863 of record JBMSOD010000171.1, read on the forward strand.
TACCGTGATCGCCGAAGAGACCGGCATGACCCTCGAGAAGGCCACCCTGCAGGATCTGGGCCGCGCCAAGCGCGTCGAGATCGGCAAGGAAAACACCACCCTCATCGACGGTGCTGGCGATGCCAAGAACATCGAAGCCCGCGTGAAGGCCATCCGTGCCCAGATCGAAGAAGCCACCAGCGACTATGACCGCGAGAAGCTCCAGGAGCGCGTGGCCAAGCTGGCCGGCGGTGTTGCTGTCATCCGCGTCGGTGCAGCCACCGAAGTCGAGATGAAAGAGAAGAAGGCCCGCGTCGAAGACGCCCTGCACGCCACCCGTGCAGCCGTCGAAGAAGGCATCGTTCCTGGCGGTGGCGTGGCTCTGCTGCGTGCCCGTGCAGGTCTGAAGGTCAAGGGCGACAACCCTGACCAGGACGCCGGCATCAAGATCGTGCTGCGCGCCATTGAAGAGCCCCTGCGACAGATCGTGGCCAACTGTGGCGACGAGCCGAGCGTGGTGGTCAACAAGGTCCTCGAGGGCAAGGGCAACTTTGGCTGGAACGGTGCCGATGGCTCCTATGGCGACCTGGTCGCTCTGGGCGTGGTCGACCCCACCAAGGTGACTCGCATGGCCCTGCAAAACGCAGCTTCGGTCTCCAGCCTGATGCTGACCACCGACTGCATGATCGCTGAAGCGCCGGACGACAAGCCCGCTGCTGGCGGCATGCCCGGTGGAATGGGTGGCATGGGCGGCATGGGCGACATGGGCATGTAAGACCCGCCACGGTTGCTTCGGCCTTGCGCCGATGCCTCCAGAAAAAAGGCCCTCGCAAGAGGGCCTTTTTTTATGTCGTCAATGGCTCAGAGGCCGCGATTCAGCGCCGTCCGGGAAGCAGCACGCAGGCCATCGCGCCCAGAACACAGACCAGTGCGACAAGATCAGCCCAACCCGGCACCTCGCCGAGCATGGCCATTCCTGAAAAGACGCCCACCACCGGAATCATCATGACCGACAGGCTGCTTGCCACCGGAGGCAACAGGGTGGCCAGCCGGAACCACAGCAGCTGTGAGATCCCGAACACCATGACGATGTTGTAGAGAATCGCCCACCATTCGACTGCATTGGGCCAGCGGGTCCATTGATCATGCTCGAGTGCGATCGCAACCACGCCACAGAACAGGACCGAGATCAGCATCATCCAGAAGGAGATCACCACCACCGGCACCTGCATTCTGCGTCGCCGCATCAGTTGCGTGCCATAGCCCCAGATCATGGCGGCCACCAGCATGAGGACCATTCCCAGGGGGCGCCCGGCCAATGCATGCCACTCGTCGACCAGCAGCAGCACGATGGCGATGGCCGCCGCAAGCAGGCCCCAGCCCATCCGGCCCTGAGGACGATCTTTCCAGAGCCACCAGCCCACCAGGGCGGTCCAGACCGGCATGGTGTAGCCCAGGATCGCGGCTCGCCCCGACGAGAGCATCTGCACTGCATAGATCGACAGCACATACCAGAGGGTCATGTTGGTCATGGCCAGCGAGAAGCACTCACGCCAGTGCGCACGGGGCAGACTCACGCCATGACCTTGTACCCGCGCAATGAGCCAGAGCAGTGGCACACCCCCCGCCATGCACAGTGTGCGAAAACTGAGGGCCGGAAACTCGGCGACCCCGATTTTCATCACTGGCCAGTTGATGCCCCAGAGCACGGTGAGCAACACCAGCAGCGCAGCGTCCTTGCGGGACAGCAGGAAAGCGCCGCTCACGGACACCCCACCCGCCGCGCTACACTGACTCGCCATGAGCCCGATCCCATCACCCTCTCCCGCCCGAAACAGCTTCGTATTGTCCCTCAGACAGGCCTGGCAACAGCGCGCCTCGCTCCTGTGCGTCGGACTCGACCCCGATCCCGATCGCTTTCCTGCCCACCTGGCGGGTCGACCCGAAGCGATCCTGGAGTTCTGTTCGGCCATCGTCGACGCCACTGCGGATCTGGTCTGCGCCTTCAAACCACAGGCTGCCTACTTTGCAGCGCACCGTGCAGAAGATCAGCTTGAGGCACTCATCCGGCATATTCACGACCGGCATCCTGCGGTGCCCGTGATCCTCGATGTCAAACGAGGGGATATCGGATCCACTGCAGAGCAGTATGCGCGTGAGTCCTTCGAGCGCTATGACGCCGATGCGGTCACGGTCAACCCTTACATGGGTTTCGACACGATCGAGCCCTGGCTGGCCTGGCCCGGACGAGGGGTCTTTCTGCTGTGCCGCACATCCAACCCGGGAGGTGCCGATCTGCAGATGCTCGAGACCCATGGCGAGCGTTTGTTCGAACGGGTGGCCCGACTGGCTGCCGGCCCATGGAACACCACTGGCCAGCTGGGTCTGGTGGTAGGAGCCACCGTCCCTGCCGAACTCGCACAGGTCCGATCGCTCGCGCCCGAGCTGCCTCTGCTGGTTCCAGGTATCGGAGCGCAAGGCGGCGATATCGAAGCCACGGTAACGGCGGGCAGGACCACGCAGGGCGACGGCATGGTGATCAATTCCTCCAGGGCCATTCTGTATGCCAGCCGGGGAGAAGACTTTGCACAGGCTGCCCGCCGTGTCGCGCTTGAAACCCGCGATGCCATCGAGGCCTGCCGCCGCAGGGTCTAAGTCGCGACGCATGGCCGTGCCATCATGAGCGTTCCATCATGCGAGTGCTGATTGCCGAGGATGATTCCGTACTGGCCGACGGCCTGGGCCGGGCGCTGCGTTCCACGGGTTATGCGGTGGACTGGGTGGCATCCGGAGCGCAGGCCGACGCAGCACTGAGCGCACAGCAAGCCTATGACCTGGTGATTCTGGATCTGGGTCTGCCCGAACTCCCGGGGCTGGAAGTCCTGAGTCGATTGCGCGCCCGCCGCTCGCCTGTGCCTGTCCTGATTCTGACAGCAGCGGACTCGGTGGAGCAGCGGGTGAAGGGGCTCGATCTGGGGGCCGATGATTACATGGCCAAACCCTTCGCCCTGTCCGAACTGGAGGCTCGCGTGCGCGCGCTGGTGCGCAGGTCGATGGGAAGCGGTTCGTCCCGTATCGAGCTGGGTGCGCTGGTCTTTGATCAGACCAGCCGGACCGCGCTGCTCGCCGGGCAGACGCTTG
>JBMSOD010000172.1:0-6894 GCA_049422085.1 Burkholderiaceae bacterium
GTTGAGCAGAAGGACTTCGTCTGGGGCCTGATCGCCTCGATGTACCTGGGCAACCTGGTCGGTCTGATCGTGGTGCTGACCACCGTGCCCTGGTGGGCAGCCATCCTGCGCATTCCCTTTGCCGTGATCGCGCCGGTCATCATCGCCATCTGCGCGGTTGGGGCCTATACCGTGCACAGCTCCATGTTCGATGTCTGGATGATGCTGGTCTTCGGTCTGTTCGGATATCTCTTCAAGAAGCTCAAGTACCCGCTCGCGCCACTGGTGCTGGCCCTGGTGCTTGGGGATATGGCGGAGTCGAGCTTCAGGCAGGCCATGCTGCTTTCGCAGGGCAGCCTGGGCATCTTCTGGGCCAACCCGCTCGTGGGTTCACTCACAGGACTCGCGTTGCTCATGCTGTTCTGGCCGGTGATTGGTGCAGGACTGAGCCGCCTGCGTGGCCGTCCGGTGCCTGCAGCCTGAACCCAGGGAGCAGGTGCGGGTTCGCCCGCTCCCGCTCCGAGATCAACCCATCAGGATTCGTCATGAAGATCGCGATCGTCGGCGCCGGTGCCATCGGCGGCTATCTGGGAGCCCGCTTGTCCGCTGCGGGCGAAGAGGTCACCTTCATTGCCCGTAACCGCAACCTTGAGGCCATCAATGCCCGAGGGTTCCGTCTCATCCTTGAAGATGGCAGTGAGCTTCATGCGCCAAAGGCGAGGGCGGTCCAGCACTATGCGGATGCGGGCCCGCAGGATGCGGTGTTTCTGACGGTCAAGGCCCATCAGGTGGGTGATCTCTTGCCCCAGCTGCGAGATCTGTTCGGACCGGAAACCCTGGTCGTGACCATGATCAATGGCGTGCCCTGGTGGTACTTCCAGAAGCTTGGCGGCGCCTGGGAAGGACAGCACCTCGAAAGTGTCGATCCGGGCGGCAACATCGCCCGACAGATCGAGGCCGACCGCATCATCGGGTCAGTGGTCTATCCGGCGAGTGAACTGATCGAGCCAGGCGTGGTGAAGGTGATCGAAGGCAACCGCTTTACACTCGGTGAACTCGACGGCAGTCGCACCCCTCGGATCGAAGCCCTGTCTCAGGCCATGATCCGGGCCGGATTCAAGTCGCCGGTCTCGAAGGACATCCGTGGTGAAATCTGGGTCAAGCTCTGGGGCAATCTCAGCTTCAATCCGATTTCGGCACTCACCCATGCCACACTTGAAGACATCTGCAGCTTCGAGCCCACACGCGCGCTGGCGGCTGCGATGATGACCGAGGCGCAGCAGATTGGCGAAAAGCTCGGTGTGGAATTCAAGGTATCGCTGGACAAGCGTATCGCCGGTGCCCAGGCCGTCGGAGCACACAAGACCTCCATGCTTCAGGATGTCGAGCATGGCCGCGCCATCGAACTTCAGGCGCTGGTTGGCGCCGTCATCGAACTGGGGCGGATCACCGGGGTGTCAACGCCGACGATTGACGCAGTTCACGCGCTTGCCAGCTTGCTGGCCCGATCGCTTCAGACCCAGAAGGGCAGGGTGCTTGTGACACCCCTCGGCTGAAATTCACTTGGCCGCGTAAGCGCTCGACAGAGTCCCGATTCCGTCGATCTGAACCTCGACACGGGCGCCCGGTTTCATGGGCAGCACGCCCAGCGACGTGCCGCACAGAATCACGTCGCCCGCCTCCAGGGTGAGATCGTTCGATAGTGCGCTCACCAGTTCCGCTGGCGAGAAGAACATGTCGGACAAAGGATAGTTCTGGCGCTCACGGCCATCGACGCGAGTCACGACCTGCGCTGATGCGGGATCGAACTCAGTCTCGATCACCGGGCCGAGCACACCAAAACCGTCAAAGCCCTTGGCCCTGGACCATTGCGCAAAGCTCGCATCACGATTGAGCAGTTCGATCGCAGTCACATCATTGGCGCAGCTATAGCCGAAGATGCAGGAACGCGCCTCCTCGACACTGACACGGCGCGTGCGACGTCCGATCACGATCGCGAGCTCGCCCTCATAGGCGACCCGGCCCGTCCCTTCGGGCGGCGCAGGAATGTCTGCGCCATGAGCGCCATAGCTACTTGCAGCCTTGATGAACCAGAGCGGCTCAGCAGGTCGGCTCCATCCGTTCTTGGCAGCCGAGGCTGCGAAGTTGTTCCAGAGTGCGAGCATCTTGTTGTGCGCCTCGATCGGAGCCAGCCACTCGATCTGCTCGAGCGGTGTGCGATCGGCCCCGACGGACCCTGCGGGCTCACCCGCTTCGTCGGTGCGGTTCCCATCGAAAGGGGTGCCCTCGATCCAGACGGCGGTGTCGTTTTCGACTCGGGCCCATCGCGCAGGCCCTCCCTGGATGCAAGCTCTCAACCACTTCATCGTGTTCCTTCCGATTCGACCTGCGCCTTGCGCAAAAAGAACGCGAGTGTATCAACCGATGCGCGGGCGAAGCCTAGAACCGGACTCGGGCGGGCGCGCCCTGGCCGGGTACTGACCGGGAGTTTGCGCCCGCCGCCTGCCCAGCGCCTGCTGCCCCCGCTGGTCTCTCGGCCGGCGTCGATGAGGCCTCGACCGAAGTGCCTGCTCCCGCACCTGCCGACGCGGTCGGCGATGTCGGTGTCAGGCTCCGGGCGGGCTCATGTACCCAGTCGCGGGGAAGCACGGACTGGACCGGATAGCCTGCTGCATCGAGCATCCGCTGCCACTGCCCGCTTTCGAATCCGATGGCCCGTTCCTTGCCGATGACAAGTACCGGAAAGCCGGCCGAGGGAACGTCCATGGCCTGGAGTGCGCGAAGGTCTGCTTCTGACTCGATGCGCCGCTCGCTGACCGGAATGCCACGCGCTCGCAGCAACGCGCGACCCTCATCGCAGGGTGAGCAGCCCACGGTGCTGTAGAGCGTGACCGGCGCCTGGCGCAGGGCGGTTGCGAGTTCGAAGGGCAGAGGGCTTGCCGCTGCTCGACCTCGGTCGACTGGGGGCGCTGCAGCAGCGGTTGGGCTTGCGGCACCGGCTGTCGAGGCCGAGCCTGCCTGGGGAAGCAGCCTTGTTCCGGGAGGTGGGGGCAGATCGCTGTAGTGCACGACGCCGTCCCGGGCGATCCATTTGAACTGCGCCTGTGCCCCGAGGGGCAGGAATCCCGTGGCAAGCGCCAGCACCAGGCCAGCCAGGGCGACGGGCGTCAGAGGTCGTCCCTGTGCGGGCGCCTCTTGCCGCGTCTCAGGCCTGAATGGCCATGGGGTTGACTTCACCTTCATCCATTCCATTGTGTCGAAGCAGGGCATCGATCCTGGGCTCCCGTCCACGGAACGCGCGAAATGAGTCGATGGCCGGTCGACTGCCACCCATCGACAGGATTTCCTCCAGAAAGCGCTTTCCGGTTGTCGGGTTGAAGACGCCTTCTTCCTCAAAGGCGGCATAACAGTCGGCGGACAGCACCTCCGCCCACTTGTAGCTGTAATAGCCCGCGGCATAGCCCCCCGCAAAAATGTGCGAGAAGCTGTTCTGAAAGCGGTTGAACTCGGGGGGGACAACGACTGCAACTTCACGCCTGACCTCATCGAGCAGGCTCTGGACGCGGTTTGCAAGATCGGCCGAGGCGATATCGCCGAACTCGGTATGCAGTCGCATGTCGAAGAGCGCGAACTCCACCTGCCGCAGGGTCTGCATGCCACTCTGGAAGTTCCGGGCCTGACGCATGCGCTCAAAAAGGCCATGCGGAAGAGGGGCGCCGGTATCGACATGGCTGGACATCGATTGAACGATCTCCCACTCCCAGCAGAAGTTTTCCATGAACTGGCTGGGCAACTCCACTGCATCCCATTCAACGCCCGCGATGCCTGCCACGCCCAGGACATCGACCCGGGTCAGCATGTGATGCAGGCCATGGCCGAATTCATGAAAGAGCGTGATCACATCATCATGCGACAGCAAGGCGGGCCGATCGCCGACCGGCGCCTGGATGTTGCAGGTCAGATAGGCCACGGGAGTCTGCAGGCCCGTCACAAGAAGTCGACGACCGCGGGCATCGTCCATCCAGGCGCCCGGACGCTTGCTGGGCCGGGCGAACATGTCGAGGTAGAACTGGCCGATCAGCTGTCCTTCCCGTTCGATGCGATAGAAGCGCACATCCGGATGCCAGGTCTCGGCCTGCTCGCCCGTGATGCGGACCTCGAACATGCGCTCGATCAGGCCGAACAGCCCTTCAAGGACTCGAGGCAGCTGGAAGTACTGCTTGACCTCGTTGTCCGAGAATGAGTACAGCGACTCCTTGAGTTTTTCGCTTGCCCAGGCCAGATCCCAGGCCTGAAGCGATTCGATGCCAAGTTCTCGCGCCGCAAACGCCTGCAGCTCGGCCATGTCGCGCTGTGCGGAGGGTTTTGCTCTGGCGGCGAGGTCTCGAAGAAAGTCCATCACCGCAACGGGCGAGTCGGCCATCTTGGCTGCGAGCGAGACCTCGGCATAACTGGCGTGCCCGAGAAGACGGGCCTCTTCCGCCCGCAAGGCCAGCGTGTTTGCGATGACGGGTCCGTTGTCGTGCTCGGGAATCGGGCCGAGTTCAGATGCGCGCGTTACGTAGGCGCGATACATCGATTCGCGCATCGCCCGGTCCTGCGCATACTGCATGACCGGGAAATAGGACGGGAACTGCAGCGTGAATCGCCAGCCCGGAACCCCGGCACGCTCGGCTTCCTGGCGCGCCGCCTCGAGGGCCTCCTCAGGGATGCCCTTGAGCCTGTCCCGATCCGAAATATCCAGACTCCAGCTTTTGGTCGCATCGAGCACGTTCTCGCTGAACTTTTGCGCCAGCATGGCCTGCTCTTCCTGGATGGCAGCGAAGCGCTCGCGGGCAGGCGACACCAGTTCGGCACCGCCCATTCTGAAGTCCCTCAGGGCATTGATCACCACACGCTGGCGCGCACTGTCGAGTTGCCCGAACTGCGGGCTGTCCCGCAATGCCCGGTAGCGCGCGAACAGCGCTTCATCCTGACCCAGAGCGGTCCAGAATTCCGTGACCACCGGCAGCGCCGCGTTGTAGGCGGCTCGCAGCACCTCGGAATCGGCCACGCCATTCAGATGGCCCACCATGCCCCAGGCCCGGGCGAGCCGCTCAGTGGCGCTTTCAAGGGGCTCGATGAAGTCCTGCCAGGTCAGCGGGGTGCTCGGCTCGCACGCTCGAGTGAGTGCGTCTCTCGCCTGCGCGATCAGCGTGTCGATGGCAGGCGCCACCTGAGCAGGATCGAATGCTGCAAAGCGTGGCAGGCCCGAAAAATCGAGCAGCGCATTGTCGGGCTGAGGGTGGGGTACGGTCGAAGTCATGGAGGGTTCAGGAGAGGGATGGGTCTGAAACAACTCGAAGGGCAAGAGGCGCCCCTTAAATGGCAAGAGGCGCCCCTGAAACGGCAAGAGCGACCCTGAAATGGCAAGGGCGACCCTGAATCAGGCCGCGCGTCGCTCTGCGGCCTCGATGGTGTTGACCAGGAGCATGGCCCGGGTCATCGGCCCCACACCACCGGGCACCGGGGTGATGGCGCCCGCCACCTGGCTCACCGCGGCATAGTCGACATCGCCACACAACTTTCCGTTGGGGTCACGATTCATGCCCACATCGATGACTGTTGCTCCCGGCTTGATCATGTCTGCCGTGACCAGGCCGACCTTGCCGACCGCGGCCACCACGACATCAGCCTGTCGGACTTGAGCCGCCAGATCCCGCGTACGGCTGTGACAGATGGTGACCGTGGCTCCGGCCGCCAGCAGCATCAGGGCCTGGGGTTTGCCGACAATATTGCTGCGTCCGATGACCACGGCGTGTGCGCCATCGAGCGCTGTGCCTGCATGCTCGAGCATGCGCATCACACCGTAGGGCGTGCAGGGCCTGAAGAGCGGCTTGCCGGTCATCAGCAGTCCGACATTGCTCACATGGAAGCCGTCGACATCCTTGGCCGCGTCGATGGACTCGATCACGCGGTGCTCATTGATATGGCCCGGCAGCGGCAGCTGAACCAGGATGCCGTGCACCGCGGGATCGGCATTGAGCTGACGGATGCGCTCGAGCAGGGCGGGCTCACTGGTGTCTGCAGGCAGCCGATCGAGCGTGGATGCAATGCCCACCTCTTCGCAGTCCTTGACCTTGTTTCGTACGTAGACAGCGGACGCAGGGTCGTCGCCGACCAGAACAACCGCCAGGCCAGGACGGATGCCCCTCGACTTGAGAGCCTGCACCCGAAGCGCCACTTCGTCGCGCACCGAACGCGCGAGCGCATTGCCATCGATGATCTTTGCATTCATGAAGTTGAGCGTAACACGCACCCTTGGCGATTTGCATTGCAAGGGAAAGATGTCTATAGTGGAGGGCTTCGCAGGGGGTATAGCTCAGCTGGGAGAGCGCTTGCATGGCATGCAAGAGGTCAGCGGTTCGATCCCGCTTACCTCCACCAGCGAACTCAGTCTGGCATGCGGTTTTAAGTCCGCCGTGTGCAGATCAGGCGAGGTTGACAGGTTCAAGGTTTGAGCAGTTGCTTTTCGCAGTCCCGTTCGTCTAGAGGCCTAGGACACAACCCTTTCACGGTTGTTACAGGGGTTCGAATCCCCTACGGGACGCCATCTCACCAGCGCTCCAGCTTGTTCTGCCTGCCAAGCCACCCCCCTCATTGCGACCTCGCGCCGACGCCCTCAAGCGACCAGCCCGGCTTCCTCTGTTTCGGGCAGCAGGTTCGTCAACTCGCTGAATGTCTGGATGACCTCAATTCGGGGGTCGTTCTTCAGCTCCGGTACCTTCGGGTCGATCGCGAATGCCCTGTCCGCCATGCGCATCAGAGCGAGATCGTTTCGGTTATCACCGATCACCCAGGTCAACTTGATGTCCGGGGCGTCGCCGCTGTTCATGAAGCGTCGCAGGACATGGCTCTTGCACAGGGCTGAGCCCT
>JBMSOD010000173.1:0-6878 GCA_049422085.1 Burkholderiaceae bacterium
GTGCGTTTGGCGATTTCGTTGTTCAGCGCATCACGCAGGCTTCTCGAAATGCGGTCTGCCGCAATGCCCTGGCTACCCTGCACCGAGCGGATAAAACTCTTTGGTTCAACAATCTGCCACTTGATGAAAGTATCGATCTGCAGGTTGAGCTTCTCGGAGGTGATGAAGCGATCAACATCGGCTGTATCGATCGTCAGGATCCGGTTATCGAAGTACTGGACGTTCTGGAAGGGCGGAGGCAGCTTGAAGTGCAAGCCGGGCTGATCGACCACTTCCTTGATCTCTCCAAGGGCGAACACCACGGCGTACTGACGCTGATCGACCACGTACACCATGGACGAACCCAGACCAAGGACAGCGACGATGGCAAGGAGGATAGGCGCGAGACGGTTCATGTCAGTCCTTTATTCTCTCAGCGGCCGGTATCGCGCTCACGGTTGCGCAGGGCCTCTCGCGCGGGAGGTGCCACCGGCGCAGCCGGAGCAGGCGCCGGCGCGGGAGCCTGGGGCGTTGCACTGGAGCCTTCACCCCGAACATCGAGCGGGGCTCGCGACGCATCGGCGGCACCGGTCTGCTGCATGAGCCGGTCGAGCGGCAGATAAAGAAGGTTGCCGTTGCCACGCGACTCGACCACCACCTTGCTGGTGTTCGAGAAGATCTGCTGCATGGTCTCGAGATACATGCGATCGCGGGTCACCTGGGGCGCCTTGGCGTACTCGGTCAGCACCTGCTTGAAGCGCGCCGCATCACCCTGAGCCGCCGCAACCACGCGATCCCTGTAACCCTCGGCCTCCTGCTGCAGGCGGGCTGCAGTTCCGCGGGCCTTGGGAATCACGTCGTTCGCGTAGGCCCTGCCTTCGTTGATCAGACGCTCCCGGTCCTGGGCCGCCTTATTGGCATCTTCGAAGGCAGCCTGCACCTGCTCGGGCGGCTGGGCCTGCTGGATGGTGACATCGACGATGCCGATCCCCGCCTTGTAGCGGTCCGAGATCTCCTGCATCAGACGCATGGCGTCCTTGGCGACCTGTTCCTTTTCCTCGTAGAGCACCTGATCAATGCCCATGCGCCCGATCACTTCACGGGTTGCGGTCTCGGCCGCCTGGCGGACGATCTCTTCGGGAGCGCCCCCCGGATTGTTGTTGAACAGGTACGCCTTGGGATCGGTGATCCGGTACTGCACCGCAAACTGAAGGTCGACGATGGCCTGATCACCCGTCAGGATGAGCGCCTCTCGAGGCACCTTGTTCTTCACGTTGGTGCGGTAGCCCACTTCGACCTGTCGCAGACGCTGGACGTCGACCATCTCTGCGGTCTCGATGGGATAAGGCAAGCGCCACTTGAAGCCAGCCGAATCGGTGATGTAACGGAACTCGCCGAAACGCAGGATCGCCGCTGCCTGACCTTCCTGAACAATGTAGAAACCGCTCGCCAGCCAGAGCAGGAATGCTGCCCCTGCGATCAGGCCTAGACCGGTTCCGGCTGCCCGAAAGGAAGGCCCGCCGGGAGCCTCAGGCGATCCGCCCCGCTGAGGAGGACCTCCAGAACCACCGCCCTTGCCGAACAGGCGGTTGAGCCGTCGGTTGAAGTCCCGCCAGAGTTCATCCAGATCCGGAGGACCCTCGCCGCCCGTCGGGCGCTGTGGACGCTGGGGACGCGGAGGAGGCCGGGATTCATCCTGACGATCACCCTGCCCTGAGGCAGGTTCGGCGGAACGACCCCCGGAGGACTGATCCGTGCCGGAGCCTCCGGTGCCGGAGCGGCCCCAGCCGGAATCATTGAGCGAGAAGACTGCGCGAAGACGGGACCACATCATGCGACCTGCTGGATGTGTTGAGGGCATTCAGGGAAAGTGCGGCGGCGAAAGCGGCCCGGAATCGTAGGCAAGGTCGCCACCCCCGTGAACGGAGCGGCACTGATCGACTGCCTGCAGCAACGCTGCTTCAAGCTGCGACAAACCCGATCCGTTACGTGCGCTGACGAACAAGCGCGAGACTCTACCACAGGGCTCGCGATCCACGCGCGGATCATGGTCGAGAAGATCGATCTTGTTCCAGACCTGCCACTGCGGCACGGTATCTGCGCCGATTTCCGCAAGGACGCGGTCAACCTGATCAATCTGCGCTTCGCGCTCGGGTGAGGCCGCATCGACCACATGCAGCAGCAGATCCGCCTGCGCAGTCTCTTCAAGCGTGGCTCTGAACGCCCGAACCAGGCCATGAGGCAAATCGCGAACAAAGCCCACGGTATCTGAAAGGATGATCTCGGTGCCCGGTCCGAGCTCCAGCCGCCGGGACAGGGTATCGAGCGTCGCGAAGAGCTGATCCGCTGCATAGGTTTGCGCACCTGTCAGGGCATTGAACAGGGTGGACTTGCCCGCGTTGGTATAGCCGACCAGGGAGACGGTAAAGGCGCCACGACGGTCACGCGACTTGCGCCGGGTTCGACGCTGTCGCTCGCTGCGTTCCAGACGCTCGCGAACCTGCCGGATCTTCGCGGCCAGCATCCGGCGATCCATCTCGAGCTGCGTCTCGCCAGGGCCGCCTCTTACACCGATACCGCCGCGCTGACGCTCGAGGTGGCTCCAGGCCCTGACAAGACGGGATGACTGATGCTGCAGGCGGGCGAGCTCGACCTGGAGTTTGCCTTCGGCGCTGCGGGCACGCTGGCCGAAGATCTCGAGGATGAGCTCGGTCCGATCAAGCACCCTCACCTTCCATGCACGCTCCAGATTGCGTTGCTGGATGGCGGAAATTTCATGATCGAACAGAACAAGGTTGATCCCGAGCGCCTCGATGGTCTGTCCGATCTCGTCGACCTTGCCTCGACCAAGATAGAGCCCAGGATCCGGACGTGGTCGATGTGCAACCAATCGGGCCCGTTCCGGATGCCCGGCCGATGCGGCCAGCGCAGAAAGCTCGTCGAGCGAGGCGTCATCGCGACGTTCGCGGCCAATCGACACACCAAGCAGCAGTGTGGCCGAGCCTTCGTGCGTGGGCGTGGACGAATCAGTCCGCCGGGTTGGCGTCCCGGGATGGTCGGAGTGCGCCGCAGTCAACGCGGGATGGAGTCCTTGGGCGGGCTTCAGTCCTGCGCACCCTCTTCCTGAGAGAAGTTGACCGGTCGTGCAGGAACCACGGTAGAGATGGCGTGCTTGTACACCATTTGGGTGACAGTGTTCTTGAGCAAAACCACATACTGGTCAAAGGCATCGATCTGCCCCTGCAGCTTGATGCCGTTGACCAGATAGATCGAAACCGGGATGTGATCCCGGCGAAGCTGGTTGAGGAAGGGATCCTGGAGGAGTTGTCCCTTGTTGCTCATGAGGGCCTCGGCGCGCGGGTTTGTTTTTTGTTCACTGTACCGGAAAAGGTCTGACGTTGCCTAGAACTTCAGACTTAACCCTAGGACGCCGAGGCATAAGGGTTGGTCCCGGAGCGGAATTCGATTCTGAGCGGTGTTCCCTGCAGGGAAAATTTGTCCCGAAACCAGCCCTCGAGATAACGGCGGTAGGAGTCAGGCACTCGATCCAGCGCGTTGCCATGGATCACGACAATCGGCGGGTTCTGCCCGCCCTGATGGGCATAGCGCAGCTTGGGGCGAACCATTCCGCGGCGGGGAGGCGTCTGCCGCTCGACCGCCTCATGGAGCGCCCGGGTGAGCTTCGGAGTCGGAAGCTTTGCGAAGGCGGCAGCATGCGCCTCGTTGACCGAACGCATCAGTGCTCCAATGCCCTTGCCCTGACGTGCGCTCACAAAGTGCGTTTTGGCAAACGAGAGGAAGCCCAGCTTGCGCCCCATCTCGACCTTGATTCGGTCCCGCTGGTGATCGTCCGCCAGATCCCACTTGTTGATTCCAAGCACCAGCGCACGACCCGACTCGAGCGCAAAGCCAGCGATATGTGCATCCTGCTCCGCCACATCCTGAGAGGCGTCGAGCAGAAGGATGCAGACATGACTGTCTTCGATGGCCTGCAGGGTCTTGACCACCGAGAACTTCTCGATCATTTCGGTGACCTTGCCGCGTCGCCGGACCCCGGCTGTATCCACCAGAGTGTAGGAACGCCCGCCCCGATCGAAGTCGGCAGATACCGCATCGCGTGTGGTTCCCGGCTGATCGAACGCGATCATTCTTTCTTCGCCGAGCAGGGTGTTGATCAGGGTGGACTTGCCCACATTGGGCCGGCCGATCACGGCAACACGGATCCGCCGGGGCGCCGCAATCACGGGCACGGGAGCGACGCCCCCGGGATCGTCCGATGCCGCCCCCTGAGCGGTCTCGACGATCTCAGGTTCGGGTGACTCCAGGCGAACGACAGGCTCCGGGGCCTGCGGCAGACAGGTCTCGATCAGGTCGGTCACGCCATCGCCATGCGCCGCCGAAATCGCCCAGGGCTCACCCAATCCGAGGGACCAGAAGTCGGCCACGGCAGCGGTTCGAGGCAGGCCCTCGGTCTTGTTGACGGCCAGCACGACCCTGGCAGCGGTCTTGCGCAATTCGTTGGCAATGTCCCTGTCGCGCCCGGCCATGCCCTCACGGCCATCCACCACGAAGATCACGAGATCCGCCTCGATCACCGCCTGACGCGCCTGACGTGCCATTTCGGCGGCAATGCCAGTCTTTGCGACGGGTTCGAAGCCACCGGTGTCGATCACGATATAACGGCGCGATCCGACCCGGCCGGTTCCGTAATGACGATCCCGGGTCAGCCCTGGAATATCAGCCACCAGTGCGGCCCGGCTGCGGGTCAGTCGATTGAACAGGGTGGACTTGCCGACATTAGGCCTTCCGACCAGGGCAACCACAGGTGTGCGAGCCCTCGAACCCTCCGCTTGGGACTTCGGTGCGTGATCGGTCAAGGCAACCGCCATGCATGAAGAGCGCCACCGGTGGTCTGAACCACGACTGTTCCCTGGACGCCCACGGGCGGCGCGACAATCGGCTTGCCATCGGTGGTGGTCACCGCGGCCAGCGCACCTCCGGTCCTTGCCAACCACAGCACACGGCCTTCCCGATCACCCAACGCAATCGCCGAGCCGGATATGAACGGGGCACTCAGTCGTCGCCTGTCGAATCCGGTCATACGCCAGCCGGGCTGACCACGACGGTCAAAGGCCTGCACCCGGTCGTCTGCATCCACTGAGACCAATCCGAGGTCATCGATATCGAACCCGGTTGCAGAAGAAAATTCCTGCGACCAGACCAGACGTCCAGTGGCGAGTTCAAAGCAGCCGATGCGCCCCTGATAAGCCACCGCGCAGATCTCGCGGCCGATCACGAGTGGCGAGCCCACCACATCGGCGATGCGCTCAAGCTCGTTGGCGCCTCTGGGCTGCGCGAGTGCCACGTCCCAGCGGGGTGCCCCGTTGTTGAGCGCCAACGCAACCAGACGTCCACCTGGCATGCCGATGAATGCAGTCCCTGGAATCAGGGCGATACCGCCGGCATTGCGCAGCACCAGCGGCGGATTCTGTCGCTGGTAATTCCAAAGGCGCTTGCCGGTGGCCGCCTCGAAGGCCAGCACCCGGTTATCGCTTGCCCGAACCACAACCGTGCCATCCGCCACAGCCGGCGCCGTGACCACCTCCGCGCCCACCGGCGCGGTCCAGACCGCCTTGCCCTGTGCATCGAACGCCCTCAGCTCGCCGTCGCGGGTTGCCACCACGGCAAGGGTGCCGTCGGAACCCACGCCTGCGGTCAACGGCTTGCCCGCCTGAATCCGCCAGACAAGCTGGCCCGTTTCGATCGCGACACGCGCGACAGTGCCATCTGAGGCTGCCGCCCAGACCGAGCCTGCAGCAAGCACTGGCACAAACCCGGGCCCCGAGGCGGACCCGAGCGACAGGCTCCAGGCGTTCGCCGGCTTGAGCGCCCCGGTGGGCTGCGGAAGCGGCGCAGGCGGCTGGGTCGATGAAGAGAAAAGCGAGCAACCCGGGATAAGGGCAATCGTGAAGGCAAGGCTCAGGGCACGACGGAGCAGGCTCATGGATCAGGCCCCGCCCAGTGCATCGAGCTTGATCTGCACAACCTGCTTCAGCGGGCTGTTGGCCTGCAGTTTGTCCAGAGCCTCCTTGTAGGCAGCGCGGGCCTGCTCAGGCTTGCCCTGATCCACCAGGATGTCTCCGCGGCGATCAGCAAAGGCCCCCGCGTAGGCGCCGGCATCGGGCACGCTCACCAGTTTCAGCGCCTCTTCATGGGCTTTTTCATCGAGCAGCACTCCTGCCAGGCGCAGGCGCGCCAGCATCCGGTGATCCGGATCGCCTGCCTTGTCAATCGCCCATTGGAGCGCAGGCTTGGCCGCCTTCAGATCCCCGCCATCAAAATAGGCTCGCGCGGTGAGAAGCGCACCCATCGAGGCGTAGATCGTGCCGGGATACTTTTCGAAGAGCTCGCCCGACACCTGGCGGACGGTTGCCAGATCACGGGCATCCACCGCCTTGCGCAGTCGCTCATGAATGGCACTGGCTTCGACCGACTGTTTCTGCTGCCACCAGCCATAGCCCCGCCATCCGGCGATGGCGATCAGAACGGCACTCACCAGGGCAAGCAGGAGCGTGCCCCAACGGTTCCAGAACGCGCGTAGCGCGTCGATCTGATCCTGCTCCTGAAGATCGTAGGCCATGTCGGCTTCCTGAAAAAAAGGTCTGGGTAGGGAGGAATATCGGATGAGGTCCGGACTGTGCCTCAGTCCGAGTCGGCCACAAGGGCGTCGATCAGCGTATCGGCGAGCTGGTCGAGAGCAACCGGTTTCTGGCTGCCCTGACCCTGCTCACCCGCGGGCCCCCGGAGCGATTTGACCATGGCTATACCCTGGGCAGCCTCGTCTTCACCGATCACCACGGCATACGCCGCGCCGCTTGCATCGGCCCGCTTGAACTGGG
>JBMSOD010000174.1:0-6848 GCA_049422085.1 Burkholderiaceae bacterium
GGACTTCGTCCCAATCCTGGCAAAGGTCTGCGCGCCCGAACGCAGTGCAATGCAATCGACCGGGGGTTGCAATTGCATGAGCGCGATGCAGTCGATCCGTTCGTCAAGGCCACCCCATTCGGCGGTCACGGGCACCGACGCACCCGACAGCCTGCGCGCGGTCACACCCGGCCGGGTAACAGCACCCGGTGGCCCGGAGCCCTTCGTCCCCTGCCCGGGGGGCAACCGTCCCTGCGCCCCAGACGGCGGCATTGTCAGAGCGTCGCGGTCATCGTCCAGCGCTTGAGGCGTTGTCAGATCCGGCGCGTCATCGGTCATGTCAGGGGGAAACCTCTCATCGATCGAGAGGGCGGCAAGCGCCGATGGATCCGTCAGATCATCAGCCCGATCGCCAGCCTGTCTGGTGCCAGGCAGCGGTCCGCTCTGGTCGCCTGAGGCTCGCGGGGAAGGGTCCAGCGGATTGCTGGAAGAAAAACGGGGCTCGACACGCTCCCGGACAGATGCCCTGGATTCAGGGGCGCTTGCATCGGCGCCCCGCACCGGCTCCTCCGTGGATGGAGAAGACCATTTGGCACGGCGCGCCCTGCCCTGGAAGGCATTGAACATCAGGACGACCAGCAGGGCGATGACCATCAGCGCCCCAAGGCTCAACCAGAGTGAGGACGCGTCGCCAAGCCAGGTCTCGATGAGCTTCATGCTGCCTCCGCAAATCGGGCAGCGGCGTCGATATCCACCGCCACGATGCGCGATACGCCCCGTTCCTGCATGGTCACGCCAATCAACTGCTGGGCGAGTTCCATGGTGACCTTGCTGTGCGTGATGAAGAGGAACTGGGTCTGGTCTGACATGCGCCGGACCATGGCGCAGTAGCGATCGGTATTGGCTTCATCGAGCGGCGCATCAACCTCATCCAGCAGACAGAAGGGGGCAGGATTGAGCTGGAAAAGCGAGAACACCAGCGCAATGGCGGTCAGGGCCTTTTCTCCGCCTGACAGGAGGTTGATCGACGCGTTGCGCTTGCCAGGAGGCTGCGCAACGACCGTGACGCCGCTGTCGAGAATTTCGTCTCCGGTCAGCACAAGTCTTGCCTCACCGCCGCCAAACAATTCGGGGAACAGACTGCCAAAGTGGCGATTGACGGTATCGAAGGTGTCCTGCAGCAGGGTTCGGGTCTCCCGATCGATCTTGCGGATGGCATCTTCCAGCGTCGCGATGGCCTCGTTGAGATCGTTCGATTGCGACTCGAGAAAGGCATGACGCTCGCGTGCCTGGGTCAGCTCGTCAAGCGCAGCAAGATTGACCGCACCCAGCGCACTCACCGCATTGGTCAGGCGGGTGACTTCACCCTGCAGCCAACTGGCCTTGGGCACACTCTCGAATGCGGCCTTGAGGGCATCGACATCGACGCCCGCCTGCTGCAGCTGTTCCTCGAACTGATCGCCACTGAGTCGGGCCGCCTGAACCGCCAGCTGCAACTCGGCCAGGCGGTCACGCAGAGGCTGCTGCTCCCGCTCGCGCGCCATCCGCTGTTCTTCCAGCTCTCGTAGCCGGCTGGCAAGCGCATCGAGCCGGGCACGACCCTGGGCCAGTTCGTCCTCCGCCCGGACCCGATTGGCGAGCGCCTCCTGCAGACCTGCGCGCGCCGCGTCGTCAGAAAGCTCTGCAAGTCGGACCTGAATACTCTCGAGCTCGCTCAGGGCCTGCGCCCGCTGCGCAGCCGCAAGTTCGACCTGGCCGCGCAGAAGCGCCTCACGCTCTCTGAGGGTACGAAGCCTGAAGTCTGCTTCGCGTTCGGATCGCTCGGCATCGCGCAAACGCTCCCTCGATTCATCGAGCGCGGCTTCAGCAAGTTCGAGCTCATCGCGGGCCCGCTCCTGGGCATCCTGCTCTGCCGCCAGCGATTCATCAAGGGTCTCGAATTGCGCAGCGAGTTCGTCGAGAGCCGTCTGCCGCTCGGCCCGACGCAGTTCGACCTCGTTCAAGTCTGCACTCAGGCGATCCCGATCAGCACGGGCTCGCTGCACCTGCTGTTCAAGCCGACCGGTCTGCAGCCTGGCCTCGGAGGCCTCGCGCATCGTTCGGGACAGCGCCTCGCGGGCTGCCGCAAGGGCCGCCCTTGCCTGACCCGCCTGGGATTCGGCACGCACTGCCGCAGCACGCGCCTCATCCAGCATCAGCTCGAGAGCACGGGACTCCTTCTCCAGGTGAGTGAGTTCCTTCTGACGCGAGAGCACGCCATCCTGTTCGCTGTCAGGTGCATGGACGGCCACGGTTGTACGCCCAACAAGGTGTCCTTCGGGCAGCACGATCCGATCGCCTTCGGCGAGTGCGCCCCTTCGACTCAGAGCCTCGCTCAAGCCATCAGCGCACCATAACCCTGCAAGCCAGTCACGCAGGACAAGTTCGATGCCTGGGTCGGTCGAGCTGACCTTGCTGGTCAGCGGTTGCATCCCTTCGGGGCCGCTCCGTCGCGCCTCCTGAGGCAAGCCTGGCTGGCCCCCGGTCCGCGTCGGAGGAAGCGGACTATGAAAGCTCAGCCGACCGGGAGGCTGGTCCTGCAGCAGGCCCTCCACCCGGTCCAGTTGCCCGACCTCAAGCGACTGCAGTCGCTCGCGCAGGACCGCTTCCAGGGCGGTCTCCCATCCGGCCTGGATCGTCAGCCGTTGCCATAAGGGCCGAAGCCCGGTGAGTCCATGGCGCTCGAGCCAGGGGGCCAGCCGGCCTTCGCTTCGTATGCGCTCCTGAATCTGCCGCAGCGTGTCTGCTCGGGCATTCACCTGGGCCAGCCGGGCCGCCGCCTCGCGAAGGGCATCCTGCGCAGGTGCTCGCTGGGACTCCGCTTCGGTCTGCCGCAGTTCTGCCTGCGCCTGCGCCTCGGCGGCCTGCGCCTCCGCTTCTTCGGCTCCGGCCAGCCTCAGGCTCGCCTGCTCGAGCTCGGCCTCGGGAGGAGAAGTGCTCGCGAGCTGGGCGGCTCGCAGTCGTTCGGCCCGATCGTCCAGATCCCTGAGCGCCTCCTCGTGGGCTCGCTGGCCAGCCGCCAGAACCTGAAGTCTGGATTGCACATCCTGGACCTGGCGGCGAGCGAGCTCAAGCTGATCGCGTCGCTCATGCACCCGGTCCTCAAGCTCGGGAAGGCCCTCGCTGCAGGCCTCGAGTCGTGCCAGCATCGCCGCAAGCGCTTCCTCAGCCTCGGCTTGCTGCGAGACGATCGACTGCAGTTCGTTCCCGCCATTGTCCTGACTCTGACGGGCTTGCTCCTCACGCGCCGCTGCTGCGGCCTGCTGCGCCCTGAGCTCGTTTTGCGACTGCACCACGAACTGAATCTCGCTCTCGAGCTTGCTGACCTCGGCGGCTCGCTCGTAGTAGGTGCCCTGCAGGGCGTGGACCGCATCCCCTGCGTCAAAATGGTCCTGGCGGGCGGATTCGAGTTCGGCCTCCAGCCCACGCTGCAGCGAAAGGACCCTCTGGATCTCGTTGTCGATCTCGCCCGCGCTCAGCGCTAGCCGGGCCTGCTCCGCTCGCGCCTCATCACGCCGTACCCACCACAAGGCCTGCTGGCGCTGCTCCCGAAGCGCTTCCAGTTCTCGGTACTCGCGGGCGACCTGCGCCTGCCGCTCCAGCTTTTCAATCTGCGAAGCGAGCTCGCGCAGGATGTCTTCAACCCGGGTGAGGTTTTCCCGGGTGTCGGAGAGGCGGTTTTCAGTTTCCCGCCGCCGCTCCTTGTATTTGGTCACTCCCGCCGCTTCCTCAAGGAAGACTCTGAGTTCTTCAGGTCGAGCCTCGATGATCCGTGACACCGTACCCTGTCCGATCATGGCGTAGGCCCTTGGGCCGAGTCCTGTTCCCAGAAAAAGGTCGTGGACGTCCTTGCGCCGGACGGTCTGGTTGTTGATCAGATAGGTCGACTGGCCATCGCGGGTAAGCACCCGTTTGACGGAAATCTCGGCGTACTGCGCCCAGGCTCCTGTCAATCGGGACTGGGCATTGTCAAAGACCAGTTCAACGCTGGCCCGGCCCGATGGTTTGCGCTCCGAGGCGCCATTGAAGATCACATCCTGCATCGAGTCGCCACGCAACTCGGAGGCCTTGGATTCGCCCAAAACCCAGCGGACCGCATCCATGATGTTGGATTTGCCGCAGCCATTGGGGCCCACCACACCGACCAGCTGGCTCGGAACCTCGAACGAGGTGGGATCGACAAAGGACTTGAATCCTGCGAGCTTGATCTGTTTGAGGCGCACGACGTTCGCGAAGGTTGCGGATGGCACAGGCCCGCCGGCCGGCCAAAACCAGAAAATCAGACCGGCCCGCCAGGCTGATGCCCATGCAAACCGCCGGGGCGACGGCCCCTCCGATAGAATCTTAGCCCACCCGCATCCTCCAGCCCGGGACTGACCCTCCTTCTCCTGTCCATGCCCAGTTCACCCTCCAAAGCCCTAGAGACCTTCCCGAATCCCTCTCCGGGACGGGATTACCACATCCATATCGAAGCCCCGGAATTCACCTGTCTGTGTCCGCTTACAGGTCAACCCGATTTCGCCACGCTGGTCATCGATTACATTCCCGATCGCAAGAATCTCGAGCTCAAGGCGCTCAAGCTGTTTCTCTGGTCCTTCCGGGACCAGGGCGCCTTTCATGAAGCGGTGACCAACAAGCTTCTCGACGACATGGTCAAGGCGACCCGCCCGCGCTTCATGCGTCTGACCGCCCGCTGGTATGTCCGTGGCGGGATCTACACCACTGTTGTCGCTGAGCATCGCAAGGCTGGATGGAAACCCAAGCAGCGAGTCGATTTACAAGAATTTACTTCAGAAGTGCCGTTCAAATAATTGAATTTTAACATTTATTAGTATTGAATTACCCGGGATCGCCAGACCGTTACACTGTGTACCTGCAGATCTGAACGCGAATCACGGTCCCTTCCGCATCAACCGCCCCTCCTTTACTGCCGAGTCCATGAGCACGCTCCAGAACACCATCGAAACCGCCTGGGAACAAAGAACCGAGTTGAGTCCCGCCAAAGCGCCTGCCGAAGTGCGTGATGCAGTGACCCATGTCATCAACGAACTCGATTCAGGCCGGATCCGGGTGGCCGAAAAATTCCAGGGCGACTGGGTCGTGCATCAGTGGATCAAGAAGGCAGTGCTGCTCTCGTTCCGCCTTGAAGACAATCACCCCATGCCTGCCGGCACCTTGCAGTTCTTCGACAAGGTTGCGACCAAGTTCGAGGGTTGGGACGCAGCAAGGTTTGCGCAGGCAGGTTTCAGGGTGGTCCCGCCTGCAGTTGCGCGCCGCGGAAGCTTCATTGCCCGCAACGTGGTGCTGATGCCTTCCTATACCAACATCGGCGCCTATGTCGATGAAGGCACCATGGTCGATACCTGGGCCACGGTGGGCTCCTGTGCCCAGATTGGCAAGAACGTACACCTCTCGGGGGGAGTCGGCATCGGCGGCGTGCTCGAACCCCTGCAGGCCAATCCGACCATCATCGAGGACAACTGCTTCATCGGCGCGCGCTCCGAGGTCGTCGAAGGCGTGATCGTGGAAGAAAACTCGGTGCTTTCAATGGGCGTGTTCATCAGTCAGAGCACCCGCATCTATGACCGCGAAACCGGCGAGATCATCTACGGGCGGGTGCCCGCCGGGTCGGTTGTCGTGCCTGGCAGCATGCCTTCAGGTGACGGCAGGGCGAGCCTGTACTGCGCGGTCATCGTCAAGAAGGTCGATGCCCAGACCCGGGCAAAGACCGCCATCAACGAGTTGCTGAGAGGCTTCTGATCCGTATGGCGATGGAGCGTCTGCTTGCCCTGATGGCCGAGAAACAAGCCTCGGACATCTTCATATCGGCAGGTGCGTCCGTCCAGATCAAGATCAACGGCACCCTGGTTGCCGTCAATCAGCAGGTGCTCGATCCGCCAACCGTCGAAAGATTGCTTCGCGAGGTCATCACCGACCGTCAGTGGGCCGAGTTCGAGGAAAGAAACGAGCTCAATATCGGTTATGGCCTGAAGGACGTAGGCAGCTTTCGCTTCTCGGTGTTTCGGCAGCGCGGTACACCGAGTGCCGTGGTTCGCTACATCCCGGGCACGATCCCCGAGATTTCGACATTGGGCATGCCGCCGGTCCTGACCGAACTGGTGATGGAAAAACGAGGCCTGATCCTGGTGGTCGGCTCTACAGGATCAGGAAAGTCGACCACGCTGGCTTCGCTGATTGACCACCGCAGCCAGCAGACCAGTGGCCATATCCTGACGCTCGAAGATCCGATCGAGTACACCTTTCGACACAGGCGCTCCATCGTCAACCAGCGGCAGATCGGTACCGACGCGCAAACGCTCGATATCGCCCTGCGTAACGCACTTCGTCAGGCGCCCGACTGCCTGATGATCGGTGAAATCCGAGACACCGAGACCATGAGCGCTGCCATCGCCTATGCGCAGTCAGGGCATCTGGTGCTTGCAACCTTGCATGCCAACACCGCGGTGCATGCGCTGACCCGGATCGTCGGCTTTTATTCGCCCGAAAACCGTCGGGTCATGCTCTCGGATCTGGCGGCCACCCTGCGCTGCGTCGTGTCTCAGCGGCTGGTTCGATCGACCGCCGGGGGTCGGGTGGCTGCGGTCGAAGTGCTGCTCAACACAACCCTGATCAGTGAACTGATCGAGCAGGCGAGAATCAGCGAAATTCGAGAGGCCATGGAAAAAAGCATGGCGGCAGGGTCTCAGACCTTCGAGACGGCACTCATGCAACTGATCCGCGACGGCAAGGCCTCCACAGAGGATGCGCTTGCCCAGTCGGACTCGCCGACAAACCTGCTCTGGATGCTTGAAAATAGCACCGGCTCCGGG
>JBMSOD010000175.1:0-6844 GCA_049422085.1 Burkholderiaceae bacterium
CACCTTGACATGGTGGGGGTCGTTGGTTCGAGTCCAATCGCGCCTACCAATCACCTTACTGAAAGTTCGTCCGACCAGGTCGTGTCCGTCATCCGCGTTACTTTGCCCGACGGCTCCGTCCGGTCCTTCGATGCTCCGCCCACCGTGGCGCAGGTTGCTGCTTCCATCGGGGCGGGCCTGGCCAAGGCGGCACTCGCCGGTCGGGTTGACGGCAATCTTGTCGACACCTCCCATCTCATCGAGCGCGACGCGCAGCTCGCGATCGTCACCGATCGTGATGCAGACGGTCTGGAGGTGATCCGGCACTCCACGGCGCACCTGCTTGCATATGCGGTCAAGGAGCTGTTCCCGGAGGCGCAGGTCACGATCGGACCCGTGATCGACGACGGCTTTTATTACGATTTTTCCTACTCCCGCCCCTTCACCCCGGAGGACCTGCAGGCGATCGAGTCTCGGATGACCGAGCTGGCCCGCAGGGATGAACCCGTGAATCGGGAGATCTGGGACCGGGACGAGGCTGTCCGCTTCTTCGAATCGATCGGCGAGCGGTACAAGGCCGAAATCATTGCGTCCATTCCGGCCCAGGAAGGCATCAGTCTTTACCGCGAGGGCGCTTTCATCGACCTGTGTCGGGGGCCGCATGTGCCTTCGACCGGAAAGCTCAAGGTTTTCAAGCTGATGAAAGTTGCCGGCGCCTATTGGCGTGGCGACTCCCGCAACGAGATGCTTCAGCGCATCTACGGTACGGCCTGGGCCCGCAAGGAAGACCAGGACGCCTATCTGCATCGACTTGAAGAGGCCGAGAAGCGCGACCATCGCAAACTGGGCCGCGCACTTGACCTGTTTCATCTGCAGGACGATGCGCCGGGCATGGTCTTCTGGCATCCCAGAGGCTGGGCACTCTGGCAGCAGGTCGAGCAGTACATGCGTCAGGTGTACCAGGACAACGGCTATCACGAGATCCGCTGCCCGCAGATCCTCGATCGGTCCCTGTGGGAACGTTCAGGTCACTGGGAGAACTACAAGGATCATATGTTCTCCACCGCGTCCGAGAACCGGGATTACGCGGTCAAGCCCATGAACTGCCCGGGGCACCTCCAGGTGTTCAACAGCGGGCTGCGCAGTTATCGCGATCTGCCCCTGCGCTACGGAGAGTTCGGTCAGTGCCACCGAAATGAACCCTCGGGTGCGTTGCACGGCATCATGCGCGTGCGTGGATTCGTGCAAGACGACGGACATATCTTCTGCACGGAAGACCAGATCCTCGATGAATGCGTGGCCTACACCGAGCTCTTGCATCGCGTGTACAAGGACTTCGGCTTTACCAATATCCTCTACAAGGTGGCCACCCGACCCGCCAAGCGTGTCGGATCGGATGACCTCTGGGACAAGGCCGAGTTTGCACTCATGGAGTCGCTGCGCAGGTCGGGGTGCGAGTTTCAGATCGCACCGGGCGATGGTGCGTTTTACGGCCCCAAGATCGAGTACACGCTGCTCGATGCGCTCGGGCGCCATTGGCAGTGCGGCACCATGCAGGTTGACTTCAACATGCCGCAAAGGCTCGGGGCCGAGTATGTCGCCGACGATAACGCGCGCCGACATCCGGTGATGCTCCATCGTGCGATTGTCGGCTCGCTTGAGCGCTTCATTGGTATTCTCATCGAGAACCATGCTGGCGCCTTTCCGGTCTGGCTTGCCCCTGTCCAGGCGATGGTTCTGAGCATCACCGAAGCGCAGGCCGAATACGCTCAGGACGTTGTACGCGCGCTGAAAAAACGTGGAATCAGGGTGGAGTCCGATTGTCGTAACGAAAAGATCGGCTATAAGATCCGCGAGCACAGCCTGCAAAAACTGCCCTATCTGGTTGTCGTGGGAGACAAGGAGCGGCAGGCAGGCCATGTGGCTGTCCGGGCCAGAGGAGGCGTCGATCTGGGATCCATGCCGCTCGAAACGTTCATCGAACGTCTGGCCGGGGAAGTCGAGTCCCGTCAGTCCTGAGTCTGCTCGGGACGCGTTTCCTTCCCACGTCTACCGGAGAAAACAGCATCGCTACAACCGAACGCGAACGGACGCACCGCCTCAATGGCGAAATCAATGTGCCCGAACTGCGCCTGATGGGCCTGGAGAACGAGCCCCTCGGAATCGTCTCGACACGCGAGGCCTTGCGCATGGCCGAAGAGGCCGATGTCGATCTAGTTGAAATTGCTCCCATGGCCCAACCCCCTGTGGCCAGGCTCATGGACTACGGCAAGTTCAAGTACCAGGAGCAGAAGCGGGCCCATGAGGCGCGTCTGAAGCAGAAGGTCATCCAGGTCAAGGAAGTCAAGTTCCGACCCGGTACCGATGACAACGACTACGGCGTCAAACTCAGAAACCTGGTCCGTTTCCTTGAAGAAGGTGACAAGGCAAAGATCACGCTTCGCTTTCGCGGCAGGGAGATGGCTCACCAGGAATTCGGTGTGCGGCTGCTTGAACGCATCCGTACCGATCTCGACGCCGTGGGCCAGGTCGAGTCGATGCCCCGACTCGAAGGGCGTCAGATGGTCATGATCATTGCCCCCAAGAAGCGCAAGTGATGCTATAGTCGAGGGCTTCGCAGTGCTTGCCATGCCCTGCGAAGCCTGTTGCCCGGGTTCCGCAAGCGTGCTGTGTTCGTTGCAGTACAACCTCGAGGCAGCCCCAACGGAGCGGCATCATGCCCAAGATGAAGACCAAGAAAAGCGCTGCCAAGCGCTTTCGAGTCCGCGCTGGCGGCTCGATCAAACGTGGCCAGGCTTTCAAGCGCCACATCCTCACCAAGAAAACCACCAAGAACAAGCGCCATCTGCGTGGTGCCGTTCAGGTGCATGAGTCCGACGTGCTGAGCGTTCGGACCATGATGCCTTACGCCTAAGGAGGGTTCAGCATGCCTCGCGTCAAACGTGGAGTCACCGCGCGCGCCCGCCACAAGAAGGTTCTGGCTCTTGCCAAGGGTTATCGCGGTCGTCGCAACAATGTCTACCGGGTCGCCAAGCAGGCGGTCATGCGTGCCGGGCAATATGCCTACCGCGACCGTCGTGCCCGCAAGCGCGTTTTCCGTGCGCTCTGGATCGCACGGATCAACGCTGCTGCCCGTGAGCATGGAATCAACTACAGCCGCTTCATCGCGGGCCTGCACAAGGCAGCCATCGATCTCGACCGCAAGGTCCTGGCCGAACTGGCCGTCAACAACAAGCCTGCGTTTGCGGCGGTTGTCACTCAGGTCAAGTCAGCGCTCGGCGCCTGATCCAACACCGTAGGTCTGGCCGGATCGGTTGGTCCGGCAATCTGACTTCCGGAGATGCGCGGGGCCCCAAGTGGGCCCCGTTCCATTGGCGGGGGATGAATGAACGAGAAGCTTGAGCTCATGATCCAGGAGGCTGTGGCGCATTTTGCTGCGGCAACGGACAGTGCCGGCCTGGCAAATGCCAAAGCCCGTTTTTTGGGCAAAGATGGACTGCTCACGCAGCACATGAAAGGGCTCGGCCAACTCAAGGGTGATGAACGCGCCCAGGCCGGCAAGGCACTGAACGAGACCAAACAGGCGATCGAACAGGCGTTGTCATCAAGGCAACACGCTCTGGAGCAGGCCGCGCTGCAGGAGCGCCTCGCAGCAGAGGCCATCGATGTCACCTTACCTGGCCGAGGCATGGGGCAGGGGGGAC
Organism: Burkholderiaceae bacterium; assembly: GCA_049422085.1. Lineage (GTDB taxonomy): Bacteria > Pseudomonadota > Gammaproteobacteria > Burkholderiales > Burkholderiaceae_E > UBA4615. Next base: position 3,684 of record JBMSOD010000175.1, read on the forward strand.
TGCACCCGGTCACCCTGACCATCGAACGGATCGAACGCATTTTTCGCTCGATTGGTTTCGACGTCGCCGATGGTCCTGAGATCGAGGAAGATTTCTTCAATTTCACGGCACTCAACACGCCGGATAACCATCCGGCGCGTTCGATGCATGACACCTTCTATGTCGAAGGTGAAGACGCACGTGGTCAGCCTCTGTTGCTGCGCACCCATACCAGTCCGATGCAGATCCGCTACGCGCGCATGCATCGGCCACCGATCAAGGTCATCGCACCTGGCAAGACCTACCGCGTCGATTCCGATGCAACCCACTCGCCGATGTTCCATCAGATCGAAGGGCTCTGGATCGACGAGGATGTGTCCTTTACCGATCTGCGCAATCTCTACACCGCTTTCCTGCGACGGTTTTTCGAGCGTGAGGATATCGATGTGCGCTTTCGACCGTCCTACTTTCCCTTTACCGAGCCCTCGGCCGAGATCGATATGCGGTTCGCGGACGGACCACTCGCCGGTCGATGGCTGGAAGTCTCCGGCGCGGGCCAGGTGCATCCGCAGGTGGTCCGAAACATCGGGCTCGATCCCGAGCGCTATATCGGCTTTGCGTTTGGATCGGGTATTGAGCGTTTGGCCATGTTGCGACATGGCGTAGGTGACCTGAGGCTCTTCTACGAGAACGACCTCAGGTTCCTGGAGCAATTCAAGGACTGATTGGAGCGCCTGCGATGCGATTTTCTGAACGCTGGCTGCGTGCCTGTGTCGACACCACACTCGATAGCGATGCCCTGGCCCATGCGCTGACCATGGCGGGTCTGGAGGTAGAGGAGCGTGAGCCTGCCGCTCCGGCCTTCAGCGGAGTGATCGTGGCCCGCGTCGTTTCGGTCAGCCGCCATCCGGATGCCGACAAACTCACCGTCTGCTCGGTTGATATCGGGCGGGCGGATCCGGTGCAGATCGTGTGCGGTGCCCCCAACGTGGCGGCTGGAATCACGGTGCCGTGCGCTGTTCCCGGAGCAGTCCTGCCTGGCGACTTCAAGATCGGCGTGGCCAAGATGCGGGGGGTGCAAAGCGAAGGAATGCTGTGTTCTGCGCGCGAACTGGGGCTGTCCGAAGATCACTCCGGGCTGATGATCCTGTCTGACACCCTGTCCCCAGGCGTCTCTCTGCGAGATGCCCTCGATCTTGACGACAAGGTATGGCTGCTCAAGCTGACCCCGAACCTGGCGCATTGCATGTCGGTGACGGGTGTGGCCCGGGAGGTGTCGGCCATCACCGGGGCGCCTTTGCGCCTGCCTGCCATGCCCCAGGTACAGCCCACGCTGTCCGACAGGCTTCCTGTCAGGATTGAAGCGCCTGACCTGTGCGGTCGGTTCAGCGGCCGCATTATCCGGGGAGTCAATGCAAAGGCCCGAACGCCCGACTGGATCCGCCAGCGACTTGAACGAAGCGGCCAGCGGTGCATCTCGGCCCTGGTCGACCTCTCCAACTATGTGATGCTTGAACTGGGTCGCCCCACCCATGTGTTCGATCTGAACAGGATTCATGGAGGCTTGCAGGTCCGATGGGGGCGTCCAGGCGAAGCGCTCAAGCTGCTCAATGGCAACACCATCGAGGTCGGGCCAGATGCTGACGGTCTGCCCGTCGGTGTGATCGCAGATGAGGCTCAGGTCGAGAGCCTGGCTGGCATCATGGGTGGCGATGCCACCGCCGTCAGCCTGGAGACCTCCGACATTTATGTCGAGGCTGCATTCTGGTGGCCGGAGGCCATCATGGGGCGGGCGCGTCGATACAACTTCTCGACTGACGCCGCCCAGCGTTTCGAGCGTGGCGTTGACGCCAGCACCACCGTCGAGCATCTCGACTACCTGTGTTCCCTGATCCTCTCGGTCTGCGGGGGGCAGGCAGGCCCAATCGATGATCAGCGCCTGCGTTTGCCTGCGCGCGAACCGGTCCGGATGCGCCTGTCGCGAGCGGCGCGGGTCATCGGCATGCCCCTGAGCCAGACAGATTGCACCAACGCGTTCGACAGGCTTGGCTTGCCCTACACGGTCCAGAGCCTCAATGGAGATACCGTGTTCTCGGTTACACCGGAGGCACGTCGCTTCGATCTCCAGATTGAAGAGGATCTGATCGAGGAAGTGGTCCGGATTCATGGCGTTGACCGCCTCCCGGTGCGTGCGCCAAGGATGTCGGCCGACCTGTCGGTGGTTCCCAGAGATCGAAGAACCGTCATGGCCGTCAAGCAGTTCATGGCCTCGCGCGACTGGCAGGAGGTGATCAATTTCTCCTTCGTCTCATCGGCGCTGGAGCAATCCATGCTTAGCGGTCACGAGCCGATCCGTCTTCGCAATCCGATTGCCGAAACTCTCGATGTGATGCGTACGAGTCTTTGGCCGGGCCTGCTTGGCAATCTGCGACATAACCTGAACCGCAAGCTGAGCAGGGTCCGTTTGTTCGAGGTCGGACGCGTGTTTCTTCGCGATCCGAGCGCCGAGGCTGGGCCGCTTGAAGTTGCTGGGATTCGACAGCCGCGTCGACTCGCGGGTCTGGCATGTGGATCTGCACTGCCCGAGCAGTGGGGTTCTCGGTCCAGGGCGGTCGATTTCTTCGATGTCAAAGCGGATTTGCAGGTCCTGCGACCCGAGCTCCAGTTCATTCCTGCATCCCATGCCGCCCTGCATCCTGGCCGCAGTGCACAGGTGCTGGATGCTAAGGGTGCTGTGCTGGGCTGGATGGGCAGTCTTCATCCGGCGCTGGTACAGGAACTCGACCTGACCGAAACTCCGATCCTGTTCGAACTTGACCTCGATGCTCTCCTGCCAGTGCAGCCAGTTCAGGCGCAGGGCGTTTCGAGGTTTCCCCCGGTCATCCGCGACCTCGCCTTCGTGTTCGATGACCAGGTGACCGCCGGATCGGCGCTTGCGGAGATCGACATTGCGAGGCTTGAGGATCCGCGTCTGGCCATGCTTCGGCATGTGGTACTTTTCGATGAATACCGCGGTAAAGGATTGGAAAATAAGGAAAAAAGCCTTGCCTTCCGCTTTTGGTTGCAGGATACTGAACGAACCCTTTCTGACGTTGAGGCCGACGCTGCAATGAGCGCGGTGGCCGAGCGTCTTGCGCGTCGGCATCAGGCCCGACTGAGATCCGCCTGAACGAACGCCGTCC
>JBMSOD010000176.1:0-6800 GCA_049422085.1 Burkholderiaceae bacterium
GAAGAAATGCACGGTTAAATGACCTCGGGGGCGCTCTAGGCCTGAAGCCTTGCGTCTGCGCGCCTCACCTTACTGATGCAACTCCCCCACCACCATCCGGTTCTCGGCGGTCGGCCAGGTGCGCATGGCGATGCGCTCACCATTGAACTCGCCCACCACGGTGCGCTGCGCCTGAGCGGGCAGGTTGAGCTTGGCGCTGGCCAGACCAGCCACGCCGGCAGGAATGCCCGGCAGGGGCTTGCCATCGAGACTCATGGTGTCGCGCCCCACACCGAAGTAGCCCCGCGGGCGCACGAAGCTGACCACGGCGCCCGCCTTGCGATCAGCATCACTCAGGGCGGCAACCCGCAGATGCACCACCTCGGATGACCTCGGAAAAGGCGAGCGGTACTGATGCACGGTGGCAAAGCCGGGCGCGCTGTATTCAAACTCCAGGCAGGTGGCGGCATCGGTCTTCAGGGGGCCCCAGCGGCCATCGGCCGCCGTGGTGCGTTCGAGCAAAGGAGCGCCCTGTCGCTCTGCAGTCTGGCAGTCCACCCGATGGGCCCGCACTGTGGCTCCTGCCACCGGCAGGTTGGTGGGCGATCCTGCTGCGGCGCCATTGACCTTGCCATTGAGCACGACCTGAGTCTCGGTCACGATCGAGCGGGTGGGCAGTCGACCCGTGATGAACTGATAGGTCTGCTCAAAGGCCTTGGCGTGATAGGACACCTCGCGATGGTCCAGGCCGGGCAGTACGCGGTTGTCCGCCCCCTTGAGCTCAGGGCCCCGGACATCGACTTCGGTGGCCCAGCCCGGGCGACCGATCCATTCGCCAGTGGGCTGCGCGAACTTGTCGTTGCCATCCGAACGCAAGGTCATCCACTTCACGCCAGGGGTCACTTCGCCACCGTCCGGACCCTGGGGCGCATTCAGACGCATCAGGACCGGGCCTGCCCCGTTGAACTCATTGCCCGGCCTGAAGTCGGCCCGCGCCCAGACGCCATGGTTGGGCGTGCCACCCAGAATGGCATGGGACACCTTGGCCGCATTGCCATCTCTCAAATACGTGCGAATGGCATTTCCACCCCTGGAATTACCGACCAGGACGACCTGCTTTGCGCCCGTGCGCGCAAGCACGGCATCGACTTCAGCAGCAAGATAAGCCGCATGTTCGGCAGCCGAGGTGCGGTGGGCCTGCGACACGGCATCATCGTCTCTGGCCAAGGGGTTGGGCGCATCGATGGCATGCAGCCGCTCGCGTGGCCAGCCGTTGGACTCAAAGCGCCAGAGCGTGGTGAGCCAAAGCCCGGCGGTGTCGCCATTGCCATGCACGAAGACGATGGGCGGATGGGCCTCGACACGATCCTGACTGGCCAGACCCCCGAGACTCAGCCCGGAGCAAGCCGACAGCGTTGCGGCCAGTGCGGCGATGCCCAGAGTCAGGAGACCCCGGGTGAGCGTGGAACGAAACACCGCAGGGTGTGACGTGGCGATGGCCTGGTCGATGGCCTGGTCGATGGCCTGAAGACGCAGGCTGGCAGGGTTGGATACGGACATGGGTTTCTCCATAAATCGGCTTGCGTGCCTTGCCTGTCGAGGGCATAGCCCTCAGACTGAGGGGAAGCAATAGTAGCCCTGACCCAAGCCCGGAGGATCCGACCCCGGGACCGACGAGACACCTGCACCATGAATCATCCGCTGCCTACCCTGCCCGCCGACGGCCTGATCGCGGTCGTCAAGCGCGACTGCCCGACCTGCGAACTGATCGCGCCGGTCCTGCGCGAACTGCAGCAGCAAGGCGCCCTGACGGTCTATACCCAGGACGATCCCGGATTTCCGGAAACCATCGCGGACCCGGTTGACGATCGTGAGCTGCTGGCCTCGCACAGCCTGTCTATCGAGATCGTGCCCACCCTGATCCGTCGCAAGGCCGGGCAGGACGCTGCCCGCACCTATGGCTGGGATCGGAGCGAATGGGAAAAAGTGAGTGGACAGCAGGGATTGGGGGCTGGCCTGCCCGCCATGCGTCCCGGCTGTGGCGCACTCAATATGGAGCCCGGCCATAGGGAATCGCTGCTGATCCGTCTCGGCGAAACCGGTCTGAACGCACGCCGGGTCAATTTCGGCGACGACGAGGACGAATTCGAGGCCATCTTCGAGCGGGGCTGGTCCGACGGCCTGCCCGTGGTGCCGCCCACCGAACGGCGTGTCTTGCGCATGCTGGCAGGGACCACCCGCGATCCCAAGGAAGTGATCGGCCTGTGCCCGCCCAACCTGATCGAGCTCACCGTGGAAAAGGTGGCCATCAATGCCGTGATGGCCGGTTGCAAGCCGGAGTACCTGCCGGTGGTGCTGGCTGCCGTCGAGGCCGCGCTGGACCCGGCCTTTTCCATGCATGGCGTGCTGGCCACGACCATGTTTGTGGGTCCGGTGGTGGTGGTCAATGGCCCCGTTCGGCGCCAGATCGGCATGAACGCCCTGGGCAATGCGCTGGGTCAGGGCAATCGGGCCAATGCCACCATCGGCCGCGCCCTGCAGCTGGTCATTCGCAATGTCGGCGGTGGACGGCCGCAGGAAGTCGACCGCGCCACCCTGGGCAACCCGGGCAAGTACACCTACTGCTTTGCCGAAGACGAAGAAGGCTCGAGCTGGGAGCCGCTGTCGACCGACTTCGGCATTGCGCGAGGCGTGTCAGCGGTCACGGTGTTTGCAGGCTACGGGCTACAGGGCGTGGTCGACCAGAAGTCACGCGACCCGCAAAGCCTGGCCAATAGCATGGCCGAATCGCTCAAGGTGCTGCATAACGTCAAGCTCGCCCCGGCCTGCGATGCCATGCTGGTGGTGTGTCCTGAGCATGAGCGTACCTTCCGGCAGGCCGGCTGGAGCAAGGCACGTCTGCTCGAGGAGTTGTATCGATTATGCGAAGTGCCGGGCGAACGCCTGGCTCAGGGTGCGCTGGGCATCACCGAGGGCCTGCCCGAGGCGGTGGCCCGGGCCAGGCCCACACGCAACAAGTTTCGTCCTGGCGGGCTCATGATTGCGCGCGCCGGGGGATCCGCCGGAATGTTCTCCGGCATTATCGGGGGCTGGACGGGCGGCGGTTTTGCCGGCTCCATCCCTGTCTGCAAGGAGGTGAAATCGTGACCATGGTTCTCGACCCGACGGCCGAGAGCAGTCCCTCGACCCGACCGCGCCTGGCGCGACCGGAACAGCTCGAAGGACTGAAAGTCGGCCTGCTCGATATTTCAAAGCCCCGTGGCGATGTCTTTCTCGATCGACTCGAGTCGCTGCTGAGCGACCGGGGCATCGAGGTGCGTCGCTACATGAAGCCCACCGTGGCCAAACCCGCGCCCGTGCCGCTGCGTCAGCAGATCGTGGGTGAAGTGGATGTCGTCATCGAAGGGCTGGCGGACTGAGGCTCCTGCACGTCGTGCTGTACGCATGACCTGGCAGATCTCGAGTCCAGCGGCATTCCTTCAGTGGGTGTTGCGACCACGGAGTTCATCGATGCGGCGGCCGTGCAATCGCGCGCGCTTGGCACCGATCCGGCCTACGTGTTCGTACCTCATCCGGTGCAGGATCGCACCGACGATGAAATGCGGCAGATGGCAGATCAACATCTCGAGGCCATCCTCGCGCTGCTGATCCAGAAGAAAAAGGGCTGAACCTCCGACTGCGGCGGCGGTGAACCGCGCGGCTGCAGTCGGATCTGCTTCCCCAAAGATAAAAACGTGCCCGGTCATTGCCGGGTACGTCCCCCTTTCAAGGAGACTTCCATGCATCTGCAAGGCAAGGCGGCCATCGTCACGGGCGCCGGACGCGGCATTGGCCGGGATGTGGCACTGCTGCTAGCGCGCGAAGGCGCTCGCGTGATCGTGAATGACCCGGGGGTGGGGCGCGGCGGCGAGGCCACCGAAGAGCGTCCGGCCGATGATGTGGTCGCCGAGATTCGCGCGGCTGGCGGCACGGCTCTCGCCAACTATGACAGCGTGGCCGATTACCAGAAGGCGGGCCGCATGGTGGCCCAGTGCGTGGACAACTTCGGCAAGATCGACATCCTGATCAATGTCGCCGGCATGCTGCGCGAAAAGATGATCTGGAACATGTCCGAGGATGACTTTGATGCGGTCATCAATGTGCACCTCAAAGGCCACTGGGCCATGTCGCATCACGCCATCAAGTACATGCGTCGTGAGGGCTATGGCCGCATCGTCAATTTCTCGTCCGATGCCTTCAAGGGCTCGGTCGGTCAGTGCAATTACGCTGCTGCCAAGGCCGGCATCATCGGTCTGACCCGGTCGATTGCAAAAGAGACCGCGAAGTTTGGCATCACCTGCAATGCGATCTGCCCCGCGGCCGACACCCGCATGATGATGAACGATGCGGTCATCGCCAACCAGAAGCGCAAGCTTGAAGCCGGCCTGATCACGCAGGATCAGTACGACCGCTTCTTTGCCGGCCGCGGCCCTGAGCACATTGCACCCATGGTGGCCTACCTGTGCACCGACGGAGCGGACATGATCAACGGCCATGTCTTTCACGTGGAAAAAGGCCGGATCAACAGCTACTTCTATGGCGAGGATTTCAAGACCCTCACCAATGACGGCTCGCTCTTTACCGTCGACCAGCTCATCGAACTGATTCCGGCCACCGTGGCCCAGGGCCTCACGCCGGTCGTGCCACCGGTGAAAATGGCCGATGCGGTGCGGGCTGGAGAGACTTCGAGCAAAACGGCAGCCTGAGCCGCTTCCAGCTTGCCCACAGCCAAGGGGCTGCGGTCGTCGGCCTATGTCGACCCGCAGCGCCCAGCCCTCTTTCAGAAACCCTTGAACTGCGAATCATCATGAGCGACACCTCCAACCCCGAGTACGTACCGCCCAAGGTCTGGACCTGGAACAAGGCCAGCGGCGGGCGCTTTGCCAACATCAACCGGCCCATCGCCGGAGCCACCCAGGACAAGACCCTGCCGGTGGGCAAGCATCCGCTGCAGCTGTATTCGCTGGGCACGCCCAATGGCGTGAAAGTCACGGTGATGCTCGAAGAGCTGCTGGCCCTGGGCCACAGCGGTGCCGAGTACGACGCCTGGCTGATCCGCATCAATGAGGGCGATCAGTTCGGCAGCGACTTTGTCTCGATCAATCCCAACAGCAAGATTCCGGCCCTGCTGGATCGCAGTGGTGCAGAGCCGGTGCGGGTGTTCGAGTCGGCGGCCATCCTGATGTACCTGGCCGAGAAGTTCAATGCCTTCCTGCCTGCGGGCGGCCAGGAGCGCGCGGCCTGCCTGTCCTGGCTCTTCTGGCAGATGGGCAGCGCACCCTATCTTGGCGGCGGCTTCGGGCATTTTTATGCCTATGCTCCCACCAAGATCGAATACGCCATCGATCGCTTTGCGATGGAGACCAAGCGCCAGCTTGATGTCCTCGACCGCCATCTGGCCTCGAACCAGTACATGGTCGGCGATACCTACACCATCGCCGATATCGCGATCTGGCCCTGGTATGGCGCCCTGGCCAAGGGTCTGCTGTATGGCGCGGCCGAGTTTCTCTCGGTGCATGAGTACACCCATGTCAATCGCTGGGCCGATCAGATCGGCGCGCGCCCGGCGGTCAAGCGCGGCCGCATGGTCAACCGGGTGCAGGGTGATCCGGCAAGCCAGCTGCATGAGCGGCATGACGCCAGCGACTTCGACACAAAGACCCAGGACAAGGTCGCGAAGTAATTCGCGCGGGTCTCGCCGAGCCTTGCAGTCATGAAGGTGCTCATCCTCGCCAACCCGGCCTCGGGCCGGGATGTGCGCCGACTGGCCGCGCGCGCCTCGACCATGACGCACGAGACCAAGCGTGACTGGGTGGCCCGCATCGCCACCGGACTCGATGCGGCGGGCGTGACGGACATCTTTGTACTCAAGGAACCCGCCCGCATCGCAAGCAGCGCGCTGCAGTGGATGCCGCTGCGGGCCCGCGTGACCGAGCTGGAGGTGCCGATCACCAACAGCGCCGCCGACACGGTGGCCGTGGTGCAGCGCGCGCGCGCCCTGGGCTGTACGGCCATCGTGTCCCTGGGCGGCGACGGCACCAACCGCATCATCTCGCGCACCTGGCCCGAGGTTCCGCTGCTGCCCCTGTCCACCGGCACCAACAATGTCTTTCCGGTCTCGGTAGAAGCGACCTGCGCCGGACTGGCCACCGGGCTGGTGGCCACGGGTGCAGTCAGGCTCGCTGATGCCGCACAGCGTTGCAAGCTGCTGCATGTGCAGGGCCCGGGCTGGACCGATCTGGCCGTGATCGATGCCGTGCTGCTGCGCGACGACCATACCGGCAATGCCCTGCCCTTCGATGCAGGCCGAATCGCGGCAGTGGTGCTCACCCGGGCTGAACCCGCTGCGGTGGGCATGTCCCCCCTGGGCGGGTTTCTTCAGCCGGTGGGGTTTGGGGATGAGGGTGGCTTGCTGGTGCGGTGTGTGCCGACGAGCACAGAGGCGCCTGAGGTGTTAGCGATCAACAATCGCCCAGGCGTCACAGGCCGCCTTTCAAGCGATGACACTCCTACCGCCGGCAGACCCCTGCATATTCCGCTCTCGCCCGGACTGTTTGGCACGGTGCGGATTCGCGATCATGTCCGGATCGCTGACGGCGAGTCCTGCACGCTTGAGGGGCCCGGCGTGATGGCTTTCGACGGAGATCGTCTGCACACGCTTCAGTCAGGTGACGCGGTACAGGTCTTGGTTCGTCGAGATGGCCCCTGGGTCATCGACACCCAACGCTGCCTGGACCATGCGGCCCGTAGCGGGGTTCTGGCTCAGACGGGTTTGTGAGTCG
>JBMSOD010000177.1:0-6779 GCA_049422085.1 Burkholderiaceae bacterium
GCGAGGCCGGAGGTGGCGAGGCCGGAGGTGGCGAGGCCGGAGGTGGCGAGGCCGGAGGTGGCGAGGCCGGGGGTGGCGAGGCCGGAGGTGGCGAGGCCGGAGGTGGCGAGGCCGGAGGCGGCGCCGAGGCCAGCACTGTGGGTCGGGGGGGTATCGGTGCAGTATTGAACGGATCCCGAATGTCGACCCGAGTCCCGCCGATGGGCGGCGGCGCATTCAAAATCTGACCTGCCACTGCCCAGGGCGCTTGGGGCGCGGGTGCAATGGGCGATGACGACAGGGCAGCAGGCAACTCGGTGGGGGTTCCGGGAGCGCCGGGGATCGCTGGATCCTCGGCGGGCGCGTCTTCGATCTCACCGGCAACCGCCTTCGGCCGAACTCGCAAGACCGCTGCCGGACCTGGCAGACCGGTCAGGATGGGTAAGGGCGACCCGATCAGGGCCGCACGGATCGGGGTGCCCCCGTTTGACGGGCGTGCGCGGTCTGCTGCAAGGGCACCTCCGCGCGAACAGGCGGGGCAGTCGGTCCGCACGCCTTCGGAAAGAGGCAGGTGCAGCGCCAGAAACAGCGCACCGAGCGCACCCGCCGTAGCCCGATGCTGTGCGACCGCGCCCACGGCGGCCCAACGGGGCTGCCGCGACGATGATTCAGACGCAAGAGGGTCAGAGGGGTCGGGTGACATTCGATCGAGGATGAACCGGATCTGTGCTGGCGAGAAACCAGGACCGATATTCTTCACGATTCCGCTGACCAGAGGCGGGCATTCATCACAATTTCTTTCCGGCGTGACCTGTCGCTGCAACCCGAAAGTTCATCTCGATGCGTCAGGCTGGATTTACAATGACCGATCCCGCCATCCTTCCCAGGGCCTTCAGGCCGAGCCGGCACCATGCAAAACGACACCTTCCTGCGGGCCTTGCTGCGCCAACCGACTGATCACACCCCCGTCTGGTTGATGAGACAGGCTGGTCGCTATCTGCCCGAGTACAACGCCACTCGAAAGCGCGCCGGAAGCTTTCTTGCCCTGTGCAAGACCCCGGAGCTTGCCTGCGAGGTCACGCTGCAGCCCCTCGATCGCTATCCACTGGATGCGGCCATTCTGTTTTCCGACATTCTCACCGTGCCCGATGCCATGGGCCTGGGGCTTTACTTTGCCGAGGGTGAGGGTCCCAAGTTCTCCAACCCGATTCGCGACGAGGCGGCCGTCCGGCGTCTTGCAGTGCCCGACGTCAATACCGAACTGCGGTATGTGATGGATGGCGTGCGCACGATTCGCGGAGCACTTGCAGGCCGGGTGCCCCTGATCGGTTTCTCGGGCAGTCCCTGGACCCTGGCCTGTTACATGGTCGAGGGGGGCGGCAGTGACGACTTCCGGCAGGTCAAGGGCATGATGTACAGACGTCCCGATCTGATGCACCACATGCTCTCGGTCACCGCCGATGCCGTGCGTGATTACCTCAATGCCCAGATCGACGCGGGCGCTCAGGCGGTCATGATCTTCGATACCTGGGGCGGCATTCTCCCTGACGGCCACTATCAGAAATTCTCGCTGGCCTACATGAGGCGGGTCCTTGAAGGGCTGCGCCTGGAGCGCGAGGAACGAGCACCCGATGGCAGCCTCACCCGGGTGAGGGTCCCCTCCATCGTCTTTACCAAGGGGGGCGGCCTCTGGCTCGAGGACATTGCCGCAATCGGTTGCGATGCGGTCGGTGTCGACTGGACCGTCAATCTCGGCCAGGCCCGCGCCAGAGTGGGCTCCCGGGTAGCCCTGCAGGGCAACCTCGACCCCATGGTCCTGATGGCAGACCCAGGCCAGATCCAGGGCGAGGCGGTGAAGACTCTGGAGAGTTTCGGTGTGCCCCAGGCCGGTGTCGGCCATGTGTTCAATCTCGGGCACGGCATTTCCCAATTCACTCCGCCTGAAAGCGTGACCGCGCTGGTTGAAGCGGTGCATCGCTACAGCCGCGAGCAGCGTCGCCGGGGCGCCTCGGCCGCTTCCCTCTAGGGCAAGCAGGCCCATTCCGGGCAAGCCAGGGCGCCGAGGGGCGGGGCGCCCTGTTGTCGCTGCGCCTTGCGCCCACAGGACCGCCTACGGTTGCGGATCCAGTCCGTTATTTCCCTTTGCGGCGGTCCGGGCGCCCACTTATGCACAATATCGAGGAATGCTGCCGAGGGCGTCCAGCCTTCCTGTGATCCTACGGGCGAGTAATTGGACCCTTGATTTTGCAGAAGATTTTTTTGCACTTCCACGGTGCAATCCCCTTTAAAGCCCCGTCTGATGCGGGATTGCGCGGGATGTGCCTGATTCATCCACACACTTATCCACAGCCTCTGCGCCCACGCTTTGAAATCCTTTCACGGCAGGATGTTGCGCCCACTTTGAAGGTTTTACTTTAAGTGATGCCGGAGCTCGAAGCCTCATCACTGACCCCACTCTGACGACCCGACTACCCTGACCCCCTGGCCCCCCTGACCACGGATTCCCTCCCCCGCCTGTCCATGCCGGTTTCCCAGCCCCCTGCCATCGCCCATGTGGTTCTCGATCTGCCGCTGCCGGGCTGGTTCGACTACGAGGTGCCGGCCGGGCTCGTGATCACGCTGGGAGATTGGGTGCTTGTGCCCTGGGCCCGAGGTCGCCGGGTAGGGCTGGTGGTGGGGCTCGCCGGGACGAGTGAGGTCCCTGCCGAGCGTCTGAAGTCGGTGACGGGTCTGTTACCCGACATGCCGAGAGCCAGCGGGCAGTGGCTGGATCTGCTGCAGTTTGCAGCCCGCTACTACCACTGCCCCCTGGGCGAGATTGCGTTGCCATCGGTACCCAAGACCTTGCGGACCCCGCCTGCGGCGCGGGCCCGACAGTCTGCGGTACACCGGGCGCGTCTTCGTTTCGCGCAGCACTGCGGCCTCGACCGAGCCAACATGGATCGGTCTTTGTCAGCCACAGAAGAGCCCTCCAGATCAGGTGAGCGCACACTCACAGATGATCAGGCCGATGCCTTGAGGGTGCTCGAGCGGGCGCGGGGGCCGGCAGTCCATCTGCTGCATGGCATCACCGGCAGCGGCAAGACCGAGGTGTATCTGCGCTGGATCGAGGCCCGGCTCAACCGGTCGCCCGATCCCGAAACGGGGGCAGGCACATCGGGCATCCCCCCGTCGCAGGCCCTGATCCTGGTCCCCGAGATCGCCCTCACGCCTGCGTTCGCACAGCGACTGCGCGAGCGTTTTCCATCCTGGCCACTGGCGATCCTGCACAGTGACATGCCCGAGGCGGAGCGTGCAGCGCACTGGCTTGCTGCGGCAGAGGGGCGTGCGCGCATCGTGCTTGGCACGCGGCTGGCTGTGCTGGCCCCGCTACCGGGCCTGGCTGCGGTGGTGGTCGATGAAGAACACGATCCGTCCTTCAAGCAGCAGGAGGGTGCGCGTTATTCCGCCCGGGACCTTGCCATCGCGCTTGGCGCCCGCCGCGGCGTGCCGGTGGTGCTGGGGTCGGCGACCCCCTCCCTGGAGACCTGGCGCGCCGCACAGCAGGGCCGCTATCAGCTGAGCGCACTTCATGCGCGAGCCAGCGGTGCCGCCCTGCCTGAAGTGCGCATCATCCGTCTGCCTCGCCAGCTGCCCGAGCACGGTTTGTCAGAGCCGGCGATCGCGGCGGTCACTCAGGCCTTGGCACGGGGCGAGCAGACCCTGGTCTTTCTCAATCGCAGGGGCTTTGCCCCGGTGCTGTCCTGTGCCGCCTGCGGATGGCTGAGTCAGTGTTCCCAATGCGATGCCTGGCGGGTCATGCACCGAATGGCCCGAAAGTCAGCGCCCGCGCGTGCGGATCGATCGGGACCATCTCGCTCTGGTCCGCAGCCTTACCGGCTGATCTGCCACCACTGTGCCAGCGAGTCCGCGGTACCGGCGTCTTGCCCTGAGTGCGGCAATCTCGACCTTGCAGGGCTGGGACAGGGTACCCAGCGCCTTGAAGAGCATCTGACCCGTCTCTTTCCGGGCGCCCGAGTGGGTCGGCTCGACCGCGATGTGGCCCGGCATCGGGGCGCTGCAACGTCCTTCCTTGCCGCTGCGCATGCAGGCGAAGTCGACCTGTTGCTGGGGACCCAGATGCTGGCCAAGGGGCATGACTTCGAACGCCTGACCCAGGTGGTGGTGGTCGACGCCGATGCCGCGCTCTACGCGGCCGACTTCCGTGCGCCTGAGCGGCTGTTCGCGACCCTCATGCAGGTTGCAGGACGGGCAGGCCGCCATCGCACCGGTGCAGCGGTCTGGGTACAGACCCGGTTCGCCGAGCACCCCCTGTTTGAGGCGCTCAAGGCGCATGACTATGCGGGCTTTGCGTCGCGGGAATTGAGTGCACGCGAGGCAACCGGGCTTCCCCCGTTCATGTTTCAGGCCCTCCTGACCGCGCAGGCCTCAACCCCGTTGGCCGCCCATGATCTGCTGATGCAGGCCCGCAGCATGATCGACCCCGTACCCGAGGGGGTGGTGGTCTGTGATCCCGTCCCGATGCCGCTCGCCCAGTTGCGGGGAGAGCATCGTCTGCAGATGCTGGTCGAGAGTCATTCGCGCCCGGTGCTACAGGCGCTGCTCGGTCCCTGGGTGCAGTCGCTTCATCAGTTGCGTACCGCGGTGCGCTGGCAGCTGGTGGTTGACCCGCTGGAGATCTGAGCCCCGATGTCGATGCCGATGAATCCCGCCCAGATGGAGGCGGTCCGCTATCTCGATGGCCCCTGTCTTGTCATCGCGGGGGCCGGCAGCGGCAAGACCCGGGTGATCACTCGCAAGATGGTTCACCTGATTGAAAGCGGCATGAGTGCGCGCGCCATTGCGGCCATCACCTTCACCAACAAGGCGGCGGCGGAGATGGCCGAACGTCTGAAGCAGGCGGTGCGCCTGCCCGAGAAGGAGCGTCCGCTGGTCTGTACCTTTCATTCGCTCGGCGTTCGCATGCTGCGTGAAGACGGCGCTGCCCTTGGGCTGAAGCCCTCGTTCTCGATTCTGGATTCGGATGATGCCGCAGCCATCCTTGCGCAGCTGACCGGTACCACCGACCGCAAGATGGCCCGCGCGGTGCAATCGGTCCTGTCGCTCTGGAAGAACGCCGGCCTGACGCCCGATGAGGCCGCTGCTCAGGCCCGCAACAGCGAGGAGCACGGCCTGGCCCGGACCTACCGCGACTATGCCGCCACGCTGCGGGGCTACCAGGCGGTGGACTTTGATGATCTGATCGGCCTGCCCCTGCAGATGCTGCGCGAGCATCGCGAGGTGGCCGAGCGCTGGCAGAACCGCCTGCGCTATCTGCTGGTCGATGAGGTTCAGGACACCAACGCCACTCAGTACGCGCTGCTTCGTGCCCTGGTCGGGCCACGAGCGGCATTTACCGCGGTGGGCGACGATGATCAGTCGATCTACGGCTGGCGTGGGGCCACGCTCGAAAACCTGCGCCGACTGAGCGAGGACTATCCCAGGCTGCATGTCATCAAGCTGGAGCAGAACTACCGCTCGAGCGGCAACATCCTGGCGGCTGCCAACGCGCTGATCGCCCAAAACCCCAAGCTGCACGAGAAACGCCTGTGGTCGGAGTTCGGGCCGGGCGATGCGGTCCAGGTGCTGCCCATGGACGATGACGAAGCCGAGGCCGAGTCGGTGGTCATGCGCATCGCAGCCCACCGTTTCGAGCGCCGCGGCAAATATGCCGACTACGCCATCCTGTACCGCGGCAATCATCAGGCCCGGGCCTTCGAGCAGATGCTGCGCAAGGAGCGCATGCCCTATGTGCTCTCGGGCGGGCAGTCCTGGTTCGAGCGGGCCGAGATCCGCGATCTGATGGCCTGGATCCGTTTGCTTGGTAACGAGGATGATGATCCGGCCTTCATCCGGGCCATCACCACGCCGCGGCGTGGCGTGGGTCCGCAAACCCTGCAGGTGCTGGGCGAATACGCAGGTGAGCGAAAGATCTCGATGTTCGCTGCAGTGTTTGAAACTGGCCTGGAAAGCAGACTCTCGGCGCGTCAGCGCGAGCCCTTGCAGGCCTTTGGCAACTACATCAACCGCATCGCCTGGCAGGCGCGCAAGGCACCGGCCGGGGAGTTGCTCGCGCAGCTGCTCAAGGACATCGGCTATGAAGACCATCTGCGGGGCTCGCTCGACGAGAAGCAGGCCGCCACCCGCATCCAGAGCGTGACCGATTTCGTGACCTGGATCAGCAAGCGCGGCGAAGAGGACGGCAAGACCCTGATCGATCTGGCGCAGACCCTGGCACTGCTGTCTCGGCTCGACGGCAATGACCAGGAGCTGGATGCGGTGCGTCTGTCGACCGTGCATGCCGCCAAGGGGCTGGAGTTTCCCCATGTGTTTGTGGTGGGCTGCGAAGAGGGCCTCATGCCCCATGCCGGGGATGTGCCCGCCGAGGACGAGGAGCCTGGGACGACCGAAGGGGCAGGCAGCCCCGCGGGCAACACGACGGCCGCAGGAATGGCCGCAGCGGCCCGAATCGAAGAGGAGCGCCGCCTGATGTATGTGGCTGTGACCCGCGCGCAGCGCTCGCTGACCCTGAGCTGGTGCCGCCAGCGCAAGCGTGCGAAGGCGGTGGCAAGCCGTCTGCCCTCGCGCTTTCTGACCGAAATGAAACTGCAGGCCGATGGACCTGCAAAAGTGTCGAGCACCGAAACCGCCAAGGCCCGACTGGCCGCCCTGAAGGGCCTGATCAGGAAATGACCAACCTGATCAGGGGGGCGTCCGTCCTGAGCGGGTCCTGGCCGGCAGGGCCGTGTCCTGCGGGCTCG
>JBMSOD010000178.1:0-6774 GCA_049422085.1 Burkholderiaceae bacterium
AGTCAAGCAGCGAGGTCTTGCCATGGTCGACGTGACCCATGACGGTGACCACCGGCGGTCGGGGCAGCTTTTCAGCATCGTGATGCTGTTCCGACTGCTCGAGCAGCGCCTCAGGATCATCAAGTGCGGCAGCGATCGCGGTGTGACCGAGTTCTTCAACCACGATCATCGCGGTTTCCTGGTCGAGCACCTGATTGATGGTCACCATCTGACCCATCTTCATCATGAGCTTGATGACCTCGGCCGCCTTGACCGACATCTTGTGGGCAAGATCGGCGACCGTGATGGTCTCGGGCACATGCACTTCCCGGACAATCGCCTCGGTCGACTGGGCCGCGCTTTGGGTCTGCTGTGAGCCGCGGGAATCGCGCGACCCGCGTCCCTTGGGCCCACGCCAGCCCCCGACACCGCCGCCTGCATCGCCCCGGGTCTTGATGGCCCGGCGCTTGGCAGCATCGTCCTGCCAGGTCGACGAGAGGTTCTCGGACTTGACATGCTTCTTGACTGTGGAGGCCGGTGACGGAGCCGCTGCTCCGGGAGCCGGACGCTGCCCGTCGGCACGGGCAGCCGGCTTGTGCAGCGTGCCACTGGTCTTGGCCGCGTCGGCAGCAGGTGCGGCCTTGGCAACGGGTGCGGGCGGGGGCGCCTCAACCGGCTTGGGCGCGGGCTTTCGGGAGGCCGACAAGAGCCGATTGATGGCTGCCGCTTCTTCCTGAGCCCTGCGGCGGGCGGCAGTCTGATTGGCTGCCTCTTCCTGTGCCTTGCGCGAGGCCTCTGCAGCCAGACGCGCGGCCTCGGCGGCCGCAGCGATCTGCGCATCGGCTTCGCGGCGGGCCTGCTCTTCGGTCTGCTGCGCCTGCAGCTCCACCAGACGCTCCTGCTCCTTGCGTGCTTCTTCTTCCCGACGCGCCGCTTCGGCAGCGGCTTCTTCGGCGCGGCGTCGCTCTTCCTCGAGGCGGGCTTCCCGCTCGCGTGCTTCCTGCGCCTCGCGCTCGAGGGCCTCGCGTTGCTGGCGCTCCAGCTCCTCGCGTTGCCGCTGAGCTTCGAGTTCTTCGGCTGCAGGACCCTGAGCCTGTCCCTGCGCCTGCCCCGCGCCCGATGCCTGGAGTTCGGCTTCGCGCTGGACGAAGACGCGCTTCTTGCGCACCTCGACCTGGATGGTCCGGGCCTTGCCGGTGGCATCGGCCTGCTTGATCTCGGAGGTCTGCTTGCGCACCACCGTGATCTTTTTCTTGGGCGCCTCATCGGCGCCGTGAGCGCGCCTGAGGGCTGCAAGAAGCATGGCCTTGTCGGCTTCTGTCAGCAGATCGTCAGGCGAACTTTTGTCCACGCCCGCCGAGCGCAACTGCTGCAGCAGCACGTCAGCCGGCATGCGCAGCTCCGCTGCGAAACTGGATACGTTGGTGCTTGCCATTCAGTCGTTTTCCTGGTCAGGCTGATTCGTTCTCGAACCAGTGGGCACGTGCCTTGATGATCAGATCCCGGGCACGCTCTTCGTCGATGCCGGTCAGCTCGACCAGTTCGTCGACAGCCAGCTCGGCCAGATCGTCGCGGGTGTGGATGTTGCCGTCGGCCAGGCGGGCCGCCAGATCACGATCCATGCCCTCCAGACCCAGCAGGTCTTCACTGGTGGAGCCCAGCTTTTCTTCCTTGGCAATCGCCTCGGTCAGCAAGGTGTTGCGGGCCCGGTCACGCAGCTCGTTGACCGTGTCCTCATCGAAGGCCTCGATCTCGAGCATCTCGTTGATCGGGACATAGGCCACCTCTTCAAGACTCGAGAAGCCTTCATCGATCAGGATGTCGGCGACTTCCTCGTCGACATCGAGCTTGTTCATGAAGTGCTCGCGCAAGGCCGAACGCTCGGACTCCTGCTTACCCGCGCTTTCTTCGGCGGTCATGATGTTGATGCGCCAGCCGGTGAGCTCGGAGGCCAGACGCACATTGCGTCCGCCCGTGCCGATCGCAAGTGCGAGGTTGTCCTCATCGACCACCACGTCCATGCTGTGCTTTTCTTCGTCGACCACGATCGAGCTGACATTGGCCGGAGCGAGGGCGCCAATCACGAACTGGGCGGGATCCTCGGACCACAGCACGATGTCCACGCGCTCACCTGCCAGTTCGCCCGTGACAGCCTGAACCCGCGATCCCCGTACACCGACGCAGGTTCCAATCGGATCGATCCGGCGGTCGGTGGTGAAGACCGCGATCTTGGCGCGAACGCCCGGGTCGCGGGCAGCGGCCTTGACCTGGAGCAGGCCCTGCTCGATCTCGGGCACTTCGAGGCGGAAGAGTTCCATGATGAACTCGGGCGCGGTCCGCGACATCATGAGCTGTGGCCCACGACCTTCGCGATTGACTTTGCCTACCCAGCCGCGCACACGATCGCCGACGCGCAGGTTCTCCTTGGGGATCATCTGGTCGCGCGGCAGCACGGCCTCGATCTTGCCGGACTCGATCACCGCACCTTCGCGATCAATGCGCTTGATGGTGCCCGACAGCAGGTTCTCGCCGCGATCAAGAAAGTCATTGATGATCTGCTCGCGCTCGGCATCGCGGATCTTCTGCAGGATGACCTGCTTGGCCGCCTGGGCGCCAATGCGGCCGAACTCGATGGATTCGAGTTGCAGCTCGAGCCGGTCACCGACCTCGATGCGCTCGGGAGGCTCGCCGTTTTCGCCTTCTTCAAGCAGGCGCCAGACCCGGATCGCCTTGCCTTCTGCGTCACGGTCATCAAAATCGAAGGCCACCCGCTGCTTGCGCGCTTCGGTGAGGATCATCTGCAGGTCATGATCTTCGAGCTCGCCGTCGGGCACGACCGTCCAGACACGGAACGAATCGTGATCGCCAGAATCGCGATCAATCTCGACCCGGACTTCGCAATCCTGGTTCAGCTTCTTTTTGGTGGCCGAGGCCAGCGCGCTTTCGAGCGCGAGAAATACAACCTCCCGGGCCACGCTCTTTTCGCGCGCCAGGGCATCCACCAGCATCAGAACTTCACGGCTCATGGCAAGCCTCCTAAAACTTGACCTTGGGCACCAATCGGGCCCGATCGACTTCATCCAAATTGAAAGACAGGCGCCGCACGGTCTGCTCAACGGCTGCCACTGCCTCGTTTTCAGAAGGCTCGGGAGACTGCCCGCCCGCGCCCGCTTCTGTCTTGTTTGCTGCCTTGTTTGACTTGACCGCCTTGCCTGCCTTGCCTGCCTTGCCTGCCTTGGCTGCCGTGCCTGCTTTTCCTGCTTTTCCTGATTTTCCTGCCTTGCCTGCGGATGCGGGTGTGGGCTCGGTGAGATCGAGAGCCCAGCCTCCGGCGAGGTCGGGATCCCGAAGCAGGATGCCTGTGAAGTTGCGTCGGCCGGACAAGGGCATCCGCAACTTGAGCGAGATCTCGTGCCCCTCGAACCGCTCGTAGTCGGCAGCCCGATTCAGGGGCCGATCCAGGCCAGGAGAGGAGACCTCCAACCGGGCGTAGTCGACGTTCTCAACCGTGAAGACATGAGTCAGCTGATGACTCACCCGCTCACAGTCCTCCATGCGGATGGGCGTCGCCTCCAGTCTGTCGATGAACACGCGCATCAGGCCCCGACCGGCGAACTCGAGTTCGACCAGTTCGTAGCCCATGCCCTGCACGGTGCGTTCGATCAGTTCCTGGACAGGCTTCACTTCCACCACGGGAAAAAAAAATGGGCCTGAACAGCCCATGGACGAATTCAGCTCAAGGCCAAACCCGATAGCACACGCTTTTGGACACCCACCGGATCCAGACGACAGAGCCGGCCTCAGGCGGCGATAGGTTCAGCACGCTGCCTGTTGAATGCCCAGAACCTGAAGATTATAGCCGATCGGCTCACTTGCAGGAAGCATTTCGGCAGAACCGGGCCGCCAGGGACCCGGTGGTCCGCTCAGGCTTGCGCATCTGCGCTCAGGCTTGCGAACCTGAACTCCCGGTGCCACCCGGGGCACCGCCACCCGAACCGCCTTGCGACCCACCCTCACCGCCCGCACCTCCCGGTCCGCCACGGCCTGGACCGCGCCTGCGACGATTGCCGCCTGAACGGCGCCCCGGTTTACGGGGCCCGCCCGATGGCGCCTGGTCTCCTGAGGCTGGACCCGCAGCATCAGGCCCCGAACCCGCGGCCTGACCCGGCTGACCAGGCGGGCGCCGGCGTTTGCCACGCCCGCCCTGCCCTTCAGGCTTGCCCGCTCGAGGCCCTTTGGGGGGGCGGCCGGATGGACCTCCCGCCGGAAAACCGAAGGCAGAGCTTGCATAGGCATCCGGACTTGTGATCGCCTGGCCCGCACCTCGCCCTGATCCGGGCCCGCCCTGCTTTCCGGCGGACTTGCCCGCTTTGCGGGGACGTCTTGCTTTCTTGCCCTGCCCGGCAGGCAGCGCGGGCATGCCCGGAAACCCGCCCGGCATGCGTTGCTGACCCTGTTTGCGGACAGTACGGGTGATCCCGGACAGATGAGCATCGGCCGATCGAGGCTGCCATTCGTCATCCTCAAGGTCGACCTGAGGTCCCTTGGGAGCCGAAGCGACCCCTCCAGGCGGCAAGCGGCGTCCGTATTCGTCGATATCCGAAGGTACGGTGTCGTCGTCGTCGAAGTCGTCGTCGAAACCCTCGTCGTTGAAATCGCGGTCCGAGGCCGCACGAGCGGCCTGGAGTCCGGGCGGCATGCGCCCCTCGGGCCAGTCGTCGTCCTCTGGGAGCTCATCGCCGGACCGATCGGTGCGGGCCTCAACCGTCCCCTGCAGACCGTCGTCATCCTCAGCCAGATCAAGGCCCTGACCACCCTGCGGCGCATCCTGCCCTGCCTGCTTGAGCAACCGGCTCAGCACGGCGACATCGACCGGGGGCAATTCAACCCAGCGGCCTCGATGCAAGGCAGGCGGCAGGGCGACCGGGCCAAACCGGATGCGAACCAGACGCGACACCACCAGGCCGACGGATTCAAAGATGCGCCGGACCTCACGATTACGCCCTTCACCGATCGACACGCGATACCAGTGGTTGGCGCCATCGCCGCCGACATCTTCAATGCCTGTAAAAGAAGCGATGCCGTCATCCAGCGGCACGCCCGCCAGAAGTCGCTCGCGCAGTTCGTCGTCGATGCGCCCCAGGATGCGGACCGCATATTCCCGATCCCAGCCAAAGCGGGGATGCATGAGCAGATTGGCATGTTCGCCCGAGGTGGTGAAGATCAGCAGCCCCTCGGTATTGAAGTCGAGTCGCCCCACCGCTACCCAGCGCTGCCCCTTGAGCCTGGGCAAACGATCGAACACCGACGCACGTTGCTCGGGATCGTCACGGCTGCAGATTTCGCCCGGCGGCTTGTGATAGAGCAGCACCTTGGTGGCAGGCTTTTGCTGCCTGCGGCGAATAGGCTTGCCGTTGATGCGCACCAGATCGTTTGCGCCAATGCGCTGCCCCACATGGGCTGGCTGACCATTGACCGACACGCGGCCTGCAATGATCAGTTCCTCCATGTCGCGGCGCGATCCAATGCCTGCATCGGCCAGCACCTTGTGCAGCTTGGGCATGTCCTCGTCGTCCAGGCCCTCGGGCGCGCGGACATGACGCCGACGAGGATCGGTGGCCTGCAGCCCTACAGGCGCTTCGCGTGCATAGAAGGGCACGGCCTGTTCGGGGTCTCGCGAGGCAGCGTCACGCGAGCGACCTTCCGAGGGACGATCCTCCCCCCGGCCGCGAGACCGCCGCCGCCCGCGCTCGCCTCGCTCACCTCGCTCACCGCGCTCAACCCGCTCACCGCGCCGATCGGGCTGACCTGACTCGCCACGCTCGCCTTGCTCCGGAGTCTGCTCGGTGCCCGCCGGTCCTGCGCCGTGCTCGATGTCTGGTGCCCCAGTGCCCTCGTTGGTCGGCGCTTTGCCCCGCGGGCCGCGCCTCCGTCCCCATTTGCCACGGGCACCGCGACGTCCCTGACCATCTCCCTCCACGGGCCCCGACTCGGCGGGTGTTGCATCGGGAGGCAGCGCCCGCTCAACCCTTGAGGACGAGTCCGGAGAGTGCGAGGCGGTCGAAGAGTCCGGCGTGGCAGCGACGGACTTGGGTTGCGCAGGGGTATCGTTTTCGTTCATTGGAGTTCAGAGGGAGAGTCGGGCAAGGGCGCGGGCAGGGCTTCCTGCTCGACAGGCTCAAGCGCAAGCGCAGCCTGAGCATTGAGAGCCGCATCAAAATCGATCGCTCTTTGCCCGATCGCATCGAGGGAAGGCGCGTCCGAGTCGAGCGAGGGAAGCCCGGTCAGACTGCGCAGCCCCAGGTCATCCAGAAATTGCTGGGTGGTCGCAAAGAGGGAGGTACGGCCAACGACATCCTGGGTTCCGATCACTTCAATCCAGCCCCGGTCTTCCAGGCTGTTGATGATGTGCGCGGAGACGGTGACGCCCCGGATTTCTTCAATGTCGCCACGGGTCACCGGCTGACGGTAGGCAATGATGGCCAGTGTCTCGAGGACGGCCCTTGAGTAGCGAGGCGGCCGCTCCGGGTTGAGTCTTTCGATGTAGCGCGCGATATCCGGCGCACTCTGAAAGCGCCAGCCCGTGGCCAGAGGGATCAGTTGCACCCCCCGGTCGTGCCAGTCAGCCTGCAGTTCTTCAAGAAGGGTGCGCACCGTATCGGCACCAATTTCAAAATCTTCAGCAAAAAGGCGGCGCAGATCGGCCACAGCAAGAGGTTGCTGGGCACACAGGAGGGCGGCCTCGATGATGCGCTTGGCTTGCGCGGTATTCATGGCGCGAATTCGTGAAAACGC
>JBMSOD010000179.1:0-6709 GCA_049422085.1 Burkholderiaceae bacterium
CTCGCACGAGTCGTCGCAACAGATCGGAAAGATGACGAAGGGTGGCATCGCCAGCAGCGTGTCCCAGAACGTCATTGACCTTCTTGAAGTCGTCCACGTCGATCAGCGCAATGGACAGATCGGTATTCGCCTGCGACATCCAGTGCATGGCACGATCGAAGGCCTGTTCGAGTCCGGCACGGTTGGACGCCTGCGTCAGGTGATCCGTGAGCAACTGTTCACTTGTGCGGGCGAGTTCCTTTTCGAGCCGCTCCACCTCCGACTCGAGTTCGCGGGCCTCGCGAGCACTGGCGGTCAGACGCTCGCTCGCCTCACCCATGGTCTGCCCCACCTGCCTTGCATCGTCGGTCAGCTGACGCAAACCGCTGGCGATCGCCTCGATGCTTCCCGCCCGACTGATGGTGTCGAGATGTTCGGTCAGTCGTTCGCCGAAATCGCCAGACTGAACACCCAGCCGGGACATCTGTGCAATGACATCGGGCAGGAGATCCCGCAAAGCGCCCAGGGCCTGCTGACGCTCCTGGCCGATCTGGCGCTGTGCTGCCAGCGCGCTTTGCAGCAGTCCTCGAACGGCCGATAGCGCACGACGGTCGCCGCCTTCCGTCAGAGCCGCGCGAATGGCACCGATCTGTCCGGTGAGCCAGGCTTCATCGGGCAGGCTGACCTCGATGCTGTCGCACAGGCTGCGCACGATCTCGACCAGCTCACTGGAAAGCTTGCGCGCACGGTCAGCGTCGGACTGCAGCCGCCTGATCTGTTCGGCGGCCTCGTCGTCGCCACCGACCGCCTGCCAGGCCATCGAGAAATGCGCCGGCGTAGGCTCTATTCCGGCCTGAATCAGGTAACGCAGTGCCAGACGCGCCAGATGAGAGGCCGAGGGAGAGGCAGAGTCCGAAGCAGAGATCGAGTCTGTGGCTGCGGGCGCTACCGCGGCATGGTCGTGCGGCAGACTGGGGTCTTTTCGGGCCGGCTCGCTCATGCGGCAGGCCCTGCACGAGACATCAGGTTTGACTTCAGGCCCGACAGGGTTTCTTCCAGAGGGATGGCTTTGCCGTACAGAAACCCCTGATGGATGCGACAGCCCAGTTGCAGCAAAGCCTGGCGCTGCGCCTCGAACTCGACCCCTTCGGCCACCACCTGAAGATTCAGGTTCGCCGCAAGACCCACGACTGCACCCGCAACCGCATGACTTCGCTCCGAAGTGTGGACATCCCGGATGAAGGACCGGTCGATCTTCAAGGTGGTGAGAGGCAAGCGGGTGAGATAGGCCAGCGAGGAGTAGCCTGTTCCGAAGTCATCGACTGCCAGCCCGACACCCATTTCCCGGACGGCCTGCAGATCACGCAAGGCCTGCTCCGGGTCCTGCATCAGGCCGGATTCGGTCAGCTCGACCTCAAGACGCCCAGGATCCACCTTGTGCCTGGCCAGTGCCTCGCCCACCACCTGAGCCAGTCTGGACCCGCGCAACTGCCGTGCTGAAAGGTTCACCGCAACCGAGCAATCGGGCTGTCCGGCCAGAGTCAGTCGTGCCAGCGCGGCGCAGGCCTCTTCAATGGCCCACTCGCCCAGTGGAATGATCAGCCCGGTCTCTTCGGCCAACGGGATGAAGCGGGCGGGCGACTGATGAACGCCGTGACGGATCCAGCGCATCAGGGCCTCGTATCCCAGCGTCTGCCCGGTTCGCCCATCGACCTTGGGTTGCAGATACATGGCCAGTTCGTTTCGGGCGAGGGCGTAATGCAGATCCCGTTCCATGACGAGCCTGTCCGCCAGATGCCCTGACTGATCCGACTCGAAACACCGGATCTGATTGCCCCCGGCAGCACCGGCAGCCCGACGGGCCAATTCGGCCCTGCCGATCCCGCCCACCGCATCCTCACGGGAGGGGTCGCCCACATGCACGCCGCTCGAGACTCTGAGAAACAGTTCGCGATCATCGAGGCGAAACGGATCGCCAAGGGCAGTCAGCACGCTCCGGCACAGCGAAAGCGCATCGTCAGCGGCAGGCAGATCTTCCAGCAGCAGGGCAAAGTCGTCTCCCCCCAGGTAGGCCACTGCAGCAATTCGCCCGCCTGATCCTGACAGCATCGGGTGCGCCTGATCCCGTTCAGAACGGGCGATCCGCCGCAGGCGCTGCGCGACCTCAACCACCAGACGCTCGGCCGCCTGCTGACCATAGGCCTCGGTCACCTCACTGAAGCGGTCGATATCGAGCAGCGCCAGCCCCAGCCCGGTTGCACCCGGTCGCGGGCCCGACTTCAGCTGCTCAAGCAGCCATCTGCGATTGGGCAGACCGGTCAGGGCATCGTAGTGGGTGAGCCGGTAGAGCTGTGCGGCCGAACCGGCAGCAGGCGTGACATCGTGCACCTGTCCCGAAACGATTCGCTGGCCATCCGTCGTGAAATGGACCTGGTGAATATCGATCCTCAACCGCCGACTGCCTGCGGAGCGGGTTCTGAACTCGATCTCGGGTCGACATGACGGGCCGCCGCCCAGCAGTCGCGCCATACCCACTGTGAGGCGTCGACGGTCGGACGCGGAGATCCGCGCAAGCAACCTGTCCTGGGCCATCGCATGATCCTGGAGATCCTGATGCTGATCGAGCAGATGGAAGAAGGCTTCGTTGCCACGGATCTCGCCCTGTCGAGGAAACCATTCGAACTGCCCCGCAGGCGCAGCCGAGCGTGCCGCGACCGGATCAGATGCATCGAGCGAACGCTCGAGCGTTCGCATCCAGAGGATCTGGCGGATACGATGTGCCAGCACCTGGGCATCCACATGCCTGCGACTGAGATCCGAGGCGGCGCAGTGGTGCGCCTCGGCCAGGGTGTGCGCATCGACCTGCGCTACCAGCAGAAGAATGGGCACGGAACCATGACGGGAATGCTCCCGGATCGACTGGCACAGCATCGGTCCCGCACCGCCGGGCAGACCTCCGTCGATCACCACACAGTCCGGTCGCACCTCGTCGAGCAGGTCCAGCGCTTCATCGGTCTGGGCCAGTGCAGTCACCAGCAGCCCGGTGGTCCGCAGCGCCTGGCTCACACGCAGCAGCCAGTCTGGATCCCCGTGCACGATGAGGACGCGCGGCAGGGCATCCTGAACAAGGGAGACAACCTGGGGCAATGCGCTCATGCAGAGGGCCTGGGACGAAAGAGGGGCGCAATCGCTTCGGTTACATTGCGCTCTGTGGCAATTCTTCCCGAATTTTACCGACCCGGCATGTTCGCAGGGCTCCGTTCGTCCCCCTGGACCCCACGTTCAAGCCGAGCAGGCCTTGCGGGGGGCTTGTTGGTGGGTCCCGGGCTATGCCTTGCACAGTCTTCGACGGCAAGCCCACCTGAACAGCTTGTCGGTCTGATGATTGCGGCCAGCCTGGGCGCGGCAGTGACCTGGCTGCTGCTCAAGGCAAGGCACAACAGCAGGCAAACGACCGAAGTGCAAGTCAACGCCGCCGTCTTTCGCAAGACGTCTGCAGAAACCGGATGGGAATCCGATGTTGATGGCCGCTTGATCCGCATTGACGAAGGGCAGCAGCGAAGCGGATTGCAGGCCCGGATTGGCCTGTGTCCATGGGACAGCGCGGGGCAGCCTCTGGAGGAAGCGACCTGGGAGCCGCATCGCAAGAGGCTCGCGCAGCGTGAGCCCTTCCATGAATTCGCCTGGGTCTGGACCGACGATGCGGGACGGGTCCGGATCCAGATCGACAGCGGCATGCCCCGCTTCGATGAGAAAAATCAGTTCATTGGCTATGCAGGCGTCTCGCGGGAGGCCTCCCAGCAGGTGGTCGCCGACCGCGCGCGAAGACTCGCTACCGCTGCCCTGCTGGCAAGCAGTCAGCCGGTGCTCTGGATCGAGGCCCAGACGGGAGGTGGATGGCGCGTGATCTGGGCCAATGCCACTGCCTGCAGCCTGTTCGACCGATCGGAGCGCGAACTGCGCGAGCGACCCGAGTCAACGCTGTTCGCAGCGCAAGCCCTCAGTGTTCCGGATGCGATCGAACAGGGATTGCGTCAGCAACGAGGGCTGAGCCTGGAGGTGGTCATTGCCCGAAGGCACGGTGAGGAGCGCCCGGTGAGCCTGCGCTTCGAGCCGCTTGCAGGCACCCGGGCCCTGCAGGCCTGCGGCGCGTTATTGATCGAGGATCGCCATGAAGCGCTGGCCCGGGTTCGCGAGGCAGGACAGGCACTGGAAGCGCTTCGCGAACGCACGGATCAACGTGCCCGCCAGCTGGACCAGACCGCGCGTGAACTCGAAACCTTCACGTACACCATCTCGCATGACCTGAGAGCGCCGATCCGTGTCATCGAGGGTTTTGCGCGCATCCTGGAGGAAGACTGCGGGCCAAGCCTTGACCCGACCGCCCGTGGGCATCTGCATCGCATTCAGGGGTCGGCGGCCCGCATGGGGCAGATGGTCGAAGCGCTGCTCGAGTTGTCGCGACTCACCGGACAACCCATGGGACGGGAACAGGTCGACCTGTCGAGGCTTGCGGATCAGGTGGTGGAAGACCTGCGGGCGACCGACCCTCGTCCGGACTGCAGCGTCACCGTGCAACCGGGCATGCAGATCGAAGGTGACCGCATGTTGATCAGGGTGATGCTGCACAACCTGATCGGCAATGCCTGGAAATACAGCAGCCGGCAGGCGCAGGCCCGCATCCGGTTCGAGCGCCAGGGTGAAGGCCCCGGCGCGATCTACTGCGTCAGCGACAACGGTGCAGGGTTCGACATGCGCCAGGCAGACCGTCTTTTCGGCGTCTTTCAGCGCCTTCACTCGGATGCGGAGTTCCCGGGCACGGGAGTGGGGCTGGCCACGGTCCGGCGCATCGTGCGACGGCACGGAGGCCGGATCTGGGCCGAGTCGGCCCCCGGCACGGGAAGCCGCTTTTATTTCACCTTCTGGGACACCCCGACCGAGCGCTGAGCGCCCGACCGCGGTCTTCACCTGGCCCGACCGAAGACCTCTCCCTAGCCGGACCGAAGGCTTCGCCTTATTTCACCGAGTGCACGACACCGGCCACCGCTGCAGTGAGCCGCTTGGCCGCATCGATATGCAGGAACTCATTGGGGCCATGCGCATTCGACTGCGGCCCCAGCACCCCTGTGATCAGGTACTGCGCCTGCGGGAAGGTGTCGCCCAGCATGCTCATGAAAGGAATGGTGCCGCCCTCTCCAATCCATCCAGCCGGCTTGCCCCAGCAGGCCATGGAGGCTGCATCGACTGCATCACGCAACCATGGAGCGGTCTCTGGGGCATTCCAGCCAGTGGCGCCATGCGCCTGACTGAAACTCACCCTGGCCTGATAAGGCGGCTCGGTTTCGAGGACTTCTCTCACCAGCGCAGCGGCGCGTTCGCCATCGACCGTGGGCGGAATTCGCAGGGACAGCTTGAGGGAAGTCTTGGGCCTGAGCACATTGCCCGCCGAGGCAATCCCGGGCAGATGCTCTGCGCCCACGATCGACAGCGCGGGTCGCCAGGTGCGGTTCAGGATGGCCTCGACCGGATCTGTGGTCATCGGCTGCGCGTGAGCCTGAGGATCGGGGCCGTGGTTGCAGCCCACCCAGGGGAAATGCTGCCAGACCGAATCTCCCAGGATGGCGCCCGCGGCCTGCGCCTGAGCAATGCGTTCCTGAGGAATCGGTGCATGCAGACCCCCTGGCCGCAACTGCCCGGTGGTGGCATCGTCAAGTCGATCGAGAAGCCGCCGGGCAATCCGGAACGACGAGGGCACGATGCCGCTGGCCATGCCCGAATGCACGCCCTCCTGCAGCACTTCGACCGTGAGTACGCCGGTGACCAGACCGCGCAAGGAGGTGGTGACCCAGAGCTGGTCATAGTTGCCACAGCCCGAGTCCAGTCCGACCACCAGCTGAACCTGCCCCATCCTCGGTGCGAGCATCCTGAGGTAGGCCGGCAGGTCTGGGCTGCCGCTTTCTTCGCAGGTTTCGATCAGACCCGTGCAGCGTGGGCGGGCCATGCCCTGGGCATCCATCGCAGCAATCACCGTCAGAGCGGCATACAGGGCGTAGCCGTCGTCCCCCGCGCCGCGTCCGTACAGGCGCCCGTTCTCGATCTTCGGAATCCAGGGCCCGAGATCGTCTCTCCAGCCGGTCATCTCGGGCTGCTTGTCGAGATGACCGTAGAACAGCACGGTCCGGTCATCTCCCAAACCATGGGTGGCAGGCGCATCAAAAAACAGGCAGGGCGTCAACCCATCGATGCTGACGATCTCGACCTTCAGGCCCTCAATGGCGCGTTCGCGCGCCCACTGGTGGGCCGAGGCAACCACCTGGGCAAGATGGCCATGGGCGGCCCAGCTGGCATCGAACGCAGGCGACTTGGCCGGCACACGGACATAGTCGGTCAGGCGGGGCAGGATGTCCGCATCCCACTGGGCATCGGTCAGACGGCGAAGGTCGGATAGATTCATGGCGGCTGGAACTGTCGGGTTAGGTCGCGCGCGAGGATTGCGCGATCATCCGAAGATGGACCACGCGCTGAGATCATGACACGAGGCAAGGCCCCACTCACAGGGGACCCCGAACCCAACCGGCCCGTCCTTGCACTGTCCAGCACGCTGATGGTCCAGGCGGCAGCCACCGTGGCCATGTCGGCAGCCTCGGTGCTGGCCCCGCTGGCCGGCCCCGCGCTCGGCGTACCCGCCTCGCAGGTTGGATGGTTCGTCGGGCTGGCCTATGCGGCTGCC
>JBMSOD010000180.1:0-6696 GCA_049422085.1 Burkholderiaceae bacterium
ACTCCAGAGGTTTGAGACGAAGGGCTTCAGGACGAGGCGGCCGGTGTGACGGCGTAGTCGCTGGTGTCGGTCGAGGTGTAGTTGAAGCTGATGTCGCCCCAGGTATCGAGGGCCTGCTTGAGCGGCGTGCAGAACTGGGCCGCCTTGCGCAGGATGTCCGGGCCCTCGTTGGCGATGTCGCGACCTTCGTTGCGGGCCTTGACCATGGCTTCGAGCGCCACGCGGTTGGCCACGGCGCCGGCCTGGATCCCCGCCGGGTGGCCGATCGTGCCGCCACCGAACTGCAGGATCACGTCATCACCAAAGAGGTTGATGAGCTGGTGCATCTGGCCTGCATGAATGCCGCCCGAGGCCACCGGCATGACCTTCTTGGTGTCCGCCCAATCCTGGTCAAAGAACAGGCCGCGCGGCAGGTCGGTGCGGGTGTATGAGTCGCGGCAGACGTTGTAATAGCCCTGCACGGTCATGGGATCGCCTTCAAGCTTGCCCACCGCAGTGCCGGTGTGCAGGTGATCGCAGCCGGCCAGACGCAGCCACTTGGCCATGACCCGGAAGCTCACGCCATGCGACTTCTGGCGGGTGTAGGTGCCATGACCTGCACGGTGCATGTGCATGATCATGTCGTTCTTGCGGCACCAGGCGGCCATGCTCTGGATGGCGGTCCAGCCGATCACCAGATCGACCATGATCACGACCGAACCGAGGTCTCGGGCGAACTCGGCCCGCTCGTACATGTCCTCCATGGTGGCGGCGGTCACATTCAGGTACGAGCCCTTCACCTCGCCGGTCGCGGCAGAGGCCTTGTTCACGCCGTCCATCACATACAGGAACCGGTCACGCCAGTGCATGAAGGGCTGCGAGTTGATGTTCTCGTCATCTTTCATGAAGTCGAGGCCGCCCTTGAGGCCTTCATAGATCACCCGGCCATAGTTGCGGCCCGAAAGACCGAGCTTGGGCTTGGTGGTCGCCCCAAGCAGAGGCCGGCCGAATTTGTCCAGGCGCTCGCGCTCCACGATCAGTCCGGTGGGCGGGCCCTTGAAGGTCTTGACGTAGGCGACCGGAATCCGGATGTCCTCGAGGCGCGCAGCCTTCAGCGGCTTGAAGCTGAAGACATTGCCGATGAGGCTGGCTGTCATGTTGGCAATGGAACCCTCCTCGAACAGGATCAGGTCATAGGCCACCCACGCAAAGAACTGGCCCGGGTTGCCCGGAACCGGTTCGACCTTGTAGGCCTTGGCCCGATAGCTGTCGCAGGCGGTCAGGCGGTCGGTCCAGACCACGGTCCAGGTGGCCGTGCTCGATTCACCTGCCACGGCCGCGGCGGCCTCGATCGGATCCACGCCATCCTGCGGCGTGATGCGGAACAGGCACAGGACATCGGTGTCCTTCGGCACATAGTCGGCATCCCAGTAGCCCATCTGGCGGTATTTGAGGACGCCAGCCGAGTAGCGCTTCTTGCTGTCTCGGATCTGGGTATCGGTGTCGTTGATCAGGCCGGGATCGGTGGGTGCATTCACGGGGGAGGCTCCGGTGGGCGGGTGTGAGGTCCGCGATAAGAGGGAGGAGAGGCGTGAAGGCGACTGTATTGACCTATTCAATTAAGATAAAGTCAGATTTTTATTCAGTTTGATTAAGTAAATACTTAATAATCATGGACGGATCTCCTCCAGCCAGGGACGCACGCCCCCTCAACATCACCTTCAGGCAGCTGCGGGTCTTTACCGAGGTGGCCCGGCAGGGCGGGGTGCAGCGGGCGGCCGAAGCCCTGCACCTCACGCCGCCGGCGGTGTCCATGCAGATCCGCGAACTCGAAAACCAGGTGGGGCTGACGCTCTTCGATCGCTCAGGGCGCCGGCTGGTGCTCTCGGGTGCGGGCGAATATTTCCTGGTCTATGCCCGTCGCCTGCTGGGCACGCTCAAGGAAGCGCAGGACGCGATGGCGCGCCTGACGCGCGTCGAGAGTGGCGTACTCACGCTGGGCATGGTGAGTTCTGCCAAGTACTTTCTGCCCTCGCTACTGGCGCAGTTCCATGCGGAACATCCGGCCATCGAGGTGCGCCTGCGCCTGGGCAATCGCGAGCAGCTGGTGGCCCTCATGAAAGCCAATGAGGCTGACCTTGCCGTGATGGGCCGACCGCCGCGCGACTGGCCCAATCGTGCCGAGCCCTTCGCGGCCCATCCGCATGTGCTGGTGACCTCGCCCACGCATGAATTTGCGGGCATGGACAGCGTGCCTGCCGAATTGCTGGCGCGCGAGCCTTTCATCGTGCGCGAACGCGGTTCGGGCACCCGCGCGGCACTCGAGGAATACCTCTCCGCGCATCAGCTGTCGCCGATCTTTCTCATGGAAATGGACAGTACCGAGGCGATCAAGCAGGCGGTGATGGCCGGCCTCGGGGTGAGCCTGCTGTCTCAGCACACCATCGGTCTGGAATGGCGTCACGGCCTGATCGCAACGCCAGTGGTCGAGGGCCTGCCGCTGATGCGTCGATGGCATCTGGTGCATGGCGCCTCGCGCCTGCTCTCACCCGCTGCCGAGGCTTTTCGCTACTTCACGCTCGAGCGCGGTGAGGCGCACCTGGCAACGATGTTCGCCTGAGCCCGGCTCATTGACCCCACCTCAGATCTGACGCAACCAGACCTGCCCGATCAGGTGATCGGCGCGCTTGCGCAGCAC
The DNA here is from genome assembly GCA_049422085.1 of Burkholderiaceae bacterium. Classification (GTDB taxonomy): domain Bacteria; phylum Pseudomonadota; class Gammaproteobacteria; order Burkholderiales; family Burkholderiaceae_E; genus UBA4615. The sequence continues at coordinate 2,678 of JBMSOD010000180.1, forward strand.
CACATTCGCACGCTCCCGGCTGGGCAGGATGTTCTCGTTGAGATTCACCAGATTGATGTTGCTCCAGATGCCAAGCGCGACCTCACGAGACTCGGCCTCATTGAGGTCCTTGTAGTGATGGAAATAGGACGATGGATTCTGGAAGACCGTGCGCTGCAGCCGCTGAAAGCGTTCGACATACCACTCCTGGATATGGTCGATTTCGGCGTCGAGATAGAGCGAGAAATCAAAAAAGTCCGAGATGATGATCGACGGCGAACGTCCGCCTTCAATCGTGCCGGTCTGCAGCACATTCAGACCCTCGAAGATCAGGATGTCAGGACGGGCCACGCTCTGCATGAGATCGGGCACGATGTCATACGACTGATGCGAGTAGACCGGTGCGCTGACCTCGGACTGGCCTGCCTTCACATCGGCCAGGAACTGGATCATGCGACGCCGGTCGTAGCTTTCCGGAAACCCCTTGCGCTGCATCAGACCGCGTTCGAGCAGCGTGGCATTGGGGTACAGGAAGCCGTCCGTGGTCACCAGCGCGACCGAGGGATGATCTGGCCAACGGGCAAGCAGGGCCTGCAGCGTTCGCGCAAAGGTGCTCTTGCCCACCGCCACGCTGCCCGCAATGCCGATCACATACGGACGGCGCCCCACCGGTTTGCCCAGGAACTCGTCTCGCACACCTGCCAGCGTCCGGGCCGAACGGAAATGCAGATTGAGCAATCGCGACAAGGGCAGGTAGATCTTGACGACATCTTCAAGAGAGACCTGATCGAGAACACCCTGCAGACGCCTGAGTTCGTCGGCACCCAGCGTGAGCGGCGTGCTCAGGCGCAGGGCGGCCCACTCGTCACGCGAGAAGGTGACGTAGGCCGAGAATTCGGCGGCTTGGCTTCCTGTCATGGGCGCAAGCTTACCGCAGTGCAGCATGCGTACACTTGCTCACACCGGATTTAAGGAGCCGCACCATGCAACCCGCTTCTCAAGATGCCCTCGCCCTTGCAAGGTCGATCGTCTGCGGTGAAACCACCGCACAAGCCGCGCTGCAGGCCAGTCTCGACGCGGTCACCCGCCTCAATCCGAAGATCAATGCCATCGATACCCAGGCGCCCGAGGCCGCGCTGAAGCGGGCCGCGGCGCTCGACGCCGAGCTCGCGTCTGTGCGCACCGACTCCCAGCGGGCTGCCCTGCTCGAGGAACGCCCCTTTTTCGGGGTGCCGCTGCCCCTGAAGGACCTGGGCACGGCCTGCACGGATCTGCCTTCGTCCATGGGCTCGGCCTTCTTTCGACTGACGAAGTTCGATCGCGATGGCGAACTCGTGCGTCGCTATCACGCAGCCGGCTTTGTGCCCTTTGCGCGCAGCACCAGCCCGGAGCTTGGGGTGAGTCCCTCCACCGAGGCCACGGTCTACGGCGGACCGACACGCAATCCCTACAACCTCGCCCACAGCGCAGGCGGATCCAGTGGCGGTGCTGCGGCTGCGGTCGCTTCGGGCATGGTGCGCATCGCGCATGCCTCCGACGGACTGGGCTCGATCCGTATTCCTGCGGCCAACTGCGGCCTGGTGGGTCTCAAGCCCACGCGCGGCCTGATGCCTGCCGGCCCGGTGGCCGGGGAGGCCTGGGGTGGCCTTGCAACCGAGCATGTGGTCTCGCTCACGGTGCGTGATACCGCAGCGGCGCTTGATGTGACTGCGGGTATCGATGAGGGTGCCCCCTATGCTGCCCCGGCATGGACTCGTGGCGATGCCATGCAGGCGGTGCATGCGGCACTGCGAGGCAAGGCCCCGAGACTGCGCATCGCGCTGCTCGATCGCACCTTTGGAGGCGAAGCGGTGCATGCCGACGTGGCGCAGGCGGTGCGCGCTGCGGGCACGCGTCTGCAGGCGCTGGGCCATGAGGTGCTGGAGGCGGGCCCGCGCTTTGATGTGATGGAACTTCTCAAGCCCGCCATGGAAATCGTGGCCAGCGGCACGGCCATGTCGGTACGTCACCGCGCGCAGGCGCTGGGCCGTGAGCCCGGGCCAGACGACCTGTCGCCCACCGTGCATGGCGCAGTCGCGTTTGCCAATGGCATCAGCGGTCCGCGCTACCTGCAGCAACTGGGTGCCTTGCATGCCTTTACCCGTCGGATCAGCACCTTCTGGCGTGAATACGACATCCTGCTGCTGCCCGTGCTGGCCGAACCGCCCGCGGTGCTGGGCCGCTTTGCCATGACCAATCCCGATTTCGTCGACTATCGCATCGGGCCGCGTGGCATCGCGGGTTACTCGCCCTTTACGCCGCTGGCCAATGTCACCGGCCAGCCCGCACTGTCGATGCCCGGCGCCTGGTCCACGGAAGGATTGCCGATCGGCGTGCAGATGGTCGGGCGCTTCGGGGCCGATGCCCTCCTGCTCGGACTGGCAGCCGAGCTCGAGGCAGCCCAGTCAGGCAGATAAACCGCGACACGGGTGTCATGAAGGTCCTGCTTGCCCTGCTGGTCATTGCCAATCTGGTGCTCTACGGCTGGTTTAAGGGCTGGATGGCCCCCTACGGTGGCGACGGCCGTGAACCGCAGCGCATGGCGCGGCAGGTCATGCCCGAGCGTCTGCGTGTCGTGCCGGATGCAGGGCCCTCTGATGGGCAGCAGGCGCCGACTCCCAAGGCCGATGCGGATGCCCTCTCCGGCAAGTCCAGCGATCCGGGCGGCGCCACCCTGCTGCCCATGCCGCCCGAGTCCCCCTCGGCGTCAGCCCTGCAGGCGGGCAATCCCCCCGCGGCCTGGATCGCAGCAGGATGCGTCGAACTCGCCCCGCTGACCGAGGCCCAGACGCTGACGGTGCAGAGCGCACTGGGTGAGCAGCCCATTCTCCTCACCATGCTTCTGCCGGCAGGCACCGAGACCTGGTGGGTGTATGTGTGGCCGCCTCAGGGTGAAGCGCAGACCCGGCTCGAGGCCCTGCGAGCGCGCAAGCTGGTCGATGACATCGTGCTGATGCGTGAAGGTGGCCTGCGCGGCGCCATCGTGCTGGGCCGATTCCGGGAGGTGAGCAATGCGCTGGCCTTGCAACGCAGGCTGATCCTGTCCGGCGAGACGGGCGCGCGTCTTGCTGCGCGTGGGGGGCCTCCGGCCACCACCGTGCTGCGTATCGAGTCAGCCGATGCCGCTGCGCTGAATCTGGCGGCCCGCACAGGCGCGGGTCCGCTGACTGTGGCCCGGATGCCCTTCAGCGAAGCCAGCGTCCAGCTGATCGAACGTCAGAAAGACGCGCTCGGTGCCAGTGGGGCGCCCGCCCAGCTCAGGGCCTGCCCGGCCGATCAGGCCGCCGCCTTCAGCTCGCGACGATAGCGGTTGAGCGCCTGTACGCTTGGCAGCTCGCGCTCGAGCAGCAGGGACAGGTTGTGCAGAATGCGCTCGACAACCTTGGTCTCCCAGCCCTCGTCAAACCGGATCTGCTGATCGAGCCAGTGCTCGAGCCAGCCCGGATCAGGCAGGCGGCTCTGCACGGTGTCCTCCGGAAAGAGCGCCTTGTTGACGTGCAGATTGGTCGGGTGCAGGGCCTTGGCGGCGCGCCGCGCGCTGGCCATCAGCAGACCGATCTTGGCAAAGGCCGATCGGGCAGCATCGCCCACCTCGCCAATGGCTTTCTTCATGTACTGGAGATAGGCCCCGCCATGTCGGGCCTCATCACGGGAGATGGTTTCGTAGATCTGCTTGATGACCGGTTCGGTATGCCACATCGAGGCACAGCGATACCAGTGGTTCAGCCGGATTTCGCCGCAGAAATGCAGCATGAGCGTCTCCAGCGGCGGCGCCGGATCGAACTCGAAGCGGATTGCGTGCAGTTCTGCCTCGGTGGGCAGCATGTCGGGGCGGAAGCGTCGCAGGTACTCCATGAGCACCAGCGAGTGCTTCTGCTCCTCGTAGAACCAGATCGACATGAAGGCGCTGAAGTCGGAATCGTGTCGATGATCGCGCAGGAACATCTCGGTGGCCGGCAGCGCCGCCCACTCGGTGATCGCATTCATCTTGATGGTGAGCG
>JBMSOD010000181.1:0-6696 GCA_049422085.1 Burkholderiaceae bacterium
TCGGTAAACTCCGGCGGCGCGGGCTGCCCGGACGGGGCGCCGGGTGCGGGCGGGCGCGGGTCCGGGCCATGCGGGCATCAATGCCGCGTTCGACCAGACAGTTCAGCGTGAAGCCTGCGCCGGCCAGAAGCGAGATCCCTGCCGTGCCAAACACAAGCACCTGCCAGGGCACGCCCGAATCGGTAGCCAGCACCATGCCGATCACCGCACAGAATGCGGTCAGCATGACGATGCGCGGCTTGGTGAGGGCGAAATACTGGCCCGCCGTGTGCGCGAGTGAAGCCTGGGAGTGCAGCAGGTCCATCAGAGAGAGCGGTAAGGCGCGCGCAAGGCTACCATGAGCGTCAGGCCAAGCAGCCCGGCGGCCCCTCCTGTATGAAGGACGGCGGCGGCCAGCGGCCAGTCCAGGAAGATATTGGTCAAGCCGGTGGTCAGCTGCAGCAGCAGGAAGAAAACCAGCCACCGGGCGGTGCGCCCATCCTCGCGCCGCAACTTCCAGGCGAGCACCCCAAGCGCGGCGAAAGCCAGCATCGCCCAGAGCCGGTGGGTCAGATGGATCGCGGTGAGTGCCTGAAACGGAAGCGCCGCTCCGTCTGCGGTCTGACCCAGGGGTCGCCAGAGCTGGAATCCGCGCACAAAATCTGCCACCGGCCACCACTGGCCCTGACAGGTTGGAAAATCCTCGCAGGCCAGGGTGGCGTAGTTGGTACTGACCCAGCCCCCCAGCGCGATCTGCATGAAGAGCACCCCGCAGGCGACCCAGGCCAGACCTCGCAGACCCGCGCTTAGCGCAGGCAGGCCCTCGCGGACCTGGATGCGAACCCACTGCGCCACCAGCAGGCCGAACAGGATCATGCCGCCCAGCAGATGGGCCGTCACGATCGCAGGCTGCAGTTTCAGGGTCACGGTCCAGGCGCCGAACGCGCCCTGAATCAGGATCCAGACCAGGGTGAACCAGGCCAGTGGAACACTGGCCCGACCCCGTGCGTCGCGGTGCGCAAGCACCACCAGGGCAATGATGATCAGACCCAGCCCCGCGGCCACATAGCGATGCAGCATCTCGACCCAGGCCTTGAAGACCGTGACCGGGCCATCGGGCAGCACCGCAGCAGCCTCCCTGATGTGCGCCATGGCGCCGATCGGGCTGGCCTTGCCGTAGCACCCCGGCCAGTCGGGGCAGCCCAGACCGGCATCGGTGACACGCACAAAGGCGCCGAACATGATCAGGTCAAAGGTCAGAAACAGGGCAAACGCCAGCAGCCTGATGAAAGGACCGACGCGGGCCTTGCCTGGAGCGCTCGACATCACTGCCTTCATGTCCCGGGGTCAGCCAATCCTCGAGGCTCGCAGCAAGCGCGCAATATCCTTGTGGATGCGTCTGGGCTCGCCATCGGCAACGAATCGCATCATCAGGTTGCCCTGCGGATCGACCACGAAGAGATAGTCCGTGATGCTCCGGCCGGATTCGACCGGCAGCCAGGCAGCCAGTTGCCGCGCATCCACCCGCATCACCCTCAGCCCCTCATGCCCTTCGAGTACCGCAGGCTCGACAGCCGCGTCGTCCGTCACCAGCCAGAGGCGATCGATCCGCTCGCGTTCTTTGCCGGTCATGGTCCGGTGCTGTCGAAGCGCGTGAAGCTTGTCCTTGCAGGCCGCCTCACAGCGCCCTGAATCGGCCTGCACGAGCACCCATTGGCCGAGCAGGGGCGTCCAGTCGGCGGCCTGACCGTCCAGTCCCCGAAGCGCAAGCGCGGGCACCTGTCGCTGCGGTTCGATGAGCTCGCCGTAATTGGTGCGTCCCATCGGGGGGAACACGTAATAGGCAAGATAGGAGGCAATGACGGGGGATGCACAGACCAGCAGCACGGCCAACAGCTTGAGCCGCTGAATGCGGCGCCGGGCGGGGGATACGGGGCTTGCGGTCGGGGAGGATGCTGCGTCGGGCTTCATGATCGACCCGGATTCTACAGACGCTGAGCAGCCTCAATCCGGATCGCCATGCTGGCGGCAGGCTTGCATGATGATCGCTGCCTCCCATCATCGACGACTGCGCCGGCGCGCCTGTATGGCCACCTTCACCCTCGCCTTCGATCGCCATCTGAGGGTTCCCCTGCAGGGGTCCGCGGCAGCCGGGCACCGAGGCCTTACCGGATCGACGAGGCAGGCCAGCCCCAGGCACTCCGGGCCCTCGCTTCGAGAAGGCTGGGTCCTGCTCGCATCGGACCGCTGACGCACCGATGCTCAGCACGTCTGTGGCCGAACTGGCCGGCAGCACGAGGATCTGGGATGCCTGCATCGTTGGCTCCGGGCCGGCCGGACTGACGCTGGCACAGGCCCTCACCACGGCTGGCTGGCAGGTCCTGGTGCTCGAGGCGGGGCAAGCGCAAGTGGAGCCCGAGCTTCAGGAAGACTATCAGGGCGAGGTTGTGAGCGATCTGCCCCTCGATCCGCAGTGGTCTCGACTGCGTTGTCTTGGCGGCAGCTCTCACCATTGGGGCGGCTTTTGCAAGGCGCTCGATCCGATCGACTTCGAACCCAAGGTGCCCGGGCTGTCGACGGCCTGGCCGATCCGTGCCGCGGATCTCGAACCCTGGGCCAGGCAGGCCGAGGCGATCCTTGAAATCGGCAGGCCTGAAGCCGAACAGAGGTACGGAAGCCAGCTTCGGATGGTTCGGATGCGCTATTCCCCGCCGGTGCAGTTCGGGCACAAGTACCGTCCCTGGATCGAGCGCAACGATCGGGTCGCGGTGACCCTGGGCGCCTGCGCCACCGGGCTTGAAGAATCCTCGGGCTCCATTGCTGCGCTTGTGGCTCAAGACGCCCAGGGGCGACGCGTCCGGGTGCGGGCACGGCATTTCGTTCTCTGCGCCGGCGGCATTGAAAACAGCAGGCTGCTTCTTTGGGCCCATGCGCAAAGCGGCGGACGCATCGTGCGCGAGCCTCGCTCCCTGGGCCGCTACTGGTGCGAGCATCCCCATTTCACGCTGGGAGAGGCGGTTCTTGAGGAACAGGCCGCCTTCCATTTCGATGCATGGAACACCGCCTGGCTGATGCCGCAGCCCGAGGCAATCCGCAGTCTGGGCATGCTCAATATCGGTCTGAGGCTGGTCAGGCGCGAACGCGAAGGCAGTCTGCAGATTGCCCATCGCCTGGCCTGTACGGCACCCGAACTCGGCCAGCTCATGCTCAGACGGATCGGTCGACGCCTGGTGTGCGGCGTGCTTGTGCGCGCTGCCTGGGAGCAGGCACCGCGACACTGGAATCGGATCGTGCTTGGTCCAACCCAGGATCGATACGGGATGCCACGGCCCGAGATCCACTGGCGGCTGGACGATCAGGACCGTCACACCGCACGCAGCGGCGCGACGCTGCTCGGCGCTGAACTGGCGCGACGGGGACAGGGACGCCTGCGCCTCGATGACTGGCTGCTCGCCGATGCGGGCTGGCCGGGCGATGACGAGACGGTTGGCAACCACCACATGGGGGGTACCCGCATGGCAGATGATCCACGCGATGGCGTGGTGGACCGCCACGGACGTGTTCATGGACTGGCCAACCTGCATGTCGCAGGCTCGTCGGTGTTTCCTGGCGGGGGCGCGGCCAACCCCACGCTGACCATCGTGCAGCTTGCCCTGCGGCTTGCCGACCACCTGATCCGCCAGAGGCCATGACCGAACGCCGCGCGCTGCTGCGCCGCTGGCGCCTGATCCTCCTGGCGGTCATCCTGTTTGCCAGCAGCGCCCTTGCCGCGACATGGCTGATCCGCTCGAAGACCGCGGTGCCAGGCTGGAGCGAGCGCAGCCCCGAACGCGAACCCCGACGCACGCCCTTGTCGACGGTTCAGGACCGATTCGATCGTGCCCGGACCGGATTGAGTCGCGAAGACTATCTTGTCCTGGCCCGTCACCTCCTGGAAGGCTGGAGTCTGTATCGAACGCCAGACGGTACTCGATCGCACTATCCGGGGCTGCCCAGTGTCGCGGGCCGTGCGGTCGACGGCATGGAAGGGTTTGCACGCATCATGCCGCTCGCGGCGGTCATGCTCGCACGCGGCGAAGACCCCGAACTTCGACCCGGCTTGCTGATGTCTCAGGCACTGCGCGACGGTCTGCTCAAGGGAACCGCTTCCGGGCAGCCAACAGCCTGGGGCGAAATCCGGCCTTTCAGCCCGCAGTATGTCGAGGCGGCGGACCTGGCCTTGGGTCTGTGGATCGGGCGCGAGTCACTTTGGGCACCGCTCTCCGATGATCAGAAACAACAGGTGCTGCGCTGGTTCTCGGGCGCGATGGCACATGTGCCCTTCGACGGGAACTGGACCCTGTTTCCGCTGCTGGTGCATCGCAGCCTGAGGGCCCTCGGGGCGGACGTGCGACGCTTCGATGCCCGCATGCAGACCCATTGGGAGCGTCTGTTGCATCTGCATCGTGGTCGCGGCTGGTTTCGTGATCCACCCCATGGCATCGACTACTACAACGCCTGGGGCATCCATAACAGCCTGTACTGGCTGCGTCGCATCGACCCGGAGTTTGGCGGCGACTTCGTCAGGGAGCATCAGGGCGAGTTCGCAAGCTTTCTGAGGCATGTGATCGGTCCTGCAGGCCACCCGGCCATCGGGCGCAGCACCTGCTATCGCATGGCGCTCCCTGCGCCTTTGTTGGGATCACTGCATGTCGCCCCCGGTTCCATCCCGGCCGGGCAGGCCCTGAGGGCGCTGGATCTCACCTGGGGATGGTTCATCGGTCATGGCGCGCTTGCAGCAGGAGGAATCACCGCAGGGCTGTGCCAGGCCGATCCCGCGCTGCAGCCACATTACAGTGGCCCTGCGAGCTGTCTGTGGGCGACTCGATCGCTGGTGATCGCACTGGACCTCGATCGGCTCACCGGTCTGCTTGACCAGGCCCGTGACCCCTTGCCGGTCGAAGCCCATCCCTATCTTCTGCGCAATCAGGCCACAGGATGGATCGTCCAGGGAGACCCTGCATCGGGACGGATCACGCTCTATCCACGAGGAGAACCAGTACAAGAAGGACGAGAGGGACGTGCAGGCCAGTTGCGGGAGGAGCCCGCGCTTCGCGAACCGGACCTGTGGACGCAGGTGGCCGAGTGGCTGCTGCAGCGCCCGAAGCGCCCCGACAATCTGCCGGCCCTCTACCAACGCAGCCGCTACAGCACCGACGATGACCTCGCGCGTCGTTGCGGCACCACATCCGGACGCTGACCTCCTGCCAGGGATGAGCACTCATCGGCCCCCGGCGTCCGGCCATCGGTTCGAGGCCCTGGAAAGCTTGACAATACCCACCAGCTTGACAACCAACCATCGCAGGATTTCGTCCGGTCATCCCGGCGACCCCTTCGCTGCAGCGACCCCTTGGATAGCGTTCGGCGCAGGGCTGTCCAAGCACAGTCCTGAAGCCCCGCGGCTGCAGCGCTCTTCGAACGTCCCCAATCCTGGGGCCGCAAGACTCTGCCCTCGCGGTCCTCGACTGGCTCTTGCACATCGTTTCGATGCGCCTCGTGCCACACGCCTGGATGGACGTCTGTCATGCCTCACCACTCGCCTCAAACCCACCCGACCGGTCAACCCGGTTGGCCTCGGACCATGATCACCGCGGCACTGCTGGCTGCTCTTGCCGGATGCGGCGGCGCTGACACCACCAATGCAACCCTGCAATCGGTCGCCAATGCGCTCAACAGTGCCGCCTCGGCACTGACTGCGGGCACCACCTCGGGGACAAGCTCGGACACGACCTCTGGAACAACCTCGGGCACCACCTCGGGGACAACCTCGGGCACCACCTCGGGCACCACCTCGGGCACCACCGTGCCGGTAGCGGTCAGCACGACGCTGAACACCATCGACACCATCATCGGCGACATGACTCTGGCCCACGAGGGAACGCCGATCGCCTTTGCGGGCTGGGGCACGCTCACAGGCCCGGGTCTTGACTGGGGCAACAATCCGCCCACCGACTGGAGCTATGCCTTGCCCTGGGGCGTGATCTTCGTTGCGCGCGAGGGAAGTCCTGCGACCAATACCCGGGTACAGATCCGCAACATGCGCTTTTATGTCTTCAGCAAGAGCGCCCGTACCTGGCGCAGCCTGGGAAGTTCTCCCTCGGTGGATGGCTCGATGTACAACGAGGACTTCCGCCAGGGCAACGATGTGCTCCCCGCTCAGGTTCGAACCGAGTCGAGCGGGGGCCTTTCGGTCAAGCCGGTCTGGCCCTATGCCTATCACTTCTGGTGCTGCGGCCGGCAACCCTTTGATCGTGCCGACCTGGGAGGGGTCTATGCCACCTACCAGGCCCGATTGGTCGTCGATGACCCGGCACGGCCCGACGATCGGTCCATTGCGCGCTTCCTGGGCTATACCGGCCTGGACTACTGGCGCGACCTGACCTCGGGATGGGCGCCCGGCCAGCCGAACAATGGCGAGGCAGGCCATGGGCGGATGAAGTACGTCACCAACGAGTGGCGGGCCTTCAACATGACCACGGTCGATGCCACGACCTTGCGCGCCTCACCGCCCCCCCTGGAGTGATGCGGAAACCTGCTGGCTGTCGCGCCAGGCCTGCAGGTCTGCGAACGCGGCTTCGTGGGCCTGAGCGACGGCCTCCCAGCTGAAAAGGCGAGCCACCCGATCACGTCCGCGCGCGCCGCGTCGCCGCAGTTCCCGCGGCGCCTCGAGCGCCCGGC